>BJHT01000113.1 GCA_014193395.1 Verrucomicrobiota bacterium
GCTGCGCTATTTCGCCGAGCAGCGTTGCGATCTGGTCATCTGGGAAACCGGCCTCGGCGGACGGCTCGACGCCACGAACATTGTCACGCCGCTGGCCAGCGTCATCACGACCATCGGCCTCGATCACCAGAACTGGCTGGGTCACACGCTGCGCGAGATCGCGGCGGAAAAGGCCGGGATCATCAAGGAAGGCGTGCCCGTCATCACCGCCGCCGCGTCGCCCGAAGCTCGCGCGGTGATTGCGGAAACCGCCGCCCGCCGACACGCGCCGCTCACGTTGGTGACGGCGGACGATGCCCGTCGCCCGCCGCTGGAGGACATCGAACTGGCGCTGCTCGGCGAACACCAGCGGCTCAACGCCGCGGTGGCGCTGGCCGCGGTGCGCGCCGTCGGCGCTCAGATTTCGGTGTCAGAGACGGCGATCCGACAGGGACTCGCGACAGTCGTGTGGGCGGGGCGCCTGCAACTGCTGCGGCGCGGCACGCAGCGCATCTTGCTCGATGGCGCGCACAATCTCGACAGCGCCCGCAGCCTGCGCGCCGCGCACGCGCAGCATTTCCCCGGGGAATGCCCGACCCTCGTGCTCGGCATCTTGCGCGACAAAGATTCCGCCGAAATGTGCGCGATCCTCGCTCCGCTGGCCGGCCGCATCCTGCTCACGCCGGTGCAGAACGAACGCACCCTCGCCGCCGCGGACCTGCTCGCGCCCTGCCGCGCCGCCAATCCGGCCGCCGAGATCGTGGTGTGCGATTCCCTGCCCGACGCCCTGCGCCGCGCGGCTGACGCGCCCTTCGTGCTCATCACCGGTTCGTTGTATCTGATCGGCGAAGCGCTGGAACTGCTCGGCGCGACGCCGGGAAATGTTCCGAGTGAGCGCGGCTTGAATGAGTCGCATCGCGCGGTGCGGTGAGCGGCGATGGGCCGCGCCGACAGCCGCGGGCGCAGAGCGAAGCAGTGGGCAGTACCGGCGAGAAGGTTTTTCATCCGAAACCCCGGGGACCAAACCTCCATGCACTCCTGACGCATTTCGCAACGCCAGCTTCCGCACCGCCTCCCTCGAAGCGAGCTGTGGCCCGTGCCCGACCGCGTGGCCCGGTTCGCGAAATTATTCGCGGGCGGCGTTATCGGCGCTGGTTTCGTTGCGGCTCATGGCTCCGTTCGATTCGCCGACTCGAGTTCCGAGCGCCCCAGCCAGTAACACGCGAGCGGGGCGGGGATTTTGAGCAGACGCGCCTTGGCGCCGTCGCGGTCTATTTTCATCACTTGGAAATCGGTCATCTCGCGCGTGATGACGTAGCCGGTTTCGATTTTGTGTTCGGCACAGAAACCAACCATCCCTTTCAAATCGCCCACGCCCGTGTGTTGCGGCGCCCGATACTTCACCTCGAACGGCACCAGGCGTCCGTCGAGATCCGCGATGATGTCCACCTCGCGATCCTGTTTCCCACGCCAGTAGGAAAAGCCGACGCTGCGCGCGTAGTAGCGCGTGAAAACGTGTTTGAAAAACGCCGTCTCCACCGCGCGCCCGAGCGCATCCGGATCCTCCAGCAGCGCCTTGCCCTTGAGCAGCACGCTCGGGGCGATCGCCGCGTCGGCGAGGTAAATCTTCGCCCGCGCCCGGAGCACCTGCTTCCCATAGCCGAACGGCAGCAGCCGGTGAATCAGGTGCGTGCTCTCCAGCAGTTCGATGAAGCTCCCCACCGTGGGCCGCTTCAGTTGCAGGCTCGAGCACAGTTCCGGCAGGTTCAGCAGACCGCCGTCGTGCAGGCACAGGTAAAGAAACACCTGCTCCAGCTCCAGCACCCGCCGCACGCCGAACAGCGCGGTCATGTCGCGCTTCAGCACCTTGTCCACGATGTCTTCGCGCAGGAGTTTTTGCGCCAGATGGATGCTCTCCACGATGGCGCTCTGCGGAAATCCACCTCGCAGCAGATACTCGTGAAACAGCCCGACCAGCGGACGCCCCTCCTCGCCCCAGCGCGTGAACTGCGCCGGCTTCCACGCAAACAACTCCAGCAACGAACCCACCGCGGGCAGCGGCGGCACCGACAGCTTGCGGATTTGCAGGTATTCGAAGAACGACAACGTCGCCAGCCGGATGGTCTGCCAGCGGCCCACGCCCGACTCCTGACCTTCCGCCACGAGCGGCGTTGCCGAGCCAGTTACCGCGATGCGCCGGCGTTTCTCGAAATCCACCTGATGCTTCAGCCACGTCTGCCAGTCCTTCGCCACCTGGATTTCGTCGAGGAACAAATACTCCGGCCCCGCGCGCACCGGCTCAAACTCGCGCCACAACTGCAGCAGCGCATCCAGCCCGATGAGCTTCAGCAGCGGATGGTCAAACGTGGCGTACAGGATGTTCGTCGGGGCGACGCCGCGATTGAGCAACTCGTCAATCGCCTGGAGATAAAGCGTCGTCTTCCCCACCTGCCGCGCCCCGCTCAGCAGCAGCGCCCGACCCGCCGGCGGGTTCTCCGCCCAGGCCGCAATCTCCCGAAACGCCGCTCGCCGCCACGACGGTAAGTCAGGAAAACGCCCGCCCCCCCACCACGGATTGTACTGGCGGAGCACGGCGAACAACTCGGCTTTGGAGGCGATCACAGACAGATTCAGCCAAAAGCTAGCATTTAGTGCAAATATAGATTCACTATTTGCGCTAGTTTGTTCGCCTCGGATGATTTGCGGCACCTTCCCGGCAAAATGCTCATTCCTTTCAAATCAGCAGTTCGGTGCGCTGCGGATGACGTGTTCATTGCCCCGTGACCGCGTGCGCGTGCTCCTGCACGACCGTGTGCGCGCGCGCGATTTCGCGGTGAAAGCTCTCCGGGAGGCGCGCCCAATCGTGGACTTCCACGAGGATGGGAAGGTCGCTCTCGCAGAACGCCTCGAGCAGTTGGTGCCGCTGGGAATGCTCCGCGCGAAGATCGCTCGGATGACGCAGCACGAGATCAAGGTCGCTGCCGGGATGCGAGCCGCCGGTGACGCGGCTGCCATAGGCCCACACGACGGCATCCGGGACGTGCGTGGCGAGCAGCTCCCGAACGATGCGCAGCCAGGCGGGCGGCAGATCAAGTTTCGGCATGGCCCAGTTTTTCCCGGAGGATGGTTTCGAGTGTGCGGGCGTCGGCGATAAAGCCGGGGAGCAGCCGCAGGGTTGCCTCGGCAAAGGCGACGCCATAATCGTGCGCGGTGTCGTTGCGATTGTCGCGGTAAGTGAACCAGCGCTGGATCAGCGCCGGTTCGAGCAGGCCGTGTTTGGCAGCGTGGCGGAAAACATCTTTGTAGGTTAGTTCATCCACGGCGCGGGGATTGCCCACGAAATCTTTGATCGCCCGGCGGAGCAGGTTGCCCGCGGTTTCGAGGGTGAGTTCAAATCCTTTCACCACAGCGTTGCGGTAAATCTCGTAATCAATGCTGCCGACCGGCGCGGACTTCAGCCGGGACAGCGATGTTTCCAAGGTCTGGACGCAACGGGCGAGATGTTCGGTGCGGAGGCTCATGGTTGGTTTTGCTGACCGCAGTTAAGCGCGGCGAGGTTTTGGCGGATAGTTTTTTTCCGGCGCCCGAATTCCGACACGCACCATTTTCGTTGCTGACAAACACAGGGTGGACGTGTCGGATGCTCAGCAAATTTTGGAATGAGCGCCATTGCTTCACCCACCCCTGCCGCCCCGTCTGCCGCCACTGCGGCGCGCTGGCCGGCGGAGTTTTCCCAGCCGGTGGTCCGGCCGAAGAAGGGGCTGTTCCGGCTGCTCGGCGAGGTGCTGGAGCATGGCGGGCCGGGGTATCTCCAGTTTGCGATCACCAATATTTGCAATGCGGACTGCGGCTTCTGCGGGTTCGCGCGGTCGAAGTTTGATCCCAAGGCGCGGCGGAGCGTGACGCTCGAGGAGGCGCGGGACGTGATCGACATCAGCGTGCGCAATCACATCGGCTACCTGCTGTTCGTCGGGGGCGAGCCGATGGTGCATCGGGATTTGCGGGCGATGGTGCGGTATGCGGCGGAGCGCGGGATTCACCCGATGCTCTGTACGAACGGCGGATTGTGGAATGAGACGAACATGCGCGAACTGGCTGGCGACGGGCTGACGAGCGTGATCATGTCGATTGATGCGCACGACGTGGCGAAGCATGAGCAGAACCGCGGGCTGCCCGCGGTGTGCCGCAAGATCAAGCGGGCGAACGAGTATTTCCGGTCGGTGGGCATCCAGACGACGGCAAGCATCACGGCCAGCCGGTTGATCGAGGATTACGAGAAGCTGCCGGAGTTTCTGGAGACGGTGGGTTTCACGAGCTGCACGTTCAGCTATCCGCTGACGGCGTTGCAGAGCAGCTACCTGAGTTTCAGCGACAGCGGGCTGGTGAATTTCAACCGGGACGAGCTGCTGGCGTTGTTCGAGAACATCAAGCGGATGAAGCGGAACAGCGGCTTTCCGGTGGTGAATCCGACCGAGTCGCTGGACGAGATGCAGCGGCATCTGCGCGGGGAGAAGGAGAAGTTCGGCTGTCTCGGTGGCCACAAGTATTTCTACCTGGACTGGAATCTGAATCTGTATCGCTGCCATTTTTGGGAGACGCCGATGTGCAATATTTACGAATTCGACCAGGGCAAGCTGATCCGCGACGGCTGCACCCGGTGCATGATCGACTGCTACCGCGACCCGAGCGTGCTGCAGTTTGTGGCGATCAGTGCGAGCGACGCGTGGAACAACCTGAAGCGCGGGCGGCTGGGCGCGGCGGCGGGGAACATTTTTGACGGGCGGAATCTCACGTCGCTGAAGGCGGTGTGGGAGGACCGGAAATGGATTGGCAAGGTCTGAGGCAGGGAGGCAGCCGTCGCCCGGGGAGCGGGTGGCGCGTTTCGCATTGGAAAACTACCGGGCGGAGATCACCCGCCCGGACCGGCCGGAGCAGTGTATCAATTTAGTAACATGGCAAAAATCTCGACCAAGAACGGCAAGGCCCCGCGCCTGGCCACGACGAAGTACGACGCGCACCACTCGGTGCTGTCGCAGACCTATGGCGCGCTGGCGGATTTGCGGCGCGAGCTGTCCGACTCGAAGGAGAAGGTCGCGGCGCGCGCAGAGCTTTTGCGGATTTTTTCGACCTGTGCGGACGGGCAGCGGGCGTGGCTGCTGCTCGAGGATTATTTCGAAAAACTGTCGCTGTCGCGGAAGGATTTCACGGCGCAGGACTGGTGGCCGCGGGTGCTGGCGGCGCGTGGAAACGAGCGGCTCGAGGCGTTGGCGGCGGTTTTTCTGCGCGCCAAACGGCCGGTGCCGACGGAGCTGAATGGCCATGCGAATCTCGAGCGGTTCGCCGAGCAGGAGCAGGCCGAGCAGGAGCAGAAGGTGCTGGAGGTGATGGAGCACTGGATGTTCCCGCCCGCGCCGGCGCATCTGGACGGGCCGCGCGCGTCGCTGCGGGTGCTGGGCGAAGTACGGCCGGCGGCGGATTCGGCGCTGCACACGCTGGCGGTGCGGTTCAATTTGTTCCGGCCGCGTTCGGGCGAGAAGGGGCGCACGGTCGCGGAGCTGGTCGAGCTGACGACGCGCTCGACGCACGAGCAGGAGTTGTTCGCGCCGGCGGACTGGGAGTTTCTCGAATGGCTGGCGCAGATTTTTGAAGGACGGGATGGCGAGGTGGAGGAGCTCACGTTGACGGGTGCGGAGTTGCTGCAATGGCTGGTGCGCTGGGGGCATTACCCGCGGATTGAACTGGTCGCGCAGCACACGCCCGCGAGTTTCCACGGCGAGGTGGTGTTTCTGAAACCGCATCTGGATCCGCGCGACATCGGGCTGCAGTTCACGCACCGGCTGACGCTGCCGGACGGCACCGAGCACGCGCTGGAGGAGGCGCGGTTCTTTGGCGGACGACCGCCGCTGGTGCTGGTGGGGAGTGCGTTTTATCTGCTGCGCAATGCGCCGCCCGAGGCGTTGCTCAGTCATTGGTCGCAGTCGCCCGCGGTGCCGGTCACGCGCCTGAGTGCGCGGCTCCGGATGAACCTGCGGCGGACCCAAGCGGCGACCGGAAAGCAATGGGAGGAGCTGTGCGTGGTCCATCCGGCGACGCCGGAGTTTTTGTTCGAGATGAGCGACGCCACGGTGCGGCTCCGGCTGCTGGCCCGCAGCGAGCGGGATCAAAGCCTGTGGCAATGGAACGGCCGCGAATGGCTGCCGGAGCCGGTGATCGGCAACGGCACCACTGGCACGAACGGCACGAACGGCGGCCATGACCCCAGCGGTGGCGGCAACCCGCAGCCGCAGGTGCTCGAGGACCCGCGGCTGGACGAGGCGGCGGCGTGGTTGCGGCGGCTCGATTGGTTCACGTCGGAGCCGGGCGTGTGGGTGGGCGACGCGAACGAAACCTTTCTCAGTTCGCTGGCCGAGCAGTGGTCGAAGCGTCCGACGGGTGCGCAATATCTGGGCAATCCCGCGTTTCACCGGCTGTTCCTCACGCCGCGGCAGTTGCGGCCCCAAATTGTGGTGCGCAGCAGCGGGATCGACTGGTTCACCGTCTCGGCCGAGTGGGAACAGGAAGGGCTGAAGCTCAGCCCGGCGGATTTGCAGCGGTTGCAGAGCGCGACGGGGCGGTTCGTGAACCTGCCCGACGCCGGCTGGGTCGAGCTGGACAGCCGCGCGGTCTCGACCGCGCACGAGGCGATGGCGGACCTGGGCGTGGACAATCTCGCCGCGGTGCCGCAGCGGGTGAACCTGAACCAGGTGGCGCATCTGGATGAAAACGGTTTTCAAAAGTTCGCCGCGAATCCCGAGATCGTCGCGCTGCGCGAGCGGCTGGCGAATTTCAAGGCGGTGCCGGCGGTGGCGCTGCCCGCGCGGGTGCAGGCCGAGCTGCGGCCGTATCAGCGCGAGGGCTTCGAGTTTCTCTGTCATCTCACCGAGGCGAAGCTGGGCGGCATCCTGGCGGACGACATGGGCCTCGGGAAAACGCTGCAAACGCTGACGTGGCTGACGTGGTTGCGCGAACGCAAGGGTCACGAGCGCAAGCCCGCGCTGGTCATCTGTCCGGCGTCGGTGCTGCACAACTGGCGGCGTGAGGCCGAGCGCTTCACGCCGCATCTCAAGACGCTCGTGCTTGAGAGCGGCGCGGCGCGGCACAACCTGCGCAAACAAATCCCGCAGCACGACTTGATCGTGACGAACTACGCGCTGTTGCGGCGCGATCTCGAGGCGCTGCAGAAATTTCAGTTCAGCGTGGTCATTCTCGACGAGGCGCAGTTCATCAAAAACCCGAGCGCCCAAGTCACCGTGTCGGTCAAGCAGCTCAAGTCCGACCAGCGCCTGTGTCTCACGGGCACGCCGCTGGAGAACCGCTTGCTCGATCTGTGGAGCATCACGGATTTCATCCAGCCCGGCTATCTGGGCACGCAGGAGAAGTTCATCGAGGTCTATGAGCCGCGCGGCACGGACGAGGCGGCGGTGGGGCAGCAGCGCATCGGCCGGCGGCGGCTCGCGGCGAAGTTGCGGCCGCTGATGATCCGGCGCTTGAAACAACAGGTCGCGAAGGATTTGCCCGACCGCATCGAGGTGCGGCGCGACTGCGATCTGGGCGAAGACCAGCGGAAGTTGTATCTGGCCGAGCTGCGTCGCAGCCGGGAGCAAATCCAGCAGGCCGTCGCGCAGCAGGGCGTGGCGAAAAGCCGGATGCACGTGCTCGCGGCGCTCACGCGGCTGCGGCAGATCTGCTGTCATCCGCAGCTCGTCGGCAGCGACACGGCGTCCGGCAAGACGGACACGTTGTTCGAGCTGCTCGAGCCGTTGCTGGCGCAGGGACACAAGGTGCTCGTGTTCAGTCAATTTGTACAAATGCTCAAGCTGCTCGAGGCCGAGTGCGTCGCGCGGCAGATTCCGATTCACCTGCTCACCGGCATGACGAAGGAGCGACAGGAGGTGGTGCAAGCGTTCCAAAACGATCCGAATCCGTGTGTCTTCCTGCTGAGCCTGCGCGCCGCGGGCACCGGGCTGAACCTGACCAATGCCAGCTACGTGGTGCTCTACGATCCGTGGTGGAATCCGGCGGTCGAGGCGCAGGCCATCGACCGTTCGCATCGCATCGGCCAGACGCAGACGGTCAATGCGTACCGCCTGATCGCGCCGGGCACGGTCGAGGAGAAAATCTACGACCTCCAGCAACGCAAGGCGCAGACCATCGCCGACGTGCTCGGTGAAGAAGGGTTTGCACGGAGTCTGTCGCAGACGGACCTCGAGTATTTGTTTGAGGAGCCATGATGGAATCCCCACCAACGCGGCCGGCGAAAACGGTGCTCGGGCGCGGCCTCGGCAATCTGCTCGGGACGGAAGCCGCGCCCGCGACGACCCCGGCGGCAGCAGCCGCGGACGAAGTGCCGCGAGCCGCGGCTCCGCTGACGCCCGGAGTGGGTGCGTTGTTGCGCGGCGGGAACGGGCGCGGCGGGACCGGAACGGGCGGGGTGTCGCGCGAAAACAACGCGACGGCGACCGCGACTGCGACGGCAACTGTTCCGGTGTCGGCGCCGGCACAGGCTGCGGCTGGAGCGACGGGACCGAACATGCCGGCGGTGGTGACGAGCGCGCTGGCGGCGACGTCGGGCGCGCCGGTGGGTGGGCGGTCGTTGCAACTGCCGTTGCTCGTTGCGGATTTGCTGCTGCTCGGGTTGGTGGGCGTGCTGCTGCTGCGCGGCGATGGCCGGCCGGGCGTGCTGGAATTGGGCCTCGGACTGGTGGCCGTCGGCGTGGGCGCGTGGCTCGGCTGTCTGGCGTTTCTGTCGTCGCGACGGCGCGACTGAGGGGGAGAGGGATTGCGATGGCGTGGGCTGGGGCCGTCACAAACGGTGAACACCGGCCAGTTGGGTCGGGGAATTTTGGGGAGGGGAATGGGAAGGTGACGCATTGGCGGCGGGCTGGGAGCGCCGTTCGCAGCACGGGAAATCCGCGTGGCGCGCAGGTTCTGGCGCGCGGGCGGTCCCCGCCCGCAGCGGCTCCGCACCTGCTTCGGCGCGAGAAAAACCAAGCGCCCCGGCTCCGATGCTGCCGCTGCGGCCGGGGACCGGTCGCGCTCCGCTTGTGTTGCGGCTCCGCCGCTCGGTTGTCGTCGTGTTTCTGCAGCACTCCCGGTGTTGGCGACGGCACCGACACGGTCACGCTGCCGGCCATTCCCACGGGCATCTTTCGCTTCTCGGAGCTCGCTTGATCGCTTCGAGTCGGGCGGTGGGAAGGGTGGCGCGGAAACTGGCGGGGCTTGGGGATTATTTATTTGCGCACGGCGCAAAAGCTGGCGGAGACTCCGCGCGACAAAAGTGGTGAAGCTTTCCGCTGACATTCTAAATGCGATCGCTGGCGTGGCGGTGACGCTGGACGCCGCTGGCTTGGTGTCAGGATGGAACGCGGGCGCGGAGAGCGTGTCCGGTTATGCCGCGGCGGAGGCGGTGGGCCGAAATTGGTGGGGGTTTTGTCCGGAGTCATTTCATCCCCAGGCGGCAGTTCATGCGGTGACGTTGCGGGAACGCGGGGAGCTGCGGCAGACCCAGCCGTTCCAGCACAAGAACGGCGAGGTGCGGTGGCTGGAGATCGTGGTGCTGCCCCTGACGGGCGCGGAGGGTTTCTTCCTGGCGGGCTGTTGCGTGAACAGGGAACGGGCGGGGACGACGCCTGCACCGGCGATGGATCCGGCCTTGTTGCAGGCGGACAAGAACCGGGCGATCAGCCTGCTGGCGCGCGGGGTGGCGCATGATTTCAACAACATCTTTGCGGCGATCCTGTCGCATTTGGACCTGCTCCAGACGGCGAAAGATTTTCCGGCGGACCTGCGCGAAAATGCCGAACTGGCGTTGGCGAGCGCGCGGCGCGGCGCGGACCTGGTGGGGAAGTTGCAGACGTTCAGCAGCCAGTCCGAGCCGCGGCGGGTACCGCTGGATTTGGAAGGATTGGTCGGCGAGGTCTTCGTGTTGTTGCGCCGCAGCATTGGCGTGGATGTCTCGATGCGGTGGGTGCCCGCGCCAGCGGGATTGTGGTCGGTGGCGGCGGACGCGAATCAGATTTTGCAGATGCTGTTCAATCTCTGCCTCACGGCGCGCGAGGCGGTGGCGCAGGGCGGCGAGATCATCATCCGTCTGGAAAATGTGGCGGTGCCGCCGCCGGGGCCGGCGGAGAATCCGGCGGGCGATTTCGTGGTGCTGGCCGTGAGCGGGCTGGGACCGGGGCAGGGGCTCGCGGCGCTGGGGGCGTTGAGCGCGCGCACCGCGGAGGCGCGGGACGCGGCGAAGAGCGGCGGCCTGGGCTTGTCCATCGCGGACAGCATCAGCGTGGGGCACGGCGGCTGGCTTGAGGTGGAACGGCGGCCGGGAGTCGGGACGGAGTTCCGCGTGTTCCTGCCGCGTGCGGATCAGGCGGCCGGTCCCGCCCCGCAAACCGAAAGCTCGCTGGCCGCGGCGGGCGGCGGGCTGGATGGGACGGAGACGGTTCTCGTGGTGGACGACGAGCAGCCGCTGCGGCTGTTGATGCGGGCGGTGCTGGGGTATCGCGGCTATCAGATTATCGAGGCGGGGAGCGGGGAGGAATCGCTGCAGGTGTTTGCAACGGCGCCGACGCCGGTGAGCCTGGTGTTGATGGACGTGAATCTACCAGGCCTGAGCGGTTGGGAGGCGATGGCGCAACTGCGCGCGCGGTCGCCGGGCCTGCCGGTGGTGGTGCTTAGCGGCGGCTACGCGGAGGAGGAATCGCAACGGGCGATGGCGTCGGGCGCGGCGGATTTTATCTCCAAACCGTTCGACAATCTCCAGTTGGTGCAGACCGTGCGGAAGGTGCTGGACGAGACGGCGGCGCGGGCACGGAAGTGACGGGGCGGTGGAATATGGTTTCAGGCGAAGGCGTTGATTTCACCGGCGCGGGCCGTGTGCTCCACCCGGTTTTCATTCACGCTCGGGCAGCCTGAAAAACAGCCGATGGTACCACAAAAAACGCGGTCGGAAGAACCGTCACCCGGCCAATCATGAACAACTCATCCAGCGAGAGATTTTCGTCCCCCGGCGCACTGCGGGAGTTCACCTTGGAGACTGCGGCGCAGTTGCACGCCGCTGGTCTGCCGGAGGCTGGTGAAATCATGGCGGCAGCGGCCAATTTGGTCACCGGCAGCGGATGGGAATGGCTCGGCGAGCTTGGCGTGGCGGCGGCGAGTGTGCGGAAGCGGTTTCGGTTGCCGGATGGCATTGCCGGGCGCGTGGCGCGCATTCGCAAGACAGCGACATCCCGCCAGCCGTATGGGTGAGCGAGGCTCGCTGGCGGTCGTTTGAATCCGGGGTTGGACTGCGAGTTTTCTGTTCCTCCTTTCCAACCTTGCGGGCGTGCTGGTTCTGAAGCCCAACGCTCCAAGGAAAGGCGGCGGAACGGCCGGACGGCTCAGGAATAACTCTGCCAAGCGGAGTCGAGAGGCCGGCCGTAGGAGCGCTGGACGAGCCGGAGATTTTGCGAGGAGCGGTCGAGTTCGGCGCGTTCGCGTTCGGCGGCGTGGCGCTTTTCGGCGAGGATTTCGGCGTTGCGGATCTCGAGGAGGATGAGTTCCTGCACGATCAGGCGGAAGGGGTTTTCCACGGCGCGCCCGGCGGATTGGGCGCAGGCCAGTTCGGTCTCGAAGGGTTCCGAGGCGGCGATGATCTGGCGCTGGAGGTCGGCCTTGTGGTCTTGGATTCCCGCGAGCCGCGGCCACGCTTCGGCGCGGATGGATTCGGCTTCGCCCTCGGACAGGCAACGCCATTCTTCATACAAACGGGTCAACTGCTCCTGGGCGGTCATGGCGCGAAATCCGGCTGATTCCAAATTGCCTGCAACTGCAAATTACGCACTGGCCCCGGCAAACGCCGGCTGGTGCTCGGAGGCCGCGCCGTGCGGATTGAAAGTGCGGAGCATCTCGGCCCAAGCATCGCGCAGGATGGTGAGGTGGCCGATGGTTTCGTCAATGCCCGCCTGGGTTTTGTGATGGTTGCTCTCCTGCAACCGCCAGTCCAGATAGTGGTAGAGACGGCGCTGGTTGGTGGCGAAGGCGCCGCCTTCCTGCATGTTTAGCGAGAGGTTCAGCTCGTTGATGATGTCCTGGGCGCGGATGACGTTGTTGCTGATGGTGAGGTTGAACTCGAGGGGATCGTCGCTGGCAAAGCCGAGTTTCGCCTGCTCCAAAAAACGGATGGCTCCCTCGAAAAGCATCAGGACCAACTGTCCCGGCGGCGCAGTGCGGGCGGCGACTTGCCGATACGATTGCCAGGGCGTGGGGCGGGCGGACATGGCGGCAGACGAGATGCGTCCGGAAGGGTGCGCTTACGCGTCACCGATTGGACAGGTGGCCGGCCAGCAGTTCGCCGATTTTCTTCACCATTTCGGCGGGGGGATAATCGCTCTGTTTCACCAGCTCCTTGGCGCGCGCCACTTTGTCGGCGCGGATGTCGGGCGTCTGTGCCAGGGCTTGGTTGAGCGCGGTGGCGTTGGGGAACGAGGCGACATCCTCGGTGGCGGGGGCAGGCCCCACGGCGGATTTGGCGGCGACGGGCCGAACGGCGTTGACGCCTTCGACCGGACTGAAGTGATAGTTGGTATTGATTTGCATAACGACTTTCAAAATGGGTGGCAGTTCCAGTCCAAGATGAACAATTGCTAAAGGTTAATCGGCACGAACACGGAAAGGTTTAGAGAAAAAGTGGCGAAGTGGATTCATCGCGGGGGCAGGCTGGCAAACGTGGCATGGGCGGCGTAGCGGCCGAAGCGGCGCGGCGAGTTGAGCATCGCGCGGGAATCGCCGAGCGCCGAGTCGTCGGCCTGGTGTTCGAGATAATAGCGGCGGGCGGCGTTGACGACGGTGGGTTCGCCGGCATCGAAGATCTCGTCCACCGACCACAGGATGCGGGCGTCCACCAAGGACACGAGCTTGAGGCTCCAGCCGACGGCGATCGGTTGGTAGGCGCGGAACTGGGTGAGGCGCGCGAAGAGCACGGCGTCGGCGGCGGTTTCCTCGCGCATACGGCCGAGGGCGTCGGGCGGGATCGGGTCTTCGGCGGTCCATTCGGCGCGGCCGGTCCACTGCTTGAGCTGCGCGCTGGTGAGTTGGATCACTTCAAAATGCTTGGTCTTGCCGAGTTCGGAGATCAGTAGCGGCTGCAGCGTGTCGCGGCCGGCGGACGACGTGCTCGCATCATCGCTGAGCGTCATCGGCAACAACACCACCCGGCGCACCTGTGCGAGGCGGTCGGACGGGTGGACGTGGACATTGCTCAGGCGATAGCTCGGGCCGATGACGCGGTCGGGCGTGGTGTCGGAGAAGGGATTGTCAAAGGGGAGTTTCGCGGACAATGCCTTCGCGGAGAACCCGTCGGTGGCGCAGCCGGTGCCGAGCAATCCGACCAGCAAGGCCAGCACCACCAGCGCCGCAGCGCCGAGGGCAAAACCCAACGCGGGCGTGGCGGACGGTGTTGCCGGGGAGCCGGCGCGAGGAGCAGGATTCACAGCCGTGCGAGAGGTAATGGGAGGGGGAGTGTCAAGGGTTGAGGGGCGGAGGAGTTGGAAAGTTGGCGGATGGGATGGTGGCGGTGGCGAGAAATCGCAGGCGTTTGCCCGTACTGGCTGCTGATCGCCAATTTCAAATTTCAAATTTGAGATTTCAGATTTCAGACTCTGCCCCCGGAACACGGCGCGCGGCCCACTAATTACTAATCACTAATTACTAGTTCCCTCCCCCTCCGCCTCATCCATCCGCGCCAGGTAATAAGCTAGCTGCGAGAGCCACGGACCCAGCCGGTATTCGAGCGCGCTGGACAGCCCGATCGGGTCGCGATTGGCGAGCCGGTCTTCGATGACGTGCTGGATCGTGGCCAGTTCGCGCCAATGGGCGGGGAGGCGTTTGCCGAGATCGCCGGTGGTTTCGCCGGTGCTGACGCCGAGGTCGCGGATGAATCCCAGGCCGAGGATCGGCGCTTTGAAATCCGGCGCGAGCTCCCACCAGATGCGCTCGACGATGGGCCAGTCATTGATGAGCACCAGCCATTGCGCGGCTTCGACACGGACCTGCAGGGCGAGGGTCTGCGCGCGGGCCACGCGGATCATCTGACCGCCGAGATCACCCGCGCCGATGCTGCTGGCCTGGATGCTGGCAAAATTTTCTCCCATGCTCTCGACATCGGCGGCGCTCGCGGCAAAGCCATCGACGAAGAAGGCGAAGAGCACCCGCTCCTGCGCGGCGGCCAGGCGCTCAATGTGCGCGCGGATCGCCTTGAGATTGTGCTGTTCCAGCAAGGGAATCCGCACGGGCTGGCCGTCGAGCGTCACCAACGCGGGTGCGGTGCGGGCCAGACGATTTGCAAGCTTGTGCATGAAACAGTCATCGGAACAACGGGCGGGAGCTTGAAGCGAAACTTTTGCGGCCGGCCCGGTGGTCGTGGAGAGCGGCCATCGTAGCCGCTGACCTGAAGAGGCGGACATCGCCAGCGTAGCCGCCGACGTGAGGAGGCGGACGAACTCTAAGCGAGCGCCTCGAAAACCCGCCTCCTCACGTCGGCGGCTACGACGTGTGCGCGCGCTCCCCCCCGAGCCACGCCGCCGCGGATCGCGCGGCGCGGGTGCCGGTGGCGAAGCAGCCTTGCAACAAGTAGCCGCCGGTCGGGGCTTCCCAGTCGAGCATTTCGCCGGCGACGAAAACGCCCGGAAGTTTTCTGAGCATCAGCGTCGCGTCGGTCTCGCTCCAGCACACACCGCCGGCCGACGAGATCGCCTCGGCAATCGGGCGCGGACGCAGGAGCCGGATGACGCAGTGTTTTACCTCGCGCGCGAGCGATTCGGCATCGGTCCACGACTGGCGCGAGAGGATGGCCGTCGCGGCGTCGCCCAAACGCCAGCGGATGCGGGCTTCGTTCAGAAAATCGCGGCGCACTGACTGCATCTTCGCGACGAGCCGGGCGGCGGTGAAGGTGGGTTTGAAATCAATGGCGATGGCCGGCTCGGGCATCGCGCGCAGGGCCGCGCCGAGTTGATAAATTGCCCCGCCCTCAAGGCCGTAGCGGGTGATGAGCAACTCGCCGACGGCGGTGGCGTCGCCCGCGCGGACGTGGAGATTTTTCAGCGGCTTGCCTTCGGCCCGGGCGAGGACTTCGGGCGGCCAGGCGTGTTCCCAGCCGCAGTTCGCCGCGGCGAGCGGATGGTGGGCGATGCCGAGGGTTTCGAGAATTTTGGTCCAGCCACCATCGGAGCCGGTCTCGCCCCACGAGCCGCCGCCAAGCGCGAGAATGACCGCGTCCGCGGTGACGGTCGCGCCGTTGGCAAACCCGAGCCGCCACGGCGGGCCGGGCGCAAGCGTGGTCCAGCGATGATTCATTGCAAAGCTGACGCCCTGACTTCGCAGTCGCTCGACCCAACGCCGGAGCAGCGGCGCGGCCTTGAGCGCCTTTGGATAAACACGTCCGCTCGTGGCCTCGAAGGTTTCCACGCCCAGATCCGTCGCCCACGCGCGCAGGTCCGCGGGCGTGAAATCGGCGAGGAGTTCGCGCCAGATTTCCGCCGGCTGGCCGGGGCCGGTATAGCGTGTGATGAAGCGGTCGAGCGGCTCACCGTGTGTGAGATTCAGACCGCCCCGGCCGGCGACGAGAAACTTCCGGCCCACCGAGGGTTTGCCGTCGTAGAGCGTGGCCTGCAACCCCGCCGCCACCGCCGCTTCCGCCGCCCGCAACCCCGCCGGACCGCCGCCAATGACGGCGAGCTGGGAGTGGGTTTGGGACGCGATGCGCACAGGGGCAGAACTGCCGCCGCAACGTAGTGAGCAGCGGCGGCGCGTCAATTGCCGGGTACCGCAGTGCCGGGTACCGCAGCCGCCCCGGCTGCGAGTTCACGGGGCGTCTCGCCCCGTGCACTTGCGGGCAGCGGGGCGCAACCTTGATGCAAAAAAATCTCCCGCAGTTTCAGAAAGCCCACAGATCAAATTCCCCATCTGTGGTCGCCCTGAGTCTGCGGGAATTCCGCTGCGGGTCGCTCCGCATTGCCCCGCCGTCCGCTGACCGTTCCGGCTTCGGCCGACGGCCCGCGGGAGGCAGAGTGATGGGCAACCTGCAACGCCCCACGCGTTCGGAGCCTCGGTCTGCCAACGTCCCCCCTCAGCCTCAAGCGCTCAGAAAAGTCCACACGGCGCAGGTTTGGAAACCTGCGCTACGCCGGCCTCACGCCAGCGCCCGCTGGATCACCCGGCCCGCCACGTTCGTCAGGCGCTCGTCGCGGCCGCTGTGGCGGAAGGTGAGCCGCTCGTGATCGAAGCCCAGCAGGTGCAGCATCGTGGCGTGGACATCGTGGACGTGCGTCTTGTCCACCGCCGCGAGGAGCGCCTCCGTCTCCCTCGCCCCGTGAGGCACGAACGGGGAGAGGGCCGGGGAGAGGGGTGCTCCATCCCTGCAAGCGGTCTCACACCCGTGGCGGAGCGCCTCCTCTCCCCGCCCCTCTCCTCCGTTCCGAACGGAGGAGAGGGAGCCGGAGGCGTGCGGCATCTATGCCGCTTCAGCGTGGGGCGACGGCGCGGGTGCGAATGCGATGCGATGTGCGGACGCTGAAGCGGCGTAAACGCCGCGCGCCACGACGAAGCCCTTGCCGATGCCATATTTTACTTTGCGCCGTGTACCCGCGTGCCTAACCTCCGCCCGTTCACATGGCGGCACACCAGAAAATCCCCGGCCCCGGCAACCCCACTCGGCTCCACCGTCGCCACGACTTATTCCCATCCGCCGCCCACCCACCTCAGTCTCTCAACCACCCTCGACCGGTAGGGCGCGGGTGTCCTCACCCCGCCACCCCCGCGACATCCGAACGCCCCACCGGCGCGCTGGGATCCGACGCACCCTACCTATTCCGCAACTTCGCGTGCCTCTCCCGACGCGAGAGGGAAAACACCCCGCTCACTCCCCAACCTCCGAGAGAATGAAACTTTCCACCGCCCCATCGACGAAGAAACCCGCCGCGCGCCGCAGTCGCTGGATTCCTCCCGCACATTCGGAAGCCAACCCGCGTGCTGGGCGTGGATCAGTCCCCCCGCACGCCCGCCACGACCAATCATGGCCGCAAAATAGTTCCTCCCCGCTCCTGCCCGGAAGTTCGGAAAAGCCGCAGTCTTCGTCGCTCCCTCTCCCAGTGGGAACGGACCGGGGTGAGGCAGAAAGCGCGCTTGGTTCCGCAAGGCCCCGATTCTCTTTGGCAATCGGTATCATGTCTCCAGCAACCCTAACCCACCAGCACCTATGAACACGCAATCCCCGCCCGGGTGTGTGACGAATTTGTAACCACCGCGGGCGGTCACGCGGCGAGCTGGGTCTGAAATTGCCGGGAGTGGTTGATCTGCTCCCAGCATTCGTCCCAGCGATGGCTCTTCAGGGCGCAGCGCAGCGCCAGGATGTTTTCGGCACCGACTTCGGTCCAGTGCATG
>BJHT01000114.1:0-6227 GCA_014193395.1 Verrucomicrobiota bacterium
GCCACCCCTCGGCGGCCCGCAAGTGATGACTGTCGGGTGGTTCAATTTGCATGGCGCTCAAAATAACGCGGGCAGGAGTGAACGCACGGGCGGCGGTACTGTCACTCCCAATCGCGGCGCACAAAATAAGCTCAAAGTTCAAAGCTCAAAGCTCAAGGGAATGGCCAAGGGCCAAGGGCCAAGCGGATGCGTGTTGGTGGATTTCTGAATCATCAATTTCCCGAGCCGGGGTGGAGGATTTCGGCACGCCCATTTCGCACGGCGCCCCCCGCGACCTGATTGGTCCTTGTGGCTTGGCCCCTTCCCTTGAGCTTTGAGCTTTGAACTTTGAGCTTTTTCCCGTTGTCCCTCATGCCGCAGATCGCACTCGCATTCCCATCATCGCGCGCCAACGATCCTCGTCGCAACGCCCTGAACTTTTTTCCAGCCATGAATTCAGCACCCGCCCAGCACCCGCCCGTCAGCCGCCGATCGTTCCTTCAAACCGCGACCACCACCGCCTCCGCCGCGGCGCTGCTCGGGGCCACGTCCACACGCGCCGCCGTCCCCGCCGCGCCCCTGACGATCATCGACACGCACACGCATTTCTACGATCCCGCGCGCCCGAAAGGCGTGCCGTGGCCGGGCAAGGGCGACGCCGTGCTCTATCGTACGATGTTGCCAAAGGACTACCGCGCCCAGCCCGTGGCGCAGCCGGTCACCGGCACGGTCGTCGTCGAGGCCAGTCCGCTGCTCGAGGACAATCAATGGATTCTCGATCTCGCGGCGAAGGACCCGTTCATCGTCGGCTTCGTCGGCCATCTCGATCCGGGCACGCCCGAGTTTGCGGGGCATCTGAAACGCTTCGCTGCCAATCCGCTGTTCCGCGGCATCCGTATCGGCCAGGGCGCGTTGCAAAAGGGTTTGCCGCAGCCGGCTTTCCTCGAGGATTTGCGCGGGTTGATTCAACACGATCTCGAACTCGACGTGAACGGGGGCCCCACTTTGCTGCCGCTCGCGGCGCAGCTTGCCGCCGCGCTCCCCGCGCTGCGCATCGTCATCAACCACAACGCCAACGTGAAGATCGACGGCCAAGCGCCGCCCGCCGCGTGGCGTGACGGCGTCCGCGCCGCCGCCGCGCACGCGAATGTTTTCTGCAAAGTTTCCGCGCTCGTCGAAGGCACCGGCCGCAGCGACGGCACCGCGCCGCGCGCCGTCGAGTTCTACCGCCCCGTGCTCGACACCGTGTGGGAGGCCTTTGGCGAAGACCGCGTGATCTACGGCAGCGACTGGCCCGTCAGCGAACGCTTCGCCTCGCTCGCCACCGTGCAGGCCATCGTGACCGAGTACTTCGCGGCGAAGGGCAGGGGAGCGACGGAGAAGTTTTTCGCGAAGAATGCGGCGGCGGCGTACAAATGGGTGAAGCGGTAGGAACAGGAAGTTCAAAGCTCAAAGTTCAAAGCTCAAAGAAAGCACCAAGCCGCAAGCTCCATGGGATGTCGGTACCAATCACCGGGGCCCATTGAAGCTTGAATTTTGGATCTTCCCTTGAGCTTTGAGCTTTGAGCTTTTTCCTGCCCTCGTCGCGTCCACGGTGTCGCAGCACGACCGCCCAAAACACTCTGATTGCCTCCCTTCCTTCACCCGTCTCCCTTCGCCATGAAACGCCCGCTTCTCATCAGCTTCGCGATTTTTCTCCTGCTCCCGTTCGCCGTTCACGGTGCCGAGTCCATCTGGCTTGAGGCCGAGCATTTGATCGGGATCAAGGGCTACTGCTGGCCGATGGGGCCGGAGAAGGGACGCCAGACCGCGGGGCACTGGGCGTTGTCCGGCCCCGGCTGGGCGGCCGAGTGGAATCAGGGCGGGGAGAGCGGCTTCCTCTCCATCGCGTGCGGGGCGGCGGATGACCGCGCGACGGCGACGGCGCAGCTCGAAATTCCCGAGGCCGGTGAGTGGTTCGTGTGGGTGCGGTATGCGGACTGGCGCGAGAAAACCGAGCGCTTCCAAGTGCGGCTCGAACAGGACGGTCAGCCCGCGTGGGAAGGTCGCTTCGGTGAACAGGCCGTCGTCGAGGAAGACAACGAGATGAAGCTCTACTGGGGCTGGGCGTTCGGCTGGGATCGCCGCGCGACGAAGCTCACCAAAGGCCCGGCCCGCCTCACGCTCCTCGCCACCACCCGAGACCCCGAGCCGCGCCAGATCGACGTGCTCGTGCTCACGACCGACCCAACCTACCGGCCCTTGATCAAGGATCGTCCGCGCCATGCCACGGGCGAGTTGCTCCAATCCTGGCGCAGGGGAATCCCCGACGGCCTCGAACCGCTCGCGCGCCGCGCCGCCAATTTTCAGGCTCCGGCGGCATGGCAGCCCAAGACCTTTCGCGATGGCGGCTTTCGCTTTTTGTGGAACGCCGATGACAACCGCTGGTGGGATCCAACCAATGCCGTCGGCGTTCCCTACACGATTCGCGACCAGGACACCGCCGCGGCTTTTGAGAAAAAATACGCGGGCGCGACCAACCTCCCGATCTTCACCGATGCGCGCATCGTCCCAACCTTCCACGGCACCGGCCCGCTGAAGCCGCTCGATACCGCCTCCGACAAACCCGCCGCCCGCGCCGACGCGCAGCAAATCCAGCGCTGGCTCGACGCCGATCCCAAGCGGCTTTGGGCCGCGCTCATCAATTACCAACCCGACACTCCGCTGAATGAAGCGGCCCGCGCGAATTTTCTGAAATATCGCGACCGCTTTGTCGGCCGCATCTCCGGCGAAAATCTCGGCTACTTCAATCTCGACACGAAAGCTCTCGCCGCCGCGCTGGCCGGCGTGAAGACGCGCCGCGAATTCGCCGAAGTCTTCGGGCGCTTCGCGATGGCGGCGGACGCAGCGAAGTGGCGCACCGTGTTTGGCGGCGATTTGCCGGAGCATTACCGCGACACGATTCCCTGCCAGTCCATCGAGGCGATCACGTTTGCGCCGCTGGCGTATCAGTGGGGCGCTCGGACGGTGGGTATCGAGAACACGTCCTGCACGGCCGCGCTGCTGGGGATGCGCTGGGCGTTTCTGCGCGGTGCGGCGCGGCAACACGGCGGCCTCACGGCGACCTATCGCTCGTGCAACTTCGGCGACTCGGCGACGATCTTCAGCGACGCCTCGACCTACAGCCGCCCGCGCAACCTGCTCGACAACTATTACTCCGTTTTCTCCGGCGCCGGGATGACGTGGTACAAATTCGACATTTGGCATCAATACATGTCGGGCGCGTCGCTGTTCTATCACGAGCAGGGTTTCGATGAATTCTGGATGCCCGGCGGCACCACGGCGGCGGGAATTCACGAGGTGCAGCTTTCGCCCAAGGGCAAGCTGGTAGATCGCTTTCTGCGCCTCACCGCGCAGGAGCCGGACCGTGGTGCGCCGTTCACGCCCGTCGCCTTCCTGCTCGACTACGCGCACGGTTGGGAGCCTTCCACCTATCAGCCGGTGAAATTCGGCGTCACCGGCCAATGGGGCGGTAGTGAGGCCGCCCGCCTCGGCGAGCACGAGGCAATGCTCCAGGAATATTTTTGGACCGCCTATCATCCCATCGGCCCGAAGAGCGAGGAGCCGATCACGGGCACGAAGGAAGTTTTTGTGCCGGGGATTTTCGGCGACATCTTCGACTGCGTGTTCGCCTATCCCGACCTGAAGCTGTGGCGCACGCTCGACACCTATCCGGTGGTGATTGTCGCCGGTGACATCGAACTCACCGCCGGCGAGGGCGAACGGCTGAACCAATACCTAAACGCCGGCGGCACTGTTCTCCTCACCGACGCGCAGCTCACCGGCCCCGGCGTGAAAGCACTCGCGTTGCCCGAACTCGGCGCGTGCACTGAGACGACCGGCTACCGCTGGCTGGCCAGCACGAACGTCGAGCCGTCGCAACGCTTTCGTTTCAAGCCCGTGCGCGGCGGCAAACCGCTGGCGTTCGCGGCGGATGGCGCGGTGTGTTGCGCGGCGTTCGAGCGCGGGCAGGGGCGGCTCGTTTTTCTCTCCGTGCCGCGCGGGCTGGGCATCGACCGCCGCGCCACGCCGCTGGTCGCGCGCCTGTTCGCGCATCTCACGCGCGGGTTGATGCCGGTCGAGGTGGAAGGCGAAGTCGAATGGCTCGTGAACCGCGCGGCCAACAGTTGGCTCGTCACGCTGCTCAATCCCGCCGGGGCCGAGAAACCGCAGCAAGGCATCACCCCCACCGACTACCGCCAGAACAAATCCGTCGTCGTCAAATCCCGCGTCCCCATCTCCTCCGCGCACGACCGCCTGCTCACCACCGATCGCCTGACCGTGCGCGACAACCGCGTGGAACTGACCGTCCAGGCGGGGGCCGTGCGAATCATCGAGCTGAAGTAGGGCGAGCGGCGAGACCGCACCCCGGGGGCGCGGGCGGACCGCTCGCCGGAGTGCGCCCGTCTCGGGCGCAGCAGCGTTGAACCTGCCGATGCGATGGAATGTTCCCCACGCCCTCGCTCTGCACGCGCTGCAACCGGGGCGTTGCGCTTTACACGGATCGCAGCAGCAGGAAGTGAATTGTCGCGGAGCGACAGTTTTGGAGTGCGGTGACTTGTCACCGCTTTCTCAAGGCGACTTGTCGCCGTCGAATTGAAGGAGGAGTGAGCGGAGGATGGGACGTTCACGGCTCGCGCCAGCGCGCCCGCGTGACCGGAGCCGCACGGAAGTTCGACGGCGACAAGTCGGCGGCGCAAAAGCGGTGACAACTCACCGCACTCCCAAGCCCTCGCTCCGCGACGACACGCAAACGGAGCTCCGCTCTTCGCCGAACGCGCCGCGGGGACTGTCGCACTCCGGCGGGGGTTCGTTGGGCACGGCGGTGCTGGTGATACCCTGCATTCAAACCGCCAAGCCGCACCGCACTGCGGCGGGAACGGCTTGCGTCTCCGGTGCCGTTCCCTATTCTCGCCGCACTTAATCGTCCTCTCCCACCCAATCGTTTCACCGCACGTGTGTGCGCCGCGGTGACGGGGTGAACGGACAGCCCAACCAACCAACTCGCAGCGTTTATGAAAAACCCACTGTTCCGCACGGCCACCCTTTTTACCCTGCTCTTGGGCATGGCGTCCGCCGGCCTGCTCGCCGGACCGGCCCCGCAGAGCATCACCGTGACCGGCAAGGGGCGCTGCAGCAAATGCGGCAGCAAGGAGACGGTGATCTGCCAGAGTGTCGTGATCGTCGAGGCGGGCAAAGAAAAGGCGGTCTATGTGTTGGTGGACAACGCGGTGAGCGAGGAGTTCCACAAGAAGGTCGGCACCGCGACGAAAGCCGTGACGGTGAAAGGCACGCTCCAAAAGGTCGGGCAGCGGCTGAAGTTGACGGCGACGAGTTTTGAGATGGCGGAGTAGGGACGGGCTATACTCAGTCTGTGTGATCGCGATCAGTTCAGTTGTTAAACCTGTTCGTCATGCCTCTACCGAACCCGCAGATGATCGTCGGCGTAGCCTGGTTCCGTGAGGATCAATGGCAGTGGCTGCGCGCACTGGCCGCTGATCCCGAGGTCTTGGAACCGACCCATGCCGAGTGGTTGGCGATCGCTGAAAAGACCATGAGGGATCTCGCCAAGCACGGAGTGGTCGCGCAAAAAGTGACGGTGGATGTCTATGCCCTCCACGCTTGGTGTGTCGAGCAGCGGAGGCCTCTGAATTCGTCGGCGCGTGCGGAATATGTGAGCGCCCATCCCCCGGGTGACGGCAATCACGCCTGACCGATCCTCCAACTGCCAGAAATCTCGCGGGCCTATCCGGCAATCCGTTTCGTCTTTCGAGAGTACAGCGGCACCAGCCTTATGGGCTTGGACACAGTCGAATTAGTCATGGCGGTCGAGGAAGAGTTCGATCTCGCAATTTCTGCTGCCGCGGCCGCCAAGATGAAACGGGTGGGTGACCTGCACGCATTTGTTGTTACGACACTCCAGCAACGGGCCGGGGCCGGTGTCGTTGACGATGCTCAGGTGTGGGAGCGGCTGCGGGGAATCATTGTCGAGCAGTTGGGCGTGCGGGTGGAGGAGGTCACGCCGTCGGCGAGATTCCTTGAGGATTTGCGGGCGGACTGAGGAACGTGCCGCCGCGCGCGTGTCACGAACTGAACTGCTCTGATTCTCCCAGGCCGTGCTGGTCCCCCGTTCCGCGGCTCACTGCGGAAAAAAATATTTCACAAACGTCGAGGGCAGCCCGGCCCATGTCCCGTAAAACAAATTGATG
>BJHT01000114.1:6237-17423 GCA_014193395.1 Verrucomicrobiota bacterium
CTTTGATGGAGGACTGCACGCTGCCGTGGGTTAGCGCCAGATTACCGGATTGCCGGTGATGCGCGAAATTCGGCTCGGTCGCACCCATGGCAACCGAGGGGTTGCCGCGCTTCCAGTCTTCGTCGAAATAGTTCATGGCGATGGGGCCGTTGTTCACATTCAGGGAGCCGTAGATTTCCTCGTTCACACTGCCGCGGTTGGAGTCGAGCAGCAGGATCGAATCCGGCACGCCTTCCTCGGCGCTGATGCAGATGCCATAGCTCACGCCGCCGGTCATGTTCTGCGCGTTGGGCCAGGCGACCCCGGTGGTGCCGCCGCCGTAAGCCGGGCCGGTATCCGTCCCCGCCGCGCCGCCGAAAAGTCCGAGCGCTCCCGGTGTCGTGGACGTGCTGAAATCCACGGCCATGTTCTTGATCCGGGCGCGGTCGCCGGGGCAGGTGAGGATTCTCGGGGTGCCGAGGTAATTGGAGAGGTAGCCGAACATATTCACGCAGGCGACATTGCCGCGCAGCATGCGGATGGGCAGTCCGCCCCCGCCCGGACCCGAGGGACCGTAGGCTGAGCCGGTGGTTTCGGTGAGCCAGTTGTTGGTGGTCTGGTGCGGGTAGAGACCATCGTTGTCGCCGGCGAAGATCGAGTAGGCGGTGCCGATCTGGCGGAGGTTGTTCACGCATTTCACGTCGTTGGATTTGCTTTTGGCCGAGGCCAGCGCGGGCAGCAACATGCCGGCGAGGATGCCAATGATGGCGATGACGACCAGGAGTTCGATCAGGGTGAACGCGGCGGCAGCGGGCGGGCGGGGAGCGATCGTGGCGGGGTGTGGGCCGCCTCGCCAGGCCGCCGGCTGATGGAACCGGGGGCGAAATGAAATCATTTCAAACGCGGGCCGGTCAGACTGGGGATTAGTTGGCGAGTTCATAGACGGGGGAGCGGCTAATGAGATGCCGTGTGGTTAACGGAGGGGCGAGAGGGCGTCAAAACAATTGTAAAATAGGCCTAGCGGAGGCCGTGCATCCCGGTTTTCCATGCGACGAGCTGGCTGCGTCGAAACGCTGTAGCCGCCGCGCGGGCGTCCCGCTCGCTCACTGCGTGGGCGAACCACAACGTGCCGTGTCCACCGGTGGCTCCCTCCGTTCGTCCTGAGCGAGCGGGACGCTCGCGGTCCCGCCCGTTCACCGCCAGCCGCTTACTTCGCGACCGACGACGACGATGTGCTGGCCGCGGCGGATGGGGGAAATCCAAGCCTGCGCGATGACGATGCCGTCCACGCCGGCGACGGCGGGCCACGGCTCGGCGTCGATGTAGTCAAAGTCGTGGAGGAGACCGACGGGCTGCCCGCGTTTCACGGGCGCGCCGCAATCCACCAGCGTTTCGTAATGGCCGTCGAAGGGCGCGACGGTGAAGCATTCGCGATCGACCATTTCCACGCGGCGCTGCGTGCCGTTGGCGTGGTGGCCGATGGGGGCGATCTCGCCGCGGAGTTGGCCGTGGCGGATGGCGGCGGCGAGCACGCCTTGGCGTCCGTAGCGCACGCCCTCGAGGTTCACGGCGTTGCCCCAGCCGAGTTCGGTGCCGACGGTGATTTTGCCGAGCCGCTCGGCTTCGCTGGGGAGCAGGCCGGGCGTTTGGTTTTGATAGGTGATCACCAGCGGCGTGCCGAACCAGCGCGCGGTGTCTTCGATCTGGCGGCTGAGCGCCGCGTCTTCGAGCGGATGAAAACTCGCGCAGAGGGCGAAGCGCGCGACGTCGCCGCCGGCGTGGAGGTCGATGACCACATGTACCTGCGGCCAGATGTATTCGCGGACGAACGCGGCGATGCGGTGGGTGATGCCCTTGAGGCCGGCGACCTTGCCCGCGCCGTCCACGAATGCGCGGTTCATGTTCACGCCGTCATCGAGCGTGCTCTCGCGGGTGCCGGCGCGGAACGCGGCCACGTTGAGCACGGGCACGAGGATGAGCCGGCCGAGGACGTCCTCGGTTTTGATTTCGCGCAGGAGATTTTTCAGCACCACCGGGCCTTCCATTTCGTTCCCATGATTCGAGCCGAAGGCCACCAGGCCGCGTCCGGGCTGCGCCTGCGGGCCGACCATGACGGTGAGCGGGATGAGGTGGTCGCCCCAGATGCTGTCGTGCTCGAGCGCGACCCAGTAGTCGCGGCGGCCGGGGGAGTCGAGGTCGAGTTGGTGCGGGCGGACGATCAAGCGGGGCATGTGCGGATGGGGTTTGGGGTCTAGGGTTTGGGGAGAGGGAAAAAGCTCAAAGCTCAAAGTTCAAAGCTCAAGGGAAGGGCCAAGAGCCAAGAACCAAGTGGGAAGTGAAAATCTGTGTGCGTGGGAGCGTGGAAAATGGAAGGCACGGCGACATGCTCCGAGAATGGAGCTTGGCCCTTGGCGCTTCCTTTGAGCTTTGAGCTTTGAACTTTGAGCTTCATCCGCGTTCGTTCCTCGCCGCGCCGCCGCTCAACTAATCAAGCCTTTCACCACTTCGCCGCTGATGTCCGTGAGCCGGTAGTCGCGGCCTTCGTGGCGGAAGGTGAGTTTCTGGTGATCCACGCCGAGCAGGTGCAGGAGCGTCGCGTGGAAGTCATGCACGCTCACGGGATCGCGCGTGATGTTGTAGCCGAAGTCGTCGGTCGCGCCGTGGATGGTGCCGGGCCGGAAGCCCCCGCCCGCCGCCCAAATCGTGAAGCAGCGCGGGTGATGATCGCGCCCGAAGCTGTCTTTCTTGATCTCGCCCTGGCTGTAGGCGGTGCGCCCGAATTCGCCACCCCAGATGACGATGGTGTCGGCGAGGAGGCCGCGTTGTTTCAGGTCGTTCACCAGCACCGCCGCGGCTTGATCGACTTCTCGCGCCTTGTTCGGCATGGCGTTGGGCAGGCCGCCGTGATGATCCCAGTCGCGGTGATTGAGCTGGATGAAACGCGCGCCGCGTTCGGCGAGGCGGCGGGCGAGGATGCAGTTGGCGGCGAAGCTCGGCGCGCCGCGTTTCGCGCCGTAGAGCTCGAACACGCTGTCGGGTTCCTTCGCGAGGTCCATCAATTCGGGCACGCTCGTCTGCATGCGGAAGGCGAGTTCGTAATTCTCGATGTGCGCCGCGATGGCGGGATCGCCGAGCGCGCCGAACTGGATGCGGTTCAGTTCGTTCATCGCGTCAATCGTCGAGCGTCGCGCGGCGCTGCTCAGGCCGGGGGGATTCGAGAGATACAACACCGCGTCACCGGCGCTGCGAAACGTCACCGCGCCGTGTTGTGCCGGCAGAAAACCCGGCCCCCAATAGCGCGACTGGAGCGGCTGCCCGCCGCCGCCGGACTGCATGCAAATGTAGCCGGGCAAATCGGCGTTCACACTCCCGAGGCCGTAGCTGGCCCACGCGCCCATCGTCGGGCGACCGGGCTGCTGATGGCCGGTGCCGAAGAAGGTGACGGCGGGATCGTGGTTGATGGCTTCGGTGAACATCGAGCGAATCCAGGTCGCCTCGTCGGCGAGCGTGCCGATTTTCGGCATGACCTCGCTGACCTCCATGCCGCACTGGCCGTGCTTGGTGAATTTGAACGGCGAGCCGACGCAGAACAGGTTCTTCTGCCCGCTGGTCATGCCGGTGATGCGCTGGCCCTGACGGATGGATTCCGGCAGATCCTTGCCGGTCATCTCGACGAGCTTGGGCTTGGGATCGTAGAGATCGAGATGCGACGGCGCGCCGGACATGAAGAGATAAATGACGCGCTTGGCCTTGGGCGTGTGGTGCAGGCGCTTGAGCAGGCCGGGCACGGTGGGGCCGTCACCGGGAATGGTGGCGAAGGCCTCGGGCTTGAGGAGCGACGTGAGCGCGAGCGCGCCGAGGCCGGTGGCGTTGTGCTGCAGAAAGGCGCGGCGGGTGAGGAGTTTTTCGGTTGGTGTGATCATAATGAAAAGTGGGAGTCGTGGGTGGCAGCACCCCTCACCCCGGCCCTCTCCCCATTGAGGGGAGAGGGGGAAGCGAGCGGGCGCGGCTCTCGAAATTGAATGCGGCTGGTGTGCTCCCGCCGTCCTGCGGGGACAGGCGCGAACGGAGATTTACCGAAGCGTGGATGGAGTCCGACGTGTCCTGATATCAGAACGGCGGCACCGGTTGTCCCCTCTCCCCTCAACGGGGAGAGGGCTAGGGTGAGGGGTGGGAACTTGCCTGCATCGTCCAAACCCGCACCCGCATCGCCGGAATACGGAGGCTGATTTTTTCGTGAACCCAGTCTCACTACGTTCCCACCCCTCACCCCGGCCCTCTCCCCATTGAGGGGAGAGGGAGAAGCGGACGGACGCGACTGGTGAAGTTGGATGCCGCCCGCGTGCATGAAGCTCTTTCGTGGTTCGGTCACTGCGAGATCGTTTCGTTCAAATTCAAAATCACATTCGCCACGGCGGTCCAGGTCGCGAGTTCGATGGCGTTGGTGCCGTCGGGATTTTTGAAGTCGCCGACTTTCAGGAGCGAGTCGGCGGAGTCTTTCTCGGCGGTGAAGAGGGCGCGTTGCTTAGCGAGGACTTTTTCGAGGACGGTGCGTTCGGTGGCGCTGGGGTTGCGGGCGAGGGCGAGACGCCAAGCGTGGCTGAGTTTGCCGGCGTCGTCCTTGCCGCCTTCGCGCAGCACGCGCGCGGCGAAGGCGCGGGCGGCTTCGACATAGACCGGATCGTTCATCAGCACGAGCGACTGGAGCGGCGTGCTGGTGCGGGCTCGTCCGGCGGCGCAGACCTCGCGATTGGGCGCATCGAAGGTGAGCAGGCTTGGATACGGCGTGCTGCGGCGGTGATAGATGTAGAGCGCGCGCCGGTATTGGTTTTCGTCGTGCTGATGTTTCCAGCCGCCGCCGCCCATCTCGTTGATCTCCCAGATGCCGGGCGGTTGATACGGATAGACCGGCTTGCCGCCGAGCTTCGGATTCAACAGTCCCGCGATGGCGAGCGAGTTGTCGCGGACGAACTCGGCGTCGAGCCGCGCGCGTGGGCCGCGGGCGAGGAGGCGGTTCTCGGTGTCGAGCGCGAGCAGCGCGGGCGTGACGGTCGCGCTCTGACGGAAGGCGTGGCTCGTTACCATCTGCTTGAGCGTGCGCTTCACGTCCCAGTCGCGCGCGAAGTCCGCGGCGAGCCAGTTGAGCAAATCGGGATGGCTCGGCCATTCGCCCTGCGAACCGAAGTCGTTCACCGTTTTCACGAGGCCGGTGCCGAACATCTGCGCCCAGAAACGGTTCACCGCCACGCGCGCCGTGAGCGGGTGCTGCGGCGACGCGAGCCACTGCGCGAGATCGAGACGCGTGAGGCGGTTCGTCGAGGTCGTCGCGGGCTTCGGAAGGAAGGCGGGGAACGCGGGTTCGACCTTGTCGCCGTTCTTGTCGTAAGCGCCGCGAATCTTGATGAACGTGTCGCGCGGCTTCTCCATCTCGGCCATGACCATCACGCTGGGCACCTGTTTCTCGATGTCCGCCTTCGCTGCGCGCGCCGCCTCGGCTGCGCGTTTTGCGGCGAGATAATCGGTCGCCTGCGATTCGCGGAAAAACTTCCGCAGCTTGTCCTGCTGCGCCTTGGTGCGCTTGGCCGGCTCGATGCTCACGAGCGTGAGCGTCGGTCCGCCCGCGAGCGTGCCCACTTCCGCGTCGGTGAGCGTGCGCGGGAAGACGTGCAGTTCATCCACGCGCCCGCTGAACGGCGAGCCGCCGCCCCCGCGCCGCCCGATGGCAAACGGCGCGGTCGTCTTGATCGTGCCGGTGAGTTTGTCCTTGAGCACCTTGGTCGCGACGGGCTGGCCGTTGAGGAACATCTTCAAGCCCGCCGCCTTGCCCGAGCCGTCGTAGGAGAACGCGAGATGCTGAAACGTGTCCGCCGCCAGCTCCTTATCGGTCTGCACATGGATCACTTCCTCGGGCCATTTGTGGATCAGGTGGACGCTCGCCTTGCCCGCGTTGAACTCAATGTCCCAGCCGCGGAAATTCGGCCCGTTCTCCATCTTGCCGATGGGCGCGCCGGTGATCTTGGCACCGATGCGAATCCAGAGGCCGACGCTGAATTTGTTGGTCTTCTCGAAATCGTAGCGGGCGCCGAGATCGGCGTGGCCCTTGCCGTTGAACAGCAGTGCGCTGCCCTCCGCGCCCTCGGCGAAACCCGTCTCGCCCACGAGCTTGGCCTCGATCTCGAGGCCGTCGCCCCCGACGCCGTGCGCGTTGGTGTTGAGCGGAAAATAATCGAACGGCCCGGCCACCGTGCGCGCGCGCGGGTCGCCGGCGAGCTTCGCTTCCCACGCGGTCTGCGCCGCGTCGAGTTTGCCTTCGAGTTCCTTCACCTGCTTGTCGGCCGCGGTGATTTGCTCCGCGAGCTTCGCCAGCTCCTTCTCCTGTTCCGGCAGCGGCACGGCCATGCGCGGCTCGGGATTGAGCGTGCGCGTGCCGTCCTTGCCCTTCTCGGGGACGTTATGAAAGAACGCGTAGAGACTGTAAAACTCGCGCGTCGTGACGGGATCGTACTTGTGGTCGTGGCACTGCGCGCACGCGATGCTCATGCCGAACCACGTCGTGCCCAGCGTGCTCACGCGGTCCACGAGATAGATGTTCAGGTATTCGGCATCAATGATCCCGCCCTCGTCGGAGGTCATCACGTTGCGCATGAAACCGCTGGCCACCTTTTGCTCCACGGTCGCGTTTGGCAGGAGATCACCGGCGAGCTGCTCGATGGTGAAACGGTCGAAAGGCTTGTTGTTATTGAACGCTTTCACCACCCAGTCGCGCCACAGCCACGTTTCCCGGATCGAGTCGTTGTGATAACCCGCGCTGTCCGAATGCCGCGCAAGGTCGAGCCACGGCACCGCGAGCCGTTCGCCGTAATGCGGTGACGCCAGCAGGCGGTCCACGACGTTTTCGTAGGCGCGCGGCGATTTGTCGGCGAGGAAGGCGTCCACCTCGGCGAGCGTCGGCGGCAGGCCGGTGAGCGCGAGAGTGACGCGGCGGATGAGCACCTCGCGCGAGGCTTCGGGCTGGAAGGTGAGCTTTTCTTTTTCCAACCGGGCCGCGAGGAAGGCGTCGATGGAATTGGCGGTTGGCGACTGGGGGTTGGCGATTTTCGGAATGGCTGGCGCGACTGCCGGCTCGAACGCCCAGTGCCCCGCATACTTTGCTCCCTCGGCGACCCAGCGGCGGAACAGTTCCTTCTGCGCGGGGGAAATGGTCTTGTGCGCGGACGTTGGCGGCATCACTTCGTCGGCGTCCTTGCTGAACAGGCGCGCGATGATTTCCGATTTGTCCGGCTGGCCGGGGACGATGGGCGTCTTGCCGGACTTCGCGGGCTTCAGGGCCTCGTCGCGAAGGTCGAGCCGGAGCTTGGCCTTGCGCGCCTTGTCATCGAACCCGTGACATTTGAAGCACGTGTCCGACATGACCGGCCGGATGTCGCGGTTGAAATCGACCGGCGCGGGCGCGGCGGCGGCCGGCGCGACAAGCATGGGGAGGCCCGCAGCCGCGGCGGCAAAGGCCAAAGTGAGGGCAAAGCGAACTGTAATGGACGACATAGAAGCGTTTAGTGACCCAGTGCTATAGCGGAAGATTCATTCAAGGTGACGTCGGCGGCGCGGGCGGTTGCGGCACTCACTCGCGGTGCGGTTTGGCCCACAGCAGGCGCGCAGCATAGACGCTGTTGTCGGCCCCGTACTTGTTGTCCGGCCGGATGATGATGTCCGGCCCGGCCTTCTGCATCCATTCGGCGACCGTGACCCAGGTTTCGTTTTCGCTGACTTCGGTGACGCCGAAATTGCCGAGGCGCGCGCCGCGCTCGGGCACGAGGACTCGCTCCGTGCGGCGCAGGACCCGCAGCGCCACGGGGTCCACCTGCGCGATGAACAAGGGCGCGCGATGGCGGAAGACATGGTCGTTGTTCGCGCCTCGACGGGTGTAAACGAGGAAGAGCGCGTCCCGATGCGTGACCCAGTGCTGCTGCGTGTTGTAATTGCCCAAGTCCTCGCCGTCGTCCCACAGCCATTTGCGCGGCTCGCCGAAGCGCTGTCCGTCATCGCTCACCGCCACGTAGCCCGCGCGGTCGTTGCGCAGGGTGAGGAAGTAGCGGTTTTGAAAACGCGTGAGCGACGGCTCGTACAGCCCGCGGTCGATCTCGACGAGCAGCTCGGAACCGTGGCCGCGATAGACCAGGCGGGTGCCGTCGAAGCCGCAGCGCAGCACGGTCGAGCGATAGGCTTTCTGCGTTTTGTTCCGGAAATAAATGGGCAGCAAAATCTCGCCATCGGGCAGGTCCACCCGCTGCGCCGAGCCGGCCCCGGCGCTCTGAAACTTTTCCTTGTCCGGCATCTCGATGGTCTCCCACGGCGTCCAGGTGCGCGTCGCCGGATCGTACACCGACCAGCCCGTTTCGCGGTCGCGGTTCTCGATGACGCGATCGTTGCGGTAGCGCACGGTCTGGCCGATGCCCAGCAGCTTGCCACTTTTGGCGTGCCATTTCGGCGTGAAGTCGCAGATCGCAACGACCACGCCGTCGGCTTCATTGCGGCGGCCGAGCGTGGCAGTGTGTTCGCGCGGACCCGCCCAAGTTTTGCCGAGATTTTCCGACCGCATTTCGTTCAACGCGAAAAACACATCGCTTCCCGTGAGCAGCAGCTTCTGCATCGTCAACACCACCGTCGGCGTCACGCCCGGAATCGCACCTGCGCGCGGATGCACCCAGCACGTCTTGCCATCAAAGCCGCGCTGAATCGTGTCGAGCTGGACGCGAAACGGCGCAGCCTCCGCGGCGGCCACGGCGATGACCTCGGCGGCGTACCCCGCGCCGGGGAGGCTCGCCAGCCACAGGAGCAACACGGCCCGGAGGAAACTGCCCGCCAGCCGGCAATGGCTGGCGATGCGATCAGGGATGGAAGATTTTGCGACCCGGAGCATGGCGAAAGACTGAAGCGCACCGCGGCACCGTCAACCGCGCAGTTGGCGGCGGGGGGGGTGGTGACTTCCGAGGGTGTGCGTGCTCGCAAGTAACGAATTTCGACCAGCCGTCGGAATGCTGGCGCGATGCCCAAACCCGCCGGTTAACCGATGGTGCTTGGCGCTTGGTGTTTCCGTTGAGCTTTGAGCTTTATCCTTTGAGCACCCCGAATACTTCTACTTCCCCGGCAGCCTGAAAATGCGCCGGACTTTCTTCGCGATTTCAGCCATTCGTTGACTCCGCCTCGCGGCCCCGTTTACAAAGGCCCGAATGAAATCACTCCTGCTCTCCCGCGTGCGACAGTTTGTTCGCCGTTCCCTTCCTGTTCTCACCATCACCTTCTTCGCCGCGTGCCTGCCGCTGGCGGCGCACGCGAAACCACGCCTGCCGGCCGTGATCGGCAGCAACATGGTCTTGCAACGCGACGTGCCGCTGACGTTCTGGGGTTGGGCGGATCCCGGCGAGGAAATCACCGTGGCCATTGGTGACAACAAGGGCACTGGCAAAGCCAACGAGCAGGGCCGCTGGACGGTCAAGCTCGCGCCGATGAAAGCCAGCGCCGCGCCGCTCCAGATGACCGTCGCGGGCAAAGAGACGCTCACGCTGACCAACATTCTCGTGGGCGAGGTCTGGCTCGGTTCGGGTCAGTCGAACATGCAGTGGTCGGTGGCCGCGTCATCGAATTCAAAGGATGAAATCGCCGCGGCGAATTATCCCAAGGTGCGGTTGTTCCTTGTGCCGTTGGTGCCCTCCGGCACGCCGGCGGACGACGTGAAGGCGAGCTGGAAGGAATGTGCTCCCACCAACATCCCGTCGTTCTCGGCGGTGGCGTATTTCTTCGGCCGCGAGATTCACAAGCAACTGGATGTGCCCGTCGGCCTGATTGCTTCGTCGTGGGGCGGCACGCGCATCGAGCCGTGGATTCCGCCCGTGGGATTCGAGTCGCAGCCGGAGTTGCAGAAAGAACGGGACGGGGTCGCCGCCGCGCTGGCCGCCTTCGCCAAGGCGCCGGAACCGAAGCCCAAGCACCCGCTCAACAGCAACGGCGCGCCGACGGGTCTCTACAATGGCATGATCCATCCGCTCGCGCCCTTCGCCATCCGCGGCGCACTCTGGTATCAGGGTGAATCCAATCGCGGAGCCGGAATGCACTACACCGATCTGATGAAAGGGCTGATCCAGGGCTGGCGCAAGGTCTGGGGGATTGGTGACTTCCCGTTCCTATTCGTGCAATTGGCACCCTATAACTACGGCAAAGGAGAAACCTTGCTGCCCGAAATCTGGGAGGCACAGACCGAGACTCTCAAATTCCCCAACACCGGCATGGCTGTGACAACCGACATCGCCACCGTCCGCGACATCCATCCCCCCAACAAACAAGAGGTCGGCCGCCGCCTGGCGCTGTGGGCCATGGCAAATACCTATGGCAAGTCCGACCTAGTCTATTCCGGCCCGCTCTATGACTCGATGACTACCGAGAAAGGCCGCGTGCGCCTCCAGTTCAAGCACACCGGTGGCGGACTGGTCTCGCGCGATGGGAAGATGCTGAGCTGGTTCCATGTGGCAGGAGAAGACAAGAAGTTCGTACCCGCGTTGGCGACCATCGTGGATAGCAAGGTCGTGGTGGTCAGCGCGCCCGAGGTGCCGAATCCCGTGGCCGTGCGGTTTGGTTGGAACCACATCGCCGAACCGAACCTGTCGAATAAGGAGGGCCTGCCCGCCTCGCCGTTCCGTACTGACAAATGGGCGGATGCGGTGATGCCCATGCCCGCGCCGGCGGTGAACCCGGCTCCGCCCGCGAAGAAGTAGGGCGACCAACGCACTCAAGCCGGCCGAGGCTTTCACCCTTCCGGAATTGCTGGTGGTGGTACGGTCCGTGGCATCCTGGCATTGTTAGCCCGCACTACGCGCATGGGAAAGTTCGCCGTCTTCAATGAATCGAAGGAGTGGGTCGCCCACGACTACGGCAACGTTTTCTTTCGGCAGCCGATGTCGGCTGGCGAGCGTATTGTCATCGGTCCATCCAGTGAGCACGTCGAGGTGATGCTTTCCCTCGCCCAGACGTGGCGCACACAGCAGTTCTACGCTCTCTACGTTTTGCTTGTTTCTCACAGTGGCGCGGAGTTGGGCCGCTATCAGTCGCCGCTGATTGAGTCGTTCGAGGACTTGCAGGTATTCTTTTACACCTACGAGTCTTTCTTGGAGTCGGATGGTCGTCACCACATTTGGATTGGCTCACCTTCAAACGAC
>BJHT01000115.1:0-5453 GCA_014193395.1 Verrucomicrobiota bacterium
GGCATTTTCACCATCACACAACTCTCCTACACGTTCCGTCCCCGCCGCCGGCCCAAGAAACTGCGCGACAAGCGGGAGAAATATCACCACTCGCTCAAGGCACTGGCGATTCGGGAGCAGAAAATCCACATCGTCGGCACCCCGGAACTGAAGATAGAGGGGACCCCGGTTTATCTGGATGTCGAGGGCCTGCCCGACCGCGATTTCTACTACTTAATCGGCCTGCGCATCGGCAACGGCGACTCCGCTGTCCAGCACAGCCTGTGGGCGGACACCGTCGAGGACGAGGGAAAGATTTGGCGAGAGTTTCTGGCCATTCTAGAAACAGTCGATAAGCCGGTGCTGATTCACTATGGGAGCTATGAAACGACTGTCCTTGAACATCTACGGAAGCGTTACACTGCGCCGAATGCGGAAACACCAGAAAAATTGCCAATACAATCACCGGTGAACATACTCCTTGTGTTGTTTGGGCAGTTTTACTTTCCGACCTATTCGCACAGCCTTAAGGAAGTTGCGGCTGGCTTAGGCTTCACATGGTCAGATACCTCTCTAGTTGGCCCCAATTCTGTTGCTCGCCGGTCTGCGTGGGAACGCTCGCGAGCTACAGCGGCCAAGAAGAGCCTCTTGGAATACAATGCGCAGGATTGCCAAGCACTAGAAATAGTGACACAAGCATTGCTCGGACTGCGTTCCACAGATGCTTGTAAAACTACTGAACGAACTCTCGCGACCGCCGTTTATGTCGAATCGCTCAAGGATCCGGATCGGAAGATTAAGCAATTCAAAAGCCCATTTGAAGAGTTTGAATGGATCAATCGAGCAGCATGGTGGGATTACCAGCGGGACAGGGTCTACCTGCATTTGAAAAAGAAGCCCAAAAGCAATGTGCATCATTCAAGGAGCGAACGTGTCGGCATGCGGAATTCTCTTCATGTGAACAAGGTGATTGTCTGCCCCGACCGCGTGTCCTGTCCTTTCTGTGGGGGGATATGCAAGCAGGGAGGCCCATGTAACCGGATACTTTATAATCTTTTATTCGGAAGCTATTCTGTAAAACGGTGGATCGCAAAATACCATTTTCACTACTACCGCTGCTTCAGTTGCCAGCGACGATTCGGTGAACCCCAAGAGTTTTGGCCGCAAAGCCATTTCGGTCGCAATTTTGTCGCTTATGTGTTGTATCAGACAATTGATTTGTGCATCCCATTCGTGACTATCAACAAGATGTTAAAGCGGTTTTTCAAGCTCGATGTGCCAGTAGTAACATTGACGAGCCTGAAAGCAACTGCGAACAGATATTACAAGCTCACTTACCAGAGTATATTGCAGCATCTCGTCAGCGGAACATTGCTGCATATTGATGAGACGCAAGTGAGTATTCAAGGAAAGACTGGTTACGTTTGGGTGTTTACCAATCTACGTGATGTCGCCTACATTTATGCCGAAAGTCGTGAAGGCGCTTTTCTACAGGAAATGTTGAAAGACTTCAAAGGAGTCCTGGTTAGTGACTTCTATGGAGTCTATGATTCAGTGAACTGTGAGCAACAGAAGTGCCTTGTCCACCTTATGAGAGATTTGAACGATGAGGTTTTGGGGCATCCTTATGATGAGGAGTTAAAGGTGATCGTGAGAGACTTTGCCTCACTTTTGAAACCAATCGTCCAAACGATTGATCATAGGGGATTAAAGCAACGTTTTTTGGGAAAGCACAGAGCCGAGGTCAATCGCTTCTACCACAAGCTGGATAAACTGAATTGCCGGAGCCTGCAGGCAGCTAAGTGCAAACAACGATTCGAGAAGAACCGAAACAAGCTATTTACGTTCTTATACCACGACGGCGTTCCTTGGAACAATAACAACGCCGAGCACGCCATTAGAGCGTTTGCCAAACTGCGAGACGTAGTTCGGGGCTGCTTCACAGAAATGACCGTTCGGGATTCGCTAGTTTTGTTGAGTATCGGCCAGACGTGCAAATACAGAAACATGGACTTCTTTGAATTCCTTCGCTCGGGTGAAACAGATCTCTATGCTTTCGCGCAAAGCCGCTGCAGTCGAAAGCGCCGATCGCCAACCCACCCGCCGCCCAACTTGTCACCGGACGTTATCCTGCCCAGTGGCGGGCCGTTCTAAATCGTAGCAGCCGGTGTGAGGAGGCTCATTCTATTTTCCCCGCAGGAATTTAGCGCCAGCATTGACCGCGCGATCTGGCAGATAAAGTCACGAGGCCCGTTCAATTCAGCTTTCGGTTTTTCAGTCAGAGCCTCCTGACGTCGGCTGCTACAAATAAATCTCCTCCGTTCCGGCGAGAAAGACATTCACGCCTTCGCGGAAAGCCAGCCCAGGCGCAGGCGGCGAACGCAAACCGGCCCACCGGCAGGCGTGCCAGCTAACTCACCTCCGGCCGGCGGCAACTCAGACGCAGACAATACCGGAGAATGCGACTCGTCACGTTGAGTGTTATCTGGACAAGAGTGATTCCCTTACTTGCTCATCGCCTCGCCAAACAACGGAACCCGCCCATCCACGCCCACGCCCCACGCCGCCGCGCCGAGCGGCAGTAAGGGGGGGGCAGTCCTGACTGTTGACAGCGATGGTTGCGGGCATCCACCCGAAAGGCTTCTGGCTCCGCAGCAAGTAGGTCAGCACGCCGCACCCCGCCCGCAGGGACATTCGAGAATAGCCCCGCATTTCAACGCCGGGTCTCGTGTCGCGCATTACCCAAGTCCCGAAGGGACGGCTGAAACGCCGTGTGCGAAGCCATTCAGCCGCCCCTGCGGGGCTTGGTTGTTTCGCCCCATTTATCCACGGCTCAAGCCGTGGGCTTTTGTCACCCGTCCCTCCGGGACTTGCGCCGTGGCGTCCGCTGGCGCGCTGTCTTCCGTCTTGTCGGCAGGCCCGGTCCTGCTACCGTGCCGCCATGAGTTCGGAAATCATCTTTGAGATCACGGAGGCTGAGGAGGGCGGGTATTGCGCCTCCGCCTTGGGCTTCAGCATCCACACGCAGGGCGAGACCTTGGAGGAGGTGCGCCTCATGGTGCGGGACGCGGTGGACTGCTACTTTGACACGCCCGAGCAGGCACCCAAGATCATCCGCCTCCACTTCGTCCGGGATGAAGTGCTGGCCCGATGAAGACGCCGCGCGATCTCTCCGGCCCGGAGCTGGCCAAGGCGCTGCGGAAGCTGGGATACACGGTGACGCGCCAGAATGGTTCTCATCTCCGCGTGACCACGCAGCAGGGTGGCGAGCATCACGAGATGGTTCCGAATCACAGTCCGGTCGAACTTGGTACTCTCAAGAGCATCCCCCGCAGCGTGGCGCATCACCATCGGATGGGCATGGCGGAGCTGATGGAGGCGCTGGATTTGTAGCTTAGGAATCGCTTCGCGGGAACGCCGATCCTCCATTCGCTCAAGAATTCCTGCGGCATTATCCGGCAAGTCACCTCCGCGTCCTGCGCGGACGGTGTGATCGGGGGGCGGGGAGGGGCTTGCGCGAGGGCTTGGCGGCAGTCGTCCTTATTCGCTTCCTCTCACCAAGGATCCCGTTGGGATTGCTGGGGGGCGGCTAGGTACACCCTTGCATCACTTGGTTTTGTTCTCTCCACCGAACAGTGGAATCCGGCCATCCACACCCACGCCCCACGCCGCCGTGCCGAGCGGCAGCGCGCCGATGTCGGGCGCGCCCTCGTCCGCGGCGCGCAGCGGGTCGGGCCATTCGGGTGGGATCTGCTGGCCGGTGTTGATGGCGGGGCTGCCGGGTTGGAGGCGAAGGTCGGCGGCGGCGGAGAGGTCGGCGGACAGATTGACAAATTTCGGATCGGCGACGCGGTCGTGCGTGGTCAGGCCGGGCGCGAAATATTTGCGGCTGGCGGCGAACAGCGGTGAGGCGCGGAATTTCGCGAAGGGATCGCCGGTGAGCGCGGGGCCGTCCCGCACGCCCCAGAGCAGGTTGCCGCCGGCGCGGACGTTGCCCGGTTCCTTGATGCCCGCGAAGCCGGTGCCGGGGACTTTCTCGATTTGCACGAAGAGGTTGTTGAACACGTCGCGCTCGGTGTTCCGCAGGCCTGTCCAGTCGGCCGTGATCGCCGCACGCGGAAGCGAATCGCGCTGTTGCTCAAGGCCGCAGGCTGCGGTAAACGACAGGCATGAATTCCATGGTTGATGTCGAAAGCGGGATCCTCGAACGGGCGATCTCCGCCGGGAATGATTCGTGGAGCCCGGAAGCGGCCCGCGCCATCCTGGCCTTCAAGCTGGCCGACGCGGATTTGCGCCGCGCCGATGAACTGGCCGCAAAGGCACGAAGCGGCCTGATGACCGACGACGAGCGGCAGAACCTCGAAAAGTATCTGCAAATCGGCCGGCTCGTTGAGTTCCTGAAAGCCAAAGCACTCCTTTCGCTCGACTCGCAAGACGAAGCCGCGTGATCCCTCATGCAGCGGTGGCTCATGGAATTGGTCTGGCGGCGCGCCGTTCTCCGTTGTGAGTATTGCCACACCCCCGCACGACTCTCCGGACTCAACTTTCAAATTGACCACATCATCGCCGAGAAACACGGCGGCCCGACGGATGCCGAGAACCTCGCCCTGAGTTGCATCTACTGTAACAGTTACAAAGGTGCCAACCTGTCGGGCATCGATCCGGCCACGGGCGAAATCGCCCGGTTGTTCCATCCCCGGCGGGATCGTTGGGACGAGCAGTTTGGCTGGCACGGTCCGGTTCTGGTGGGACGCACACCCATCGGTCGCGCCACCGTTGTCGTGCTGCGGATCAATGACCCCACCGCCGTTGCCTTGCGCCGGCTTTTCATGCGCGCGGGGGCCTTTCCTTTGCCTTGAGTTCGCTGGTTTTCAAACCATCCCACCGGCCGGCGAGCCAACGAACTCAACCCCAGTCAGCGGCAGTGCAGACGCAGCCAATACCGGCGAATGTAGCTAGCCACAACGAGTGTTATCTGGACAGGGCTGATCTCGTTACCTTCCCATCGCTCCACCAAACAAAGGAATCCGGCCATCCACACCCACTCCCCACGCCGGCGCGCCGAGCGGCAGCGCGCCGATGTCGGGCGCGCCCACGTCCGCGGCGCGCAGCGGGTCGGGCCATTCGGGTGGGATCTGCTGACCGGTGTTGATGGCGGGACTGGTGGGTTGGAGGCGAAGGTCGGTGGCGGCGGAGAGGTCGGCGGACAGACTGATGAACTTGGGATCGGCGACGCGGTCGTGCGTGGTCAGGCCGGGCGCGAAATACTTGCGGCTGGCTAAGAAGAGCGGTGAGGCGCGGAATTTCGCGAAGGGATCGCCGGTGAGCGCGGGGCCGTCCCGCACGCCCCAGAGCAGGTTGCCGCCGGCGCGGACGTTGCCCGGTTCCTTGATGCCCGCGAAGCCGGTGCCGGGGACTTTCTCGATTTGCACGAAGAGGTTGTTGAACACGTCGCGCTCGGTGTTCCGCAGGCC
>BJHT01000115.1:5553-17348 GCA_014193395.1 Verrucomicrobiota bacterium
CCCAGAGCAGGTTGCCGCCGGCGCGGACGTTGCCCGGTTCCTTGATGCCCGCGAAGCCGGTGCCGGGGACTTTCTCGATTTGCACGAAGAGGTTGTTGAACACGTCGCGCTCGGTGTTCCGCAGGCCCGTCGCGCCGAGGCCGAAGAGGAAGTAGTCGCGATAGGACGGCGTGCGGCGGAGGAAGGTGTTTTGATACACGCGCATCACCGGCCAGATCGGGCCGCCGTGGTCGCTCGCGAGATGGCCCTCGTAATGCAGAAACGCGCCGCTCGGGTCGGACTGCGCAGGCACGCTGTAGTAAACGCCGGCGCGGGTGTCGAACACGTTGCGGAAGATGAACACACCGGACTTCGGGTCGTGGTCCAGCGGCGATTCGTCCTTTTCCATCTCGTGTTGCTGGAAGACGCCGAGGCACGCGCCGATGCGGTTTTGATGAATGTCGAGCGTGTGGCTGCGGAGCTTCGGGCCGCATTCGAGGCCATCGTCGTTGAAGTTGTCCACGAAGTTGTGATGGAACTGGAGGTTCTTCACGAAGCGCAGGAAGGCGAAGTCGTGGTCGTCGGTGAACTCGCAGAACGCGAACTCGACGTGCTCGTTCAGCGGTTGGTGGTTTTGGAGGATGAGCTGATACGAGGCGGTGCCGCGATATTTCATGTGCGCGCGGCCCGTCCACGGCGAGGCATTGCCGCGAAACGCCGAGTGCGTCACGCGGATGTTTTGCGAGGCATTCACCAGCAGCGCGGGGAAGCCGCCGAAGACGGTGAGATGATCCAGTTCGAGATGCTGCGAGCCGTAGAGATGAATCATCGGGCTGCCGGTCGCGCCGCGCAGGACGAGGCCGTGCAGGCGCACATGCTGCACGCCGTTCGCGCGCAGCACGTCGTCGCCGAAGCCGGCGGCGATGACGAGCGGGAGCTTGCGCGGATCGGTCTCGCCGCGATACGTGCGCTCGCCGAGACCCGCGAGCCGTGTGGGCGCGAGGCGGATGTGGAGACGTCCGGTGGTGCGGTTGAACCACAGCCCGGGGCCGCAATACACGGGGTTCTCACGCATGTTCTTCTTTCCGCCGATCCAGAGTTCGTTCGTCGCGCGCAGGTCCTCGACGATGCGGTAGCCGTGCAGCGGCACCATGGAATCCGCGAAGTGCCCGAGCGCGAGCGGGCGCTCGTCCTCGAGGCCCCACATCGGCTCCCACGACGCGGGGAGAAACTGGTGCGGCACCTTGCGGTCGTCGGCGTGGAGGTAGGTTCTGGTCGAGACAAACTCGCCCTCGGCACCGCCGGCGAACGGCTCCCAGCTCGTCGCCGGTGTTTCGAGAAACTCGCGCAGGCCGCCGTCGATCACCGCCAGTTCGCCGGGGAACGAGGCAATGGTGATGGGTGCGTTCGACGTGCCGGAGCGGGTGAGCGAGACCTGTTCGTGAAACGTGCCGCCGCGCAGATAGAGCGTGTCGCCGGGCTGCAACCGGCGCGTCGCGTGGGCGAGCGTCCGCCACGGCGCACGCTCGGAGCCGACGTTGGTGTCGTTGCCCCGCGCCGCATCAACGAAGAGCTTCGGGCCGGCGGCGAGCGGGGCTTTCACGGGCTGCGGGAGCGGTCGCATGGGCGGATGCGAGGCGGGCGTCGGCGCGGCGAACACGCCGCACGCTGCGACGACGCCAATCGCAGCAAGGAGAATGAGGAGGCCGGTTTTCATCAGCGGTTCAGGGATTGGATGGTGCGATGGGGCGGGAGCGTAGCGGCCGGATTGCGTGCCAACCAGCAATCTCGACGCCGCCTCCACTGTAGGAGTTGAGGTAGCGAGACCCCGAACTTTTCAGCGCGAGCAGTGGACTGACCCTGAACTCATCCGTAGGAACCGGACAGAAGACCACAGAGACACGATGAACACAGGGCGGCCGGGCCGCAACCCAAGCGGAGCGCGACCGGTCCCCGGTCGCAGCAGGACCATCGGAGCCAGGGCACTTGGGTTTTCTTGCGCCTTCGCCGGTCCGGAGCCGCTGCGGGCGGGGCGGCAAGGGTGGAGGCAAAACTCTGGCCGCTTCCGATGCGACTAGGCGGTGCGCGGGCATCCGCCTTTCCCTCTCTGCTTTCCTTTCTGAGAAGTGGAGGCAGATGAATGGGAACCGGAAGAAATTTTGTCTTCATTCCTTTGCCTCCATTCCCTTGCCAAATCCGTCCCGGAATTGGGGTTCAGCTTCTGGCTGGCCACGACGCGTTCGACGGACCGTTGTCGCCGCCGACAAGCCGCAACTGCCGACGTGAGTAGGCGGATTTCCGCGGCAACCGTGAGCGTCGCCTCCGCCTCGTCAGCTCGACGGCTACAATTCACGCCAGCTTTTCAAGCCGCAGCGACGGGCATCCTCGGCACTTCACCCCACCCACCGGCGGTCAGGGCCAACATTCCGCTCAAGTCACCACCGTTTCCGTCCGTTGAGAGGGGTAATCAGGCAACTGTGTATCTCGACTTTTACGGACTGAGTGAACCCCCGTTCACCATAGCGCCCAATCCGCGCTACCTGTTCTTCAGCGCCAAGCATCGCGAGGCGCTGAACCACCTGCTCTATGGGATCAGGGAACGGAAGGGGTTCGTGCAATTGACGGGCGAAGTGGGCGCCGGCAAGACCACTGTCTGCCGTGCGATGCTCGAACAGCTCGGCGATAATTTCGCCACCGCGCTGATTCTTAATCCGGTTCTGACGCCGGAACAGTTGGTCAAGACCGTCGCGATGGAATTCGGCCTGGACGTGCGCGGCAAGGACCGCCTCGAGACGCTCTCCGAGCTGAACCAGTTTCTCCTCCGCCAGGCCGAGCAGCGCCGGGACTGCGTGCTGATTATTGATGAGGCGCAGAACCTCAGCACCGAACTGCTCGAACAGGTCCGCCTGCTTTCCAATCTCGAGACGGACGACCGCAAGCTGTTGCAAATCGTGCTCATGGGACAGCCCGAACTCCGCGACCGCCTCAACGATTACAGCCTCCGCCAACTGCGCCAGCGCATCACCGTGCGCTTTCATCTCGAGTCGTTGAACCGCGCCGAACTCGGGCAGTACATCCATCATCGCCTGCACGTTTCCGGGGCGAATGGCGCGCCGTTTTTCACCCGCCCCGCGCTGTGGCGCATTTTCAATTACACCAAGGGCATTCCGCGCCTGGTCAATGCCGTGTGCGACAAATGCCTGCTCTCCGGTTTCGTCAATGCCCGGGACGAAATCAGCTTCGGCATGGTCGGAACCTCCATCCGGGAACTCGAGGGAAGGATTGCCGCATGAGCTTGATCAACGATGCCCTCAAACGCGCCGGCCAGGCGGAGAAGCTGCGCCCCATCCCCCGTCCCCCCGGTCCCGCGCTGCAACCCGCCGTGCGAAGTGGAGCTCCCGGCGGCTCCCGCTCCTGGTTGCTCGGCAGCGCCGTCGGCGTCACCGCGCTGCTGGCCGCCTGGTTTTTGTGGCAATGGTTCGCCACGACCCCGACGGACGGAGGCCCCGGCGTCACCCTCGCCACGCGGCCCCCGCGCGGCGCGGACAAGACCACGACAACGAACTCGCCGTCCGCAAACGACAAGCCCGCCGCCGCCGCCGCCACCCTTGGCGATCGCGCCAGCGACTCCGCCAAATCGGCCCTCGTGGCGCTGACCGGTTCCGCGAAATCCGCCGCCGCCACGCTCACCGCCGCGGTCGCGCGACAGGCGGAAACACCCGCGCCCGAAGCGGCTTCCAAATCGACGAACCAACCGAACTCCGCTCGCACTGGCGACCAGGGCAACGCGACGTCCCCGGCGGCGAACACGATCCCACCGGCCGTGATGGCCGCCGTGGCCGGCGCCGCGCCCGCGCCCGCAACTCCCGCGCTGCTGGACCCCGTGCTGCCCGCGCCGCCCGCTTTTCCGCCGATTCGTCTGCAAGGCGTGATCTACCGCCCGACCAAGGCCACGGCGTTCATCAATGGCCGCATGATGTCCGTCGGCGACCAACTCGAAGAGGCGATGCTCGTGAAGATCGACCGCCAGAGCGTGACCTTCGAACTCGGCAAGGAGAGCAAAGTCGTGCAGCTCGCCAAGTAGGCGGGACGCAGGTGCATCCGAAGCGGAGCGCGACCGGTCCCCGGTCGCAGCAGCAACATCGGAGCCGGGGTGTTTGGGATTTCTTGCGCCGTCGCAGGTGCGGAGGCGCTGCGGGCGGGGACCGCCCGCGCTCCTTGTGTTGACTCGTCCGCGCTGGGTTCGCCGTGCCTCCGTGGTCCTCTCGACGGTTTTCACGCATCGACACGGCTTCGGCGGCCCGGATTTGGGACTGACGAATGAGGTCGGAACTGGCCGCCCCCTCCTCATTCGTCAGTCCCTATTCGTCAGTCCAAACTTGGCGGTTCGTCGCCGAGCTGTGCGCTCAGAATTGGCGGTGGAGTTTACCCCTTTTTCCGTACCACGAGCAGCTCGATCCCTGCGTTTCCGGAGGTCTCACCGTCCGCCCAGCCACCAGGTGCGCACCCACTGGTGTGCGCCGAAGATCCAGATGATCGCGGCCAGCGCGATGTAGGGGCCGTAGGGAATGCGGTTGGACCACGACCGCCGCCCGATGACGATCAGCGTGAGTCCCACGACGGAGCCGATCATCGCGCTGAGCATCAGCGAAAAAATCACCGCGCCCGCGCCGAGGAACGCGCCGATGGCGGCCATGAATTTCACGTCGCCCAGGCCCATCGCCTCGCGCGGCAGGATGAGGCGGTCGGCGATCACTTCGAGAAACGGGACTTCCTCGGGGCTGAATTTTTCGTCGCCGACGCGCAGGGCGCCCTGGCTCAGGCGGACCTCGACATTGCGGCTGCAGCGGTCGGCCATTTCCACGGACTTGGCGGTGACGCTCACCGTGTCGAAGCGGCGGTAGAAGATTTCTTCGTAGGGCACTTCCTTGTCCGCATAGCGCAGCGAGGTTTCGCCGAAGGTGATGCGCGTGTCGGACGGCAAATCCACGGGTTGCCGGCCGAACATGAGCTTGCCCAGCAGGACGATGGCATAGACAAGTCCGCCGCCGACCGCCGCGCCGATGAAGCTGTGTTTCATGCTCTCCGCCGCGCCAATGCCGACGCCGTGCAGGGACGGCACCAGCGCCGACAGAAAGACCCCGACCGCCACGCCACCCAGCGTGATTTCGTCGGGGATGATGAAGTGTTCGAGGTCGATGAACGACGCGACGATGAAGCCCGCGAGCAGCACGCAATACACCACGGCCACGCCGGGCGAACTGCGGCCGTAGCTCAGCCACGCCGCGACGAAGCTGATGCCCGTGAGCAGCTCGACGAGGAAGTAGCGCACCGAGATCGGCGCGCCGCAGTTGGCGCACTTGCCGCGCAGATACAGCCACGTCGCGAGCGGGAGGTTCAGGAACCACGGGATCGAATACTTGCAGTGCGGACAATGCGACGGCGGGGACACGACGCTCTCGTCGCGCGGCATCCGGTGGATGCACACATTGAGAAAGCTGCCGACGATGCAGCCGAAGGTGAAGAAGACCACCGTCCAGAAATGAAACGGCACGGCGGCCCAGATTTTCGGATCAAACATAGCGGGGCGCGGAGGTCAGGGGCGGTGGTGGCGGGCGGCGAAGAAGGCGGTGGCCATCGGTCGGGGCGACGAGACGTTTCGTCAACCGCGGCGCCGGTGTGGGGCAGGCATCCCTGCCTGCCGGTTTGCGGGGCATCCCTGCCCCGTGCACCCGGCTTTGCAACGCTGCACATCCAACGAGGGAACGGGCGGCAGGGATGCCGCCCAAACTGTCAGGCTGGAAGCCTGACCCACAGAAGCGGTGCGCGCCGCGGCGATCAGCGCCCATAAATATTCTGTTCCAGCGCGCGGCGCATGACGGCCACGGGCGCGGCTTTGCCCGACCAGATTTCCAGCGCCTTCGCGCCTTGGTAGAGCAGCATCCCGAGGCCGTTCGCGACCTGACAGCCGGCGGTTTTTGCGGCGGCGAGAAACGGCGTCACCGCCGGGCGATAGACCATGTCGTAGGCCGCCGTGGCCTGCATGAGGCGGAATTTCTCGGGATCGAACGGGAGGGGATCGTCGTGCTTCAAGCCGAGCGAGGTGGCATTGAGCACCAGGTCAATCGCCCCGGTGGGATAGCCCACAACCACCTCGGTGCGGCCATGCCGTGCGCGAATTTCTGCGGCGATTTCTTCGGCCTTGCTCGCGGTGCGGTTCACCAGGAACAGGTGCGCGACGCCGTCCGCCGCGAGCTTGAGAGCGGCGACTCGTCCGGCCCCACCCGCGCCGAGGAGCAGCACGCGCGCACCGTGCGGCTCGAGGCCGAGGTCTTCGCGGAGCGAACGCGTGATGGCGTCGGCGTCGGTGTTGAAGCCGCGGGCGTGGACGGGGCCGTTGATGGGGCCGTGGATTTGCCCGAGGGAAACCCAGCGCCCCTCGGCGTCGTGCGCTTCGAAGCGGATGGTGTTCACCGCGCCCCAGACGCGGGCTGATTCGTCGAGTGCATCGACCATGCCGACGGCGAGCAGCTTGTGCGGGACGGTCAGATTCAGCCCGACGAATTTCATCGCGCGCGCGCCTTCGATGGCCGCGCGCAAGTCATCGGGATGCACCTCGCCCGCGACGTAACGCCAGTCCAGGCCGAGCGCGGCGAGGCCGGCGTTCTGCATGGCGGGCGAGGCGGAATGATGGATCGGATGGCCGTACACCGCGCACAGCTTGGTGGCGGCGGAAATTTCACGCGGGTGAGGCTCAGGCACGCGGCGGAAGATAGGAGGCACGGTACCAAGTTCAAAGGCAAAATGGCGGTGCGGAAGTGGTGACGGCGCGCGACTGGCGCACCCTCCACGCGGCGCGCCCAACTGCGCGCGCGCAGCGGCGTCGCTGGCGGGGGCACTCAAAATGTCCCGATGTCCTGGAACGAAATCACCGTGACGGGCACGGGGGCGGCGAGCAGTTGGCGGCGCAGGGAGCGGTCGTTCCAGACCATTTTCACCAGTTCGTGGTCGGGGAGGACGAGGGTGAACAGTTCGGAGCCGAGCGCGAATTTCAGGCGGCTGTCGAATTTTCCCAGCGGGTCTGGCGCGAAGTAGGGTTGGTCGTGGCGGACGATGCGCCATTCGCGTTCCTCGAGGAAGTTCAGCACGGGGCCGTAGTAGCGGGTTGGCGCACGGCGTTTGGCGACGGCGAGGGTCGGAGCGGCGGACGGGGGAGCGGGCCGGGGTGTGGGACGGCGCGGGCGTTTCGCGGCCGGCGAGGCGAGGGGTTTGGCGAAATGCAGGAGGTAAAAGGCGTCGCGAAACGCACGCGTGGCGGCGGGTGAACGGGGGCCGGGCGTCTGCTGCAATTCGCGAAGAAACTCATGCAGCGCGACGAGGGTGCGGAGAAACACGCTCCGGCCGGTGTTCCGAAAATAGGTGACCGGCTGGCCGCCGTGTTTGATGACCCACGGTTTCGAGAAGCCCAGCGCCATGCGCCCGTAGCGGGTGCTGTGCGGCCGGCTTTCGGAGAGCGACCATTCGGTGAAGCACGCGAGCGGGAGGTTAAGGGAAATGACGCGTCCGTCGCGGAGCAGTTGCTCCGGATCCCGCGGGGGTTTGACCGCCAGGCCGTTTTTGAAATCGTCCTTGAGGTAGGCAAGATAGCGCTGGCGCGCGGCGGAGATGGGCAGAGTTTTCGCGCGCAATCCGCGATCAATGTCGGCGCCGAGCCAGTGGAAGAGTTGGCGTTTGTGGAGGTCGCTGAAGTCGCCGGAGCGCGGGGGAGTGGGCATGGGTTGGTGGGGGCAGAGTTACGGATCGACGGCAGGGCGGCAAAATAAAACCGGGCGCGGACGGCGCGCCGGTGCGGGAAAGTGCAGTTGAACTGAGGGGGCGCCGCAGGAAAAAGCGCCGGAGGCCGGGGGATCGTGGTGGCGTAAGAGCAATCGCTGATTCCGAGGCAACTTCGCAGTCCGGCGGCACAACGACAGCTTCGTCAGTCCTCAGGGTCCGGGTGTTCGATGCTTCGCTCGATGATGCGCCGCACGTCGCGGCGGCCGTCGAGCACGCGCTCGATGGACACGGCGTCGGCCCGCGGTTCGTAGTAGATCAAGTAGTTGGGGAAGTGGCTGATGACCCAGAATCGCAGCCGGGGATGGCGGGTTTTCCATCCCGGCCTCGGCCCCAGTTCCGGATGCTGGCCGAGCAGCTCCAACGCTTTCTCCGCCGCGAGCTTGAATCGCTCGGCGGCATCTGGGTTGCCTGCGGCGATGCCGGCGTAGATGCACGCCGGATCGTCTTCGGCGCGGCGGCTGATGAGAACCTTCATCCCTTGGTCAGCGCGCGTCCGCGCTTCCAGATTTCGTCGAGCACTTTCGGGGTAAGGGGACGGTGCGGGCTGTTTTGGCCGGCTTGGTTGAGCGCGTCAAATTCGTCCGGGTGGTCGGGCAGTTCGTAGGCCTGGAGGACGACAAGTTTGCCGCCGCGGACGATGACCGTGGGCTGGCCGTTGAGGGCGTCGTCGGCCAGTTGGCCCAGCTTCCCTTTGGCTTCGCTGACGGTGCAGGTTTTCATGCTGAAGGAGTCTTGGTGTGCCGGTGGGCGGGTGTCAATCTGCGGGACCGTCTTGCGCGCTTGCGGGCGGGCGGCGAGTCCCTAAGCTCGCGCGCATGATTTTCCGCATGACCGTCCCGCCCGCCGCTCCGAGCGCGCGCGGGGACGCGTCGAGTTCCGTGTCGCCGGAGCGGGCGCACGGTGCGGTGCGGGATTTTTCCCCGCGAGCCATCGGCTGAAACGCCTCGACCACCATGCCTCTTCTCGAAGTCCGCAATCTCAAAGTCCACTTCCCGGTCAAGCACGGTTTGTTCAGCCGCGTGCGCGAGCACGTGAAGGCGGTGGATGACGTAAGCCTGGCGATCGAGCCGGGCGAGACGCTCGGGTTGGTCGGCGAGAGCGGGTGCGGCAAGACGACGCTTGGGCGCGCGATCATCCGGTTGCTCGAACCGACGGCGGGCAGCGTGTGGCTGGATGGGGAAGACATCGCGGGGTTGAGCAGTGGGGAACTGCGCGCGCGGCGGCGGAAGTTGCAGATGATTTTTCAGGATCCGTACGGCTCGTTGAATCCGCGCATGACGGTCGGGCAGATCATCGGCGAGGCGATTGACATTCACAAACTGGCGGACAGTCCGGCGGCGCGACAGAAGCGGATCGATGAACTGCTGCGCGGGGTGGGCCTCGATCCGTCGCATTCGCAGCGGTATCCGCACGAGTTCAGCGGCGGGCAACGGCAGCGCATCGGCATCGCGCGGGCGCTGGCGGTCGAGCCGAAGCTGATCGTGTGCGACGAGCCGGTGAGCGCGTTAGACGTATCGGTGCAGGCGCAGATCATCAATCTGCTGCGCGACCTGCAGGCGGCAAAAGGGCTGGCGTATCTCTTCATCGCGCACGACCTGGCGGTCGTGGAGCACATCAGCCGGCGCGTGATGGTGATGTATCTCGGGCGGGTCGTGGAGCTGGCGGATTCGCGGACAATCTGCCGCGAGCCGGCGCATCCGTACACGCAGGCGCTCATTTCGGCGGTGCCGGTGGTCGATCCCGATTCGAAGCGCAAACGCATCGTGCTGCCGGGCGATGTACCGTCGCCGATCAATCCGCCGGGCGGCTGTCCGTTTCATCCGCGCTGTCCGGTGGCCGAGGCGCGATGCAAGACGGAGGTGCCGGCGCTGCGCGAAATCAAGCCGGGGCACTGGGCGGCGTGCCATCTGGCGAAGTAGTTTTTGAATAGGTGCGGAGGGTGTCTAGTCGGCTTTGGGCGCGTTCCGCGACGGAGCGGGCAGGCGGTGCTAACACTAGAATTTAATGACTCCTGATTTGACCAAACCAACGATGGCCCCGTGCCCGAAGCGCGAGCTGGCGTTTACGCTGATCGAACTGCTCGTGGTGATCGCCATCATCGGAATTCTCGCGAGCATGTTGCTGCCAACGCTGGCGTCGGCCAAGGAAAAGGGGCGCAAAATCGTGTGCGTGAACAACATCAAGCAGATCGCTCTGGCGGGACAGTTGTATGCGGATGACAACGAGGATCGTTTTCCCCGCCGCGCTGGTCCGCCGGGGCCGCTACGCCAGAACTGGTCCAGCCTGCTGCAGCCGATCCTCGAGAATCTCAACATCTACAAATGCCCGAGTGACACGAACAAGCCGGCAACCTTCGGCACCGGCTCGGCGTGGCCGGGTGACAATGCGCCGCGCAGCTACATCATCAACGGGTGGAACGACTGGTTGATTGTGAAGTACGGCATCACGAACTGGAACAGCGCTTCCAACGCGGTGCGGCAAGATGAGATCCTGCATCCCACGGACACCATTTTTTTCGGCGAGAAGGAATCGTTCTCCGGCCATTGGTACATGGATTACAACATGGGGGATGATTACAAGGAACTGGAGCTGGGACGGCACAACCGCAGCTTCAAGGATCCCACCAGCAATTCCGGCGGCTCAAATCACGCCTTCACCGATGGCAGCGTCCGCTATTACCGATATGGCAAAGCCTTTGACCCGCTCAATCTCTGGGGGGTCACCGAGGATTGGCGCACGAACGGGGTCACGATTTTCCCCTGACCCGGCCGCGTGGCATTTTTCCCCTGTATTTATCGGGTTCCAACGCGTTCTTTTGAATTTCGTTCCCACCCGTTTAGTCCGAGACGCGCTGCCGACAGGAACTCGCCTCTGACTGGGATTTTCCGTCGGTGGAATCGGACGGACCGGCAGATTTATCCGGTTGGACCGACCCTGAATGACACCACCATGAACGCCTTTCGCCCACCCGTTAATCGCTCGCCGCACGCCGCCGCCTTCACCCTGATCGAACTGCTGGTCGTGATCGCGATCATCGGCATCCTTGCCAGCATGCTCCTCCCCGCGCTCGGCTCGGCGAAGGAAAAGGCCCGGCGCATGTATTGCATGAACAATCTCCGGCAGGTCGCCCTGTCGGCCACGCTCTACGCGGACGATGATCAGGATCGGTATCCGAGATTCGCGCCCAGCGCGGCGGGAACGAGGAACTGGCCCGACCTCGTCTTCTCGTATCTGGGGAACGCGAAGTCCTTCAAGTGCATGAGTGACACCAACAGCCCGCTGACGTTTGGCACCGGTTCCGCCCGCCCCGGCGACGCCGCCCCGCGCAGCTACATCATGAACGGGTGGAACGATTTCATCATGACCAACGGGGTTCCGGGATCGGTGGGCGGCAATCCAATCAATAACAACACGAACGTCTTGTTATCCACTCAGGTCGTTTATCCCGTGGACACCGTGTTCTTCAGCGAGAAGGCGATCGACTCGCCCCACTACCGCATGGACGACATGGACGGCGACTCTTACAAGGAACTCGAACTCGGCCGGCACAGCCGCGTCAGCGTCGGCCCGAACATGAACCAGGGCGGTTCCAATCACGCGATGACCGATGGCAGCGCGATCTATTTCAAGTACGGCAAGGCCTTTGACCCCCGAAACCTCTGGGCCAACACCGAGTGGTGGCGCATCGGCGGTGCAGGGGTTTATCCCTGAGCGCCAGCCGGTGATCGAGCCTCGTCACCCTTGGAATCTCGCACCTTCTGCCACCTCGTGGGGGTGTGTGACGAATAAGTAACCCAAAAGCGGCGCGCCTTGTCGGGCGTGCTTTTTTCGGGTTGCTATATTGTATTTGTATAGATACAAACACCCATGCCTACTTCCCAGCAAGCTCTCCGTTCCCAACGCGACGCCGTGCTCGCGCAGATTCAACAGATCGACCACCTGCGCCGCGGTTCCTTGAGCCGCCAGTTCTTTCAAACCCG
>BJHT01000116.1 GCA_014193395.1 Verrucomicrobiota bacterium
GAGGCGGAAGGACGGCGGTGGGGCAGTCGGCTTTCACGCGGGTGATGGTGTCGATCCCGTCGATTTTGTTCACGCCCTGCGCGGCGTTTTGCGTGCCGGTGGGCACGCCGCCGGTCGGAGTGGCATTGCCTGTCTCGACGTTTTTGATTTTCGCGACGGCGTCTTCTTTCACGCCCTGGGCCGTGTTCTTCGTGCCGGTGGTGACGCCGCCGGAGGGCGTGGCGTTGCCGGTCTCGACATTTTGGATTTTTGCGACGGCGTCGTCCTTTACGCCTTGGGCCGTGTTCTTGGTGCCCGCGGTGACGCCGGCGGCGGGTGTGGCGTTGCCGGTCTCGGGATTCTTGATCTTGGAGATGGCGTCTTCCTTGACGCCCTTGATGCCCTCGACGGCGGCGGTGGGCGGGCGTTTTTCCTGCGCCGCCGAGACGCAGACGAGGCAGAGCAAAACCGCGACTCCCCAGCGCCCGGGGGCGCGTCCGCGCACCACTTTTGTAGCGCAGGTTTCCAAACCTGCTGTGTCGCCGATTTCCAAATCGGCGTGGCGTGGCGAGTTCGAGCGTGCTCGAAACTGCGGGCGGCCCGCGGGTTTGGAAACCCGCGACACAGCAGGTTTGGAAACCTGCGCTACGAGAGCGGGCGCAGTCTCGGTCCAGCGTTCAATGCGATTGTTCATGGTGTTTTCCGGAACATGACTTTCTGGAATTCGGTCTCGACGCGCCGCTCGTACTCGGCGAGCGCCGCGGCATCCTGATGCTCGGCGAGGTAACGAAAAATCTGCCGCGTGCGCTCGGCGAACGGCCGCCATTCCTCCTCGGACGCGCCATTCGTTTTCAGCAGATAGGTGGCGTAATAGTGCGCCTTGCCGAGCATTTCGCGGACGGCGCGGGTGATCTTGGCGTCGTCGCCGTGGGTCTGCGCGCACTCCTGGAGCAGCGTGGTCAGGTCGGTGATCGAGCCGGCGATATCGAGCATCTGGAGGCGGGCCTTGGCCTTGGCGAGGCGGATTTGGTGGCGCACCAGCGGATGTTCCTCGGCGGGCAGTTCGGCGGTGAGCTTGTCGTACTCCTCGACGATGAGTTCCCAGTCCGGTTCCTTCGCCCGCTCAAGTTCGCGAATCGCGACGACATGCGCCTGGGCTTTTTCGCGCGCGACCTGCACCTGTCCTTGGTTGAAGTGGTAATAAACCACCGCCACCGGGAAGAGCAGCCAGAGCAGGGTGAAGAACTTTCTCATCGCGCGGGCGAGCCGACTTCGCGCGCGCGGGTGCCATTCACCACGCCGTCCTCCGGATCCCGCTCTGGACGGGCGACCTTCCAGTCGGTGCCGAAAAACTCCAGTGCCACCGGGATCAACGCGAAAATTCCCGCGCCCACAGCCATCGCGAGCACCGCGAGTTCTTCGAGACTCAATCCACGACGCGGCGGCGGCATCGTCACCACCAAGTCGCCGAGCGCCGTGGTCGGGAGATGCTTCTCGTTGACATCGTAGTAGGTGCCGTTGAGCGCCGACGCGACGGCCCGCAGCGTGTCGCCTTCCTGCCGCGACTGATGGCCGTCGATGAACGTGCCCTTCCGCGGATTGCCCACGCCGAGCACGAAGACTTCCTTCACCGATTTTGGGCGCGGCAAAATCGGCACGAGGTTCACCGAATCGCCGTCGGTGAAAATCACCAGCCGCGTGCTGCCCGGGGGGAAATCATTCACCAGCTTCACCGCCGCATTGATCGCCTGGCCGAGATCGGTCTGGCCCAGCGGCATCGCGTAGGTGAGCGGCAGACCGTTGAAAACATTGCGCACCAGTTCGGGATCGCGCGCTTCCATCACGACTGGCACCGATTCGGTCCAGAAGCCGATCACGCCGAAGCGCAGATTGCCGCTCACGCGTTGGAGGATCGCCTCGACGACCTCCCGCATCCGCGCGTGCCGCGTCTGTTTTCCCTCCGGCCCGGCATCCACGAGATACATGCTCGGTGACAAATCCCCGACGAACACCAGCCGCGTGGCGTCTTTGTTGGAGCCTTTCTGGCCGTCGCCGCCCGCCGCGGCGAGCTTGAGCAAAATCAGCGTCGCCAGCCCCCACGCGAACGCCGCCAGGCACAACGAACGCAGCACCGGCAGCACGCTTGTCCAGCGATGCGCCCGCCCCGCCGGCCCGAACGCCAGCCGCCCGACCACGCGGATGCGCCGCACATGCAGCCACTCGGCGAGCAGCGCGAGGAGCAGGACGGCGAGGGCGGACTGGAGCGGGATCATTCAGGGAAGCGATGGCGGAAGTCGGAGGTCACGCTCGGTTCGCGCGGGCCGGGCGCCGCAGCGTCATCTCGCCGGACCGCGCCAACGCGGCGGACAGGCCGGAATGGCGCTCCCGAAGGAGCGCGGAAAATGAAGTGCGGCACGACATGCCGCGCATGTAAGCGGCTCGCGCCAACAGCCACAAGCGGGAAAGCCGGGTTCCGGCGGACGCGAGTGGCTCCCACTGCAACAAAAGTCAGCCGGCCGCCGTCACCAGCGCCGCTTTTCCCGCGGCGATGGCACCTTGGCTTCCTTCATGCCCTTCGCGCCGAGGAGGGCTTTGGCGACGGCGACGATCTGCGGGGTGGGCGGCGTGGCGGGCATCACCTTGGCGAAGCGGCCTTGGAAATCGCCGCCGTCGATCTTCTCGATTTCCGTCAGGCCGAAGAAGCCGCCGGCGTCGGTCCGGATGATCTTGAGAATCTGCGCGCGATGCACGCCGATCGCCTCGCCCGAGAGGAACACCACCTCGACGCGGTCGATGGCTTCGGAGGGCCGTTCGGTCAAGTCCACCGGACCGTCCTTCGGCGCGGGCTTCAGCCACGATTCGAGTACCAGCACGACGGCGGTCGCTTCGCAGGCGATGCACAGCCACTGGCAGGTGGCGGCAAAACTGTCCTTGGCCTCCTCGCCATTGACTGCTCCGGGCGAAAACATCCGTGTACCCTCCCGGGTGGCGAGGATGATCGTGGGCAGGATTTGCGGGTAGTTTCGCAGGGTGACCTCGGCGAAGTCGGCGGCGATCAGCATCAGTTCGTCGAGGCTCTGCGGATGGGATTTCGGCGGCGGTGGTCTCACGGGCGGCAGTGTGCAGGGGGGAGCGCTTTGGCTCAAGCTTTGCGGAGGCGGTGGACTTGGCGAGGCGGTGAATTCCGCAGTGATCGTGGAATGGGAGTGAACCTAGCCGCCCCAAACCCACCCCCGGTTCCGCGCTCGAAAAATCCGTGCGAAACCGGAATGCTTGCGCCAATTTCCCGTGCCGTCGCCGATGCCTTTCGGGGCCGCGCCCGCCCGGTTTCGGCTCGTACCAACTGACTGTTTGTTGAACCCAAACATTATGAAAACATCCCGCCGCCGTTCCCCGCTCCCAACCCGCGCTCTTCCCGCCGTCATCGTGCTCCTCACGCTTTCCCTCTCGCCGCTCCCAATGTCCCAGGCCGCGGACGTGCCGGTGAACAAGGCCTGGTCCGGCAGCTGGAACAACCGCAAGTACAACACCTCCGGCGCGCTCGTCTGCACCGTGCAGGGCGAACAAAACGGCCAGTGGATCGCCAAGTTCACCGGCACCGCGCTGGGCAAACCCATCAGCTACACTGCGCTCATGACGCCGAAACCCAACGGCGCGAACACCGCGTTGTCGGGCACGACCAAGGTGGACGGGTTCGCCTACCAGTGGACCGCCGAGCTTAGCGGCAAGACCCTCAACGGCAGCTATAAGGCCTCCAACGGCAACAACGGTGAGTTCAAGCTCGAGGCCAAGTAGCCCGCTCGCGCGCGGCCCCGGCGTGCCGCCGCCCTCCCATTCCGAACGTTCCATCCGCTCCCGACCAACTTCAGAAATTCCCAATCAGCCCCCGCACCGACACCCCGCGCGGTGTCGCGACGAAAGGTCACAATGAAAACGCGCCCACCCTCCTCCCGCCGCGCCGCAATTGCTCTGTTCATCGCATTCCTCGCCCTCACCACCACATCGCTCCGCGCGCAGACCGACGACCTCGCGCCGCTCTCCGACGAATTCGCGAACGCCGCCACCCTTGCCAACTTCACGCGGCTCTACACCGTCGAGGGTTGGGGCGTGAACCGGCTCACCACTTACGACATCAACACCAGCCGCCCCGGCGCGCTCGTCATGGTCCCGCGCGCCTCCGGCTGGTATCAGGATTATCAGGGTGAGCTCGCCTTCAAAAATGTCACCGGCAACTTTGTGGTCACCACTGAAGTCGGCGTGACCAATATCGCCGGCACCGGTGCGCCGGGCGCGAACTACGCTTTCGCCGGCGTGCTCGTGCGCGCGCCGCGACCAGCCGTCACCTCGCCCGCGACGTGGACCGCTGGTGGCGAAAATTGGGTCGTGCAGGGTGTCGGCGCAGCGGGATCGCCAGGGAGCTACAGCTACGAACAGAAGGACACCATCAACAGCGTGACCACGACGGCGTTCCCGGCAGGCGGCGGTCGCGCGACCTTGCAAATGGCCCGTCTCGGCAACGCCCTGCTCGTCCTTCGCCAACCCGCCGGCGGTGCGTGGGCCGTCGTCGCGCGCTACCCCCGCGCTGATTTCCCGGCGACACTCCAGGTCGGCCTCAGCGCGATGGGCAATTACTCCGCCGCCTCCGCCCTCACGCCGCTCCAGCACAACCAGACCGTCATCACCGCGCAGAGCGCCGACCTCGTGGCCACCTTCGATTATTTCCGCCTCCAGCGACCGGTCGTCCCCGCGAATCTGCAAGGCCTCGACTTCACGAACCCCGCGCAGGTCAGCGACGCGCAACTGCTCGCGTTCCTCGGCGCGAATGCGAATTCAGCGCCCGCCACCGGCTCGGCGGGCACGCTGCAATTCAGCGCGGCGACCTATTCCGTCGCCGAGAATGCCGGGACCGCCACGATCACCGTCACCCGCACGGGCGGCGCAACCGGTGCGGTGGGCGTGAGCTTCGCGACGGCCAACGGCACCGCGACGGCGGGCAGCGATTACACGGGCGCGAGCAGTTCATTGAACTGGGCCGCTGGCGACGCGGCGGCCAAAACCTTCGCCGTCACGATCACCAATGACACCGCCGTCGAGGGCGCGGAGACGGTGAACCTCTCGCTCAGCGCGCCCACCGGCGGCGCGACGCTCGGCTCACCCGCGACTGCTACGCTCACCATCGTGGACGACGATGTCGCGCCGTTCACCGACGACCTCGCCGCGCTCTCCGACGAGTTCGACAACGCGGCGACGCTCGGGGATTTCCAGCGCGTTTTCCAAGTCGAGGGCTGGGGCGCGGGCGCAAACAAGCTCCAGACCTTCAACATCAACACCTCGCGCCCCGGCCGGCTCGTGATGATCCCCTACACTTCGAGTTGGTATAACAACTACGTCGGCGAGCTGGCCTTCAAAAACATCACCGGCGACTTCGTCATCACCACCGAAACCCTCCCGCGCAACCGCGCGCAGACCGGCGCGCCCGGTGGCCAGTATTCGCTCTCCGGCATCATGGTGCGCGCGCCGAGCGGCCTGACCACCGGCGCGGCGGGCTGGCAGACGGGACGGCAGAATTACGTCTTCCTCTCGCATGGCGCGGCCAACAATCCGGGCACCTACCAGTTCGAAGTGAAGACCACTCTCAACAGCGCCTCGACGCTCTACATCTCGAACAACGCGCCCGCCCAGGGCGAGATCCAGGTGGCCCGGCTCGGCGGCTCGCTCATCATGCTGCGCCGCGACAACGGCGGGCAGTGGCTGGTTCATCGCCGCTATTCGCGCCCCGATTTCCCCGCGACCTTGCAGGCTGGACTGACGGTTTACACCGACTGGCAGGGCCTCCAGGCCGTGTATCCCTTCGGCCAGGAACTCGCGCACAACGCCGGAGTTGTCACCGGACAAAACCCCGACCTGCGCGCTGAGTTCGAGTACCTCCGCTATCATCGCCCGCAAATTCCCGCGAACCTCGCCGGCCGCGATTTCGCCGATCCCGCGCAGGTCACCGACGCCGAATTGCTCGCCTTCCTCGGTACCAACGCGAACGCCCCGGGCACCAGCCCGCCGGGGCTTTCGCAGCCTGTCGGCGCGGTTCTCGTTGCGGGCACCAACCACACCTTCAGCGTCACCGCGACCGGCGCGGGACCGTTCACCTACCAGTGGCTGCGTAACACCGTGCCGCTGCCCGACGCCACCAACTCGACACTCACGCTCACCGCCGTGACGCGCGCGAGCAGCGGCAACTACGCCGTGCAAGTCACCGGCCCCGGCGGCGCGAGCACGAGCGTGCCCGCGATTCTCCGCGTGCTGAATTTTCCGCGCCTGCATCCACCACAGCGCCTCGGCGACGGCTCGCTCCGCCTGCGCTTCAACGACCACGACGGCGGCCTGCTCACGCCCGGCGACGCGCCGTACTTCGAGGTCTGGGCCAGCGCGGAACTCCCCGCCACCAACTGGATCCGCCTCCCCCCGTCGCTCACCCTCACCAACGGCATCCTCACCCTCGACGACCCCGACGCCCCCCTGCATCCCCGCCGCTTCTACCGCGTCCTCGAACGCTGAACCCCCGCGCCCGCGGCGCGCCGGTGCGCGCCTCTGGGGAGGCGACAGCTTGTCGCCTCACGCTCCGCCGCCGCAGTGGTCGAGCGCGGCTGTGTCGCGTCGACCAGCCGCAGCCGCTTCGCCGTGGCTATGCGGTAAGCGCTCGGGGCTTCTTCACATCACAGGCAACACATCAGTTTCCGGAAAATGGAACGCGCGCAAACAAGGCCGTGAACCGCCGCGGCACTCCCGCAAATTCAAGGCGACCACCGATGGAAAATTTTTGTCTGTGGTCGCTTTGAATCTGCGGGAGTTCGTGGAAAGGCCACCCGTTCCGGTTTTGGCGGCACATCGCGGCATGTACCTTCCCCGGAGCGCGGCTGTGTCGCAGCGACAAGCTGTCGCCTCCCCCAAGCCGCTGCGGCCGCGGCGCGTTGAGGACAGGCGCGCCCTCCCACCGCACATGCCTCCCCCGCTTTCCATCCCACCGATCGTCCTGTGATCGCCGCCGAAAGCCTCGCCATCCCGCGACGGCGGCCCATACTCACTGCTCATGAACCCTGACGCGAAATTCCTTCTCCCTGCCGCCGCCCGTGTCTCTGCACCTGATCCGTTTCATCCCCCGCTGACTGCCAGCGCGAGCCGACGCGCGTTTTTGCGCTCGACGGCCGCGCTGGCGGCGGTGACGGCTCTCGGACCGCCGGGGCGCTCCTTGTTCGGCCAGACCGCCACCGCGCCCGCGACGTTGCCCGCCGCGTCGAGCGCCGAGTCGCTGGTGAAGGTGCTCTACGAATCGCTCAAGCCTGAGCAGCGGAAGGAGGTTTGTTTTCCGTGGGATTACACGACGCCGAAGCAGGGGCTGCTGCGCACGCGGGTCGAGAACAACTGGCGCATCACCAAGCCCATCATCAAGAGTCCGTTCTTCACGCGCGACCAGCAGGCGCTGATCCGCGCGATCTTCGAGGGCATCACCAATCCCGCGTGGCACGCGCGTTTCGACAAACAGCTCAAGGACGATGTCGGCGGCTTCGGCAACCGCCAGAGCATCGCCATCTTCGGGGAACCCGGCGCGGGCAAATCCGAGTTCGTCCTCACCAGCCGCCACATGACGCTGCGCTGCGATGGCGACAGCGCCGAGCATGTGGCCTTCGGCGGCCCCATTCTCTACGCCCATGAGGGCAAGGGCTTTTACGAAAAGCCCGATCATCCGGGCAATGTCTTCTGGTTCCAGGCGGTCGAGGCGAACAAACTTTTCCACGCGCTCGATGCCCGGCATCAGCAAAAGGCGCTGGTCGTGAAAGGCATGCCCAGCGAGGAACTGGTCGGATTCCGGGGCAAGAGCGGCGCGTTCCAAGGCTGCCCCGTCGCCGAGTTCGCGCCCGATCAAAAGTCCGAACTGCGGCGCATTCTCAACCTCATGCTCGAACCCTTCCGCCAGTCCGACCAAGACGAGGCGCTCAAGTGTCTGAATGCCTTCGGCGGTCTCGACCAGTGCCACCTCGCTTTCTACCAGGAGGGCGATCTGGGCAACGACGGCATCTATGACAACTGGCGCATCGAAGGCCCGGCGTTCGTCTGGTATTTCCGCGGTCGGCCGCACGTGCATGTGTGGGTGAACATCGCGGATGATCCGGCGGTGAAGCTCAATGCTTTTCAGAATTCGGTGATGTGAGGGGGGGGTGTGACAGGAAGCGGGCGCGGATCGGAGCCGTGACCGGGCGGGATACGCTGCTGACGCGCCCGGAGCACTGTCGGGTGATGACCGCTTTGGGCTGGTCGGGCGTCGTCACGGAGTAGGCTCGCCCCGATGAAAACGATGCAAATTAAAAGTCTGGTGGAGCGGCAGCCGTTTCGTCCGTTTGCGGTCCGGCTCAGCAATGGTGCGCAATACAACTTCAAGGCCGCCCGCGACGTTGGGGCGACGAAGGACTACCACAGATTTTCTTCTTTGGCCGGTCCGGGGCGGTGCGCATCGACACGGAAAACATCGTGGAGATTTTTGAGCGGCAATAGCGATAAAACGCCGCGCTCCGCTCGGTCGTGTCCGGGGCAAACCGTCAGGCCTCCGAGTTGAAAGCGAAGCTCTCAGGGTTCCACTACGCCGAGATTGGAAAGTAGCCCATCAGTTGTCGTCCCTCTCGTCGCGCGACTGAGTTATCCTCCAGCCCCCTAATACGCCGCCAGATTCTCCACGTCCGAGTCGACCGATATGCAATCAATCGCCCCCGTGCATCTACTAAGGGAACAGCATCTCATTCTGATTGGTGACGGTGTTGTACACCTTGGCGGCGTTCTCGAATGATTGCCGCAAGCGCTCCGCGGTTGCCTGCTGCACGCTGCCGTCGGCGAAGGCAAGATTGCCTTCCAGTCCGTGCATCTGCGTGCCTTTGACATAGACGGCTTGGGTGGGACCAAGTTTGTGATTCATCACCGCGCGGGTGCGGGTCAATGCGACGTTGCTGGCGACGCTGGCTCCGGCGAGGCCCACATTGTTGACGTTGCGATCCATCACCAGCACGCCTAGAGGACGGCTCTGATCTCCGGCGACTCCGAAGGCATAACTGAGGGCGCGGTTCTGGTTGTCGGCGTGACCGAAACTGGCGGTCGTCATAACTCCGGGTGCGCCGGCGAGCGCATTGAAATCGGTCGTCCGCGAGGAAGTGACGCGCTCGCGGTCACTGGGACAGAGTAGTAGCTTGGGTGACTGAAGTTGATGCCACATGGCCTGCGCGACCTGCCATGCAGCCGCGTTAGTAGAATCCACCTGCGATCCGATTGCCCCACTCTTCAGGATATACGCATTCGTTGGACCGGAATACTTCCAGCCCGGTGGATAGGTGCGTGTTACACTAGGATTCGGCACCCCGAAATCATTGGTCCGAACTTCCAGCGGATTCTTGCCCCCATTGTCCGAATCGAAGATTCGAAATGCGGTGCCAAGCTGCTTGTGTCGGCCGACGCAACTAATGCGATTCGCCTTGGTCTTTGCCTTGTCCAGCGGTCCTGAGACTACCACGACTGCCAAGACGCAGATGACGGCCACCACCACCAGCAACTCCGGCAGGGAGAAAGCCGCGATCCTCCAGTGCGCGTTGGTCTTCATGACCTCCGTTTCCTTCCTAACGCGCGACGGCGAAATCATCCTGCGTTCACTCGCTTGCGTCACGTGACCGCTTCGTCTTCCAACCCCATATACCCCGCCAGATTCTCCACGTCCGAGGCGGCGGGGCCGACGTCGGCCAGGAGCGGGGCCTCGGGGTTTTTGAAGTCGATGCCGGCCAGCGCGGTGTAGTGCCGGAAGACGTCGGTGTTTTGGATGAAGCCGCGGAAGAGTTCCGCGCCGGGTCCGAGCGAGAGCACCTGCACGTAGTCCGCCGTGTGCGCGTTGGAGGTCCAGCCGATGCCGATGTGGTTGCCGAGCAACTGCCCGAGCTGCGCCACGGGATTGTTCATCGCGCCGTACATCGCCTTGCCCTTGCTCATGAGGAAGGGCATCAGCATCTCCGCTTTTTCCGTCGGGACTTTGTAGCCGGTCAGGTCGCCGATGATCTGGATTACTTCCTTGGTGGAGGCGGTTTTGATGGGGACTTTCGGCGGTTCGGGCGTGGCACCGGGAGCGGTGGCCGGGGCGGGTTCGGGCTTGGTGCCGAGCGCGGGCTTCGCGCCGGTGGCGGGTGTCGGCACTTCCGGTTCGTTGGTGTTTTCGCCCAGCTTGAAGGGGGTCTTGATGAGCAGCTTCATCATCTCGGTGATCGAGCTGCGGATTTGTTTCACGTTGGCGAAGAGTGGCGAGCTGAACCCGTAGGCGGTGCCCATGCCGTTCAAGCCGAGGTTGCCATTGCCGTGGTCGGTGGTGATGACGATGAGCGTGTCGGGATTGCGCTTCTGGAAATCCACGCAGACGTCGATGGCATCATCGAACGCGATCTGGTCGTGCAACGCGGCGGCGGCATCGCAGGTGTGGCACGCGTGATCCACGCGTCCGCCCTCGACTTGCAGGATGAAATGCTCCTCGTTCTCGAGTTTCTCCAGCGCGCGACGGGTCATCACGGCGAGCGTGGGCACGGTGGCCTTGAGCTTGGCGTCGATGCGTTGGTCGAGGGTGAAGGGGAGATGGCTCTGCGAAAAAATGCCGAGCCAGGGTTTGTCTTTGGGGGCCTTGGCGAGGTCTTCGGCGAGAGCCATCACTTCGTAGCCGGCCTTCACGTAATCGCCGCGCACGTCGCGCTTGTCCTTGCGCTTGGTGGCGTCAAAAAACTTCTGTCCGCCGCCGAGCAGCACCTCGACGCGGCGGTCCAGATATTGCGTGGCGATGGGTTCGGCGGCTTCGCGTTTCAGGCCGCTGGCGACGAAGCCCGCGGGCGTGGCGTGCGTGATTTCAGTGGTCGTCACCAGCCCGCGTTTCCAGCCTTTTTGCGCGAACAATTCGTAGAGGGTGGTGAGCACCTTGTTGTCGGGTAGGATGTTCACGGTGCCGTTCACGATGCGCGAGCCGCTGCCCCAGCTCGAGGACGCGGCGGAGGAATCGGTGACGAGGGAGTTGAGCGAGCGCATGTTCATCAGGCCCGGCTGCGCGCCGGGATGATTGTAGAGTTGCATCCAGGTGAGGCCGCGCTTGCGCAGGATCTGGGAGAAATGATCCGCGCAGGTCAGCGTCCCGGCGCTCATGCCGTCGGCGACCATGTGGATGATGTGGCGCGGCTTCTGGCCCGCGCGCGCCGGGGCGTCGGCGGAGCGACCAATGAACGGAAAGGCGAGCGAACCCGCCGCCACCAAGCCCGAGCGCCCGAGGAAACCACGTCGTGAAAATGCCATGCGCGGACGCTACCCGCGCGCATGGCGCAATTCCAAGGGAAGATTCGGCGACGCTCGGCGGCCTGCGGGCCGGGGTAGCGCAGGCGTCCTCGCCTGCGAGTTCGGGCGGCGTCTCGCCGCCCGTTCCGACTCGGGGCGAGACGCCCCGCGAACTCGCAGGCGGGACGCCCGCGGTACCCGTGCGCAACCGTATGTTGGCAGCGGATCGGGCGCGGGGGAATCCGCCTCCTCACGTCGGCGGCTACGGGGAGGTCCGTGGACAGTTTCGACCGCTGTTTCGGGACGTGCATCGGGGGGAGGAACCGCAGAGATTTCCCGCAGATTCAGGGAGACCACAGATGGGATTTCTTATCGAGGACTGGTCAGGATTGGCGGCCGGTTTGTGGAGCTGACTTGCTTCGAGTCTTGGTAGGAGACGACGTAAGGAGACTCTAACCTCCTTTTACCCATCCGCGCGCCTTGTGGAGAAGAAAGTTAGAGCCTCCTTACGTCGTCTCCTACAAGAAGAGAAGAAGGTTAGAGTCTCCTCACGTCGTCGCCTACAAAGTTATAATCTCCCCGGCACCCGCGCCGGCGCGGGCATCTTCTCCACTGCTAGCCCGTCCCGGATTATTTCCAGACCGCACAGCACTGTTTGGCCCTGAAGTTCCGCGAGGGTCACGGTGAGTGTTCCATCGCTTACAATCACTTTGGGAACGGTCTTGGTGACAACCCGCATCGCACCGCCTGCTTCGGCGGCGATGCTGTAATTCTCCCAGACCAACCGGTCCTGCACGCGCACATCGAAACGTCGCCCGGCGGGCGTCATCGCGGTGTCAGGCTCGGAGAAAACCAGGCGCACGGTGTAAGTTCCGGGCTTGAGTTCCGACACCGTCACCGTCCGCAGCCCGCGACAGCCGGATGCGCCTACCCACGGCCAGCCTTCGCCGCCTTCAATCCAGACCGAGTGACGATAGAAAAACTCCGGGGCCGCGGGCTCCGTGCGCACTGCTATCTCCGGGGATGGTCCGCCAACCGCCGGATAGCCTATCCATAAGGTGCCGCCGTCCGTTCTACGATCTCCCGGCGCGCCGAAATTAATTCCGAGCCGCTCGATCTTGCCCGCCAACGTTGTGGCGGGAACTTTGCCCCACGCCGCCCATTGCTCGAAGGTCGGCGGCAGACTTACCAGGGCCAGCGCCATGGGCAGCGGATAACTACAGCTACAGCCCTCATAGAAATAGGGAACATTCAAAACCCCGTTCGCCGGAACAATGCTGCTGGTGCAGCCTGAGCGCGGCCCGCTGATATGGATCGTGCCGCTGTCCACGCGCTTGTCATAGAAGGCCGCCGTGCCCGAGCGCATGGTGTAGAGCATTCCATAATCAAACCCGCCGTCGCAGCCATAGCTCTTCGGAAATGCCCGCGGCTCCTTTTCTCCAGTCAGTGGATTGGTTCGCACGCCGGCCACGGGCGGCGCGGGCTTCCAAGCATCCTTCTGGGTCGGTGGACGGTATTGGCCGGGTTGAATGGTGGTCACATCCACTTTGGAGAATTGCTGGCGTAACTCCGGAACTTCATAGGGATCGAGCACGCGGCCGGTATAGACATCGCTGAAGACCGAGGGTTGCAGGCGATAGTCCACCTTGCCTTTGCGATTTGTGGCATCGAGCCAGTCCTTGTCAGTACTAATCATCACCCCATCGACGAACTTCGGTTGCGGCGAGCGTTTGAAGTGTCCGAGCGTGTCATCGAACCACAGCACGCCGAGCGGTGCTTTCACCAGCGCGTCGTTGCCCGCGACCCAGTCGCCTTGGTAATTCGCGCTCCCTACGAGCGCACCTTCGCGCGTGATGACTGTGAGACCGTTGGCGTGCTGTTTGACGCGGGCCGAAGTTAGTCCGGCGGTCGCCGCAATTTCGAACAACCCCGCCGGGCCGATAAGTCTCCCGCCATACGGACGCAGCCACTCATACATGCGTTTCAGTTCGACCGGTCCCGGCAACGCCGCACCCGGAGCCAGCGCGACAAAGCTCGCGCAATAGGGCGGCAATCCCGCCGCGACCGATGCGACCTGTCGCACCGCCACGCTGTCGCCATACAATCGCGCCGCGGCCAGGCGTTCACGCACGGCAGTCACGTCGCTGCCATCCGCGGCGAGCGCCAGCACCTTCAAATGACTGCGCCCCGCGAGCGCTTCGAGGAAGCCCGGCTCACCCAATCCTACGACCACCGCGTAACCCCGCTCCGCGCCCGCCGCCGCGAGCACTTTCGCCGCGGCGTCGGGTTTCGTCGCGGCCTCGTCTTTCGTTTGGGGCATCGTCCGCGGTCGCTCCCAAATTTTCGCGTCGCCGGTCACGAGTTCGGCGGCGGCGAGCGCATACAAGCGTCCTTCCTCAGTCACGACGAAGCCCTTGCCATCCGCGGCGATCATGCTGTGGACCGTGCCGGAAACTCCGGGCGGCAATTGTTCAAAACTCCACTCCCGCCCGCCCGCGCGCAGACTTCGCCGCACGCCCGCCACGCCCTCGGCGCGGAGTTTGTCCTCGTGCCGCTTCACATTCACTCCGCTGTCGAACAACAGCCCGCGGCGCTGCAATCGTTGCGCCTCCTTCTCCTCTGGCGTCGCGGCGAACCATCCGCCCGGCAGCCGGCCCGCCGCCGGCAACGCGAATTCCTTCAAGGCTCCCGTGGCGAGATCGAAGCGCGCGGGATAGGCCGAACTGCATGGCACCACCAAATCCGCGCCATCGATCAATAAATAGCCCTGCGGCGCGACGCCGCCGAACGCCTCCGCCTGATGCGGATGCACGCCGTAGAGATAGCCCGTGCGGTCATTGAGCCAGACCACCCGGCCCGTCGCGGCCTCGAGGCAGTAGATGAAAATCCCCTCCAGCGGCCACACACCCGCGGCAAAATACACTCGGCCATCCCGCAGCACTGGCCCGCCGCGAATCGGCCACACCGAAATCATCCGCCCGTTCCCGAGCAGTTGGCGATCCACTGGCACCGCGCGTTTCTCCCACAGCAGCTTGCCTGTGGCGGCGGTGACACAACGCAACACCCCGTCATCCGATCCGAAAATAACGCGTCCCTCGCCCGCCACCGGCGCGAACCGCACCGGGCCGTCGGCATAGACCTTCCAAATTTCCGCACCCGTGTCAGTCGAGTAGGCCGTCACGCTGTCATCGCGCGATGACGCGACGAATAAGAGCTTCCCCAAGACCACCGGTTCGTAGCCGCGATCAAACTGCAGGCGCACCTCGCGATACGCCGGCTGAAGGGGCGCCAGTTCCCGCATCCAGAGCACGCGTAGCTTCTCCGGCAGGGCCTCTGTCACAGTCGCCGTCCGCCCCGCATCGGCCCGCCACATCGGCCAGTCTCCGGCGTGCGAATGCGGCGCCACGAGTAACAGGGTGGTGCAGAGTAAAAAAACAAGCTGGTGGCGCATGGGGAAGTGGTAGGGAAAATGGGATGACGGCGATAACTAGGAACCGTCGGTGACTATGGCTGAAAACCTTGTGGTTATTGAGGACAGACTAATTTTTTCGAAGTCTCTACTTCCCCATCCCCGGCAGCACCTGCACTGTCAGGGCCGAAGCCGCATTGGCACCGCGATAAATCCGGTGGGTGGCTTTGCGGAAATCCTCGGGCTTGGCGGTCGGGATGTTGACGAAGGTCTGCGGGTTGCGGTCCACCAGCGGGAACCAGGAACTCTGCACTTGCACCATCACCCGATGGCCGCGGCGGAAGGTGTGGCACACGTCCGGGATGGTGAAGGCGAGCTTGGTCACCTTGCCCGGCTCGAAGGGTTCCGGGGTCTCGAAGCTATTGCGGAATTTCCCGCGAAACACATCGCCGCGGATCAGTTGCTGGTAGCCGCCCATTCGCACCCGCGCCGGATTCGGCACGGGGTCGGGGAAATCGCCGGCATAGACATCGATCAACTTGATTACCCAGTCCGCATCGGTGCCCGTGGTCGAGACATGCAGCGTTGCCTTGAGCGGTCCGGCGAGAGTAAGGTCTTCCTCCAGTGGTCCAGTCTCATAGACCAGGACATCGGGCCGCGACGCGGCGAAGCGCTGGTCATGAGTGGGATAGGAACGCGGATAGCCGGTGGTTGGTTCCATCGTGTAGGGAACCGGCTTGGCCGGGTCGCTGACATATTCGTCGAAGGTATTCTCGCCGGAGTTAGGCGATAGGAAGGAGAGACCGCCGCCCGGCTGGAAATAGAGCGTGCGCTCGGTGGCTTGTTTCGGCGGCCAGGCATCGAAGCGCCGCCATTGGTGGGTGCCGGTCTCGAAGACGTGCGCTTCGGTCGGGGTGTAATTGGTATCGCCCTTGAGGAAATGCCGGAAGAACGGCAGTTCAATCTTCTCGCGGTAGAACTGACCGGTCTTGGCGCGGAAGTTAATGTCACCTAGCTGATCGCCATCTTCGCGGCCCCACGCTCCATGCGCCCACGGACCCATCACGAGAATGTTGGTGATGCCCGGATTCAGCCGCTCCGTGGCGCGATAAGTCTCCAACGGGCCGAACAAATCCTCGGCATCAAACCATCCGCCCACAGTCATCACGGCGCAGCGGACCTTCTTGAGATGCGGTCGGATGTTCCGCGCCTGCCAGAAGGCGTCGTAGGTTGGATGCGCGAGGAATTCCTTCCACTCGGGCGAGCGTCCCTTCAAGAGACTGGCATCGGAGTTACCCAGCGGACCCATCCGTAGGAAGAAGTCATAGCCATCGGGTGTCTTGAAATTGAACCGCTTCAGATCCTCGTGCAGCGGATCTTCGGCCCGCTGGGCGAAGACGTAGAAGAAGTCGAAATTCTGGGAGAGAAAAAACGCTCCGTTGTGATGCAGGTCATCGCCCATGAACCAGTCGGCGATGGGTGCCTGCGGCGACGCGGCCTTGAGCGCCGGATGGGAGTCGATCATCCCCATCGAGGTATAGAAGCCGGGATAGGAAATACCGAACATGCCTACTTTGCCGTTGTTATTCGGCACGTTCTTTACCAGCCAGTCGATGGTGTCATAGGTGTCGGAATTCTCATCCGTATCGCGCGGACCCTTGCTGGGATTGAAGGGGCGCATGTGCATATATTCGCCTTCCGAACCATAGCGTCCGCGCACGTCCTGTGAGACGAGGACGAACTTGTCCTTGGCCAGTGCCAGCGTCGTGCCCGCCGGGCTGGAGTAATTGTTCGCACCGTAGGGTTTGAGGGCGTAGGGCGTGCGCGTGAGCATGATCGGCCACGGTTGCGAGTCATCCTTGGGCACCAAGACGCGGGTGAAGAGGCGCACGCCGTCGCGCATGGGAATGCGATGTTCGAACTTGGTGTAATGCTCGGCGAACCAGAGTGCGTTCGTATCTCCCGCCGGCTCGGCGGCGATGGCACCGAGGGCGTTGGCGAAGAGACTGGCGAGCAGGAGAAGTCCGGCGGAGCGAAAGGAGATCATGCGCGGCATTGTCCTCAAGGTCTCCGATGCGGCAAGCGGGAATTCGGGGCGCGGCTTCGCCGGGGCGCAAATGCACGCTCGAAAGCTCTGGGATCGGGGCAGGGGATGGATCGTTCCCGCAAGCGGGGTGAGGACCAGTGGTTGGCGCTGCGGAGCGGGGGCGGGTTTCCGCCGCCGTTAGCGCGACCAGGAACTGGTGACTCCGCCGCTCGTGGAGGGAAACACGCTGGCCCTTCCGGGTATCCCCCTTCGTCCTCCTGGTCTCGTGTCAGTACCGTGCGCCACCGCCTGTCGGCTCGCGCCGCCTCAAAAATCCCAGCGCCGGAATTTGCCGGTGGAAATGACTTCGATCCAGTCCACATCCACGGTCTGCGCTTGCACGGGCAGGTACAGCCGGATCATGCCATAGGGACCGGTGTGCGGGATCGGCACGTTGACTTCCTGCCAATCGCCGCCGGTGGTGGTGAAGGTCA
>BJHT01000117.1 GCA_014193395.1 Verrucomicrobiota bacterium
GTCGAATTTGCGGAAGACGTATTGAGGGATGGAAAGGGTGGTTGCCGCACACGAAGGGTGCGGAGGACGCCGTGCGGCGAAGCCGCAGCCGGTACGGAGCGCGACCGGTCCCCGGTCGCAGCGGCAACGTCGGTGCCTGGGCGCTTCGAGTTTCTTGCGCCTTTGGCAGTGGGAGGCCGCTGCGGGCGGGGACCGCCCGCGCGCCGAAATCCTCGCGGCGCGCGACGATTTTGCACCGATGTCGTGCCCTGCGGTACTGGGCTACGGATCAAGGGTTGGCTTCATCTTCATTTGCTGCAAGGAGTGGTCGGCGGCCTGCCTGGCACCGCCACCGCGTCCGTCGCAAATCCTCAAAAATGTCATGTGCCGCGTGGTTTTTCGTTGGGTCGTCCGCTGGCGTATGACCGGGAGGCGACGCAGCGATCGGGTTCTGGTCCCGGAGGGACGCCGCAGGAGATTAGCCGGGGACAAGTCCGCGTCAGCGGGCGCAGCCCCCGGTTGACGATGTGTCGAGCGTCCATGCCCCAGCGGGGCATCGAAGAAATTTTCGCCCCAGGTTGCCACGAGACGTCGCGCGGGGTGATCGGCGACTCCTCAACCGCCGCCAACAAAAACGCGAGCCCGAGCACTCCGACCGAATCGTGGGTCTCTGGGGCATTATCTTCGATGCCCCGCTGGGGCACGGAGCAATATCCCGACCTCACCGGGGGCTGCGTCCGCTGCTGCGGACTTGCCCCCGGCTAATTTCCGTTGGCGTCCCTCCGGGACGGGAAGCGCGCCGCCGTCCCGTCGCGGAAGGGAAAGGAACTCACGGCAGCCGTGTTTAATTACCGCATTTCCCTGGTTTTGCCGTCGCCGCACCGCGTCCGTTTCGCCCGTTGCGTGGGATTCACCTGCTCAATTCGGAGTCGGCGGCGCTGCGCGCGTCGCATGCGGAGACGACGCCCCTTGCTATCACCGCGCGTTGCCCTAGCGTCCGGCAGGTCTTTGATTTTGGAAGGGTGGGGAATCGCTCCTGGCGCAAGCCGGGGGAGGAAAGTCCGAACACCACAGGGCGCGATGCCGCGTAACCACGGGCCGTGAGGTCCGCGGATACACGCGGGAGGGCACGCCGCGAGGCGTCCCGACGGACAGTGCCACAGAGAATATACCGCCACGGCTGGCAACGGCCGGGGTAAGGGTGAAAAGGTGGGGTAAGAGCCCACCGCTCCAAGCGCAAGCGCGGAGGCACGGAAAACCCCATCGGGTGCAAGGTCCAATAGGAAACCTTCGGAGCGGCTCGCTCCAGTGTTGGCGCAAGCCAGCCGGGTTTCGGGTATTGACCGCTTAGACAAATGATTCTCTCCCTCGCGCAAGCGGGGCAGACAGAATTCGGCTTACAGCCCTTCCAAAATCTGACCGGTCTCCGGGGAGTGAGTTCGCGTGACGGTTGCAATCGGCCGCCCGGTTGGCCAATGGGCATGATCGTCGCGAACAGCCCGGTGCCAGCGCCATTTGGAGTGCGGTGACTTGTCACCGCTTTTGCGCAGGCGACTTGTCGCCGTCGAAGTTCCGGACGGCTCCGGTCACGCCCGCGCGCCGCCGCTGGCGCGAGCCGTGAGCGCTCCATTTGGCTTTCGGCGCGTCTCGACGTTCGACGGCGACAAGTCGCCTCGGGAAAGCGGTGACAAGTCCCCGCACTCCAAAACACTGGCCGTCATACCCAAAATCTGAAATTCCGCCGCCCATGAAATCCGAAACCCGCACCGCCACCAAAGCACTCTACAACCAACTCCGCATCCTCCCGTGGGCGCGGCTGTGGACCGAGGAAGTCGCGCGCTTCAACCGCGCCGCCGCGCCCGAGCGCCTCGCGCGTGTGGCGGTCGTGCGCGCGGTGGGCGTGGTCTTTTCCGAATCCGGCGATCCCGCGCAGGCGGACGAAGTGCGCCGCTGGCTGCGCGGATTGCTGCAGGATCCGTGCGAAAAAATCCGCCGCTACGCCATGACCGCGATGCCGAAAATCGGCGCGGGTGCGGGCGAAGAAGCGGAGCTGCTGGCGTTGCTCCGCACGACGGCGGTCGAGCGCGAGAAGAAATTCCTCGGGCAGACGCTCGAGAAAATCGGCGGCAGGGCCACGCTCGAAACCCTGGCCGGCGCGACGGGCCTGACGCCGCAGACCGAGCAGAAGGTGCGCGCCAGCGTCGCGCGCAGCCAAAGCCCGAGCGCGATTCGCATGGACCGCGCGCTCGCGGAGTTCGGCGGGCTGCGGATTCATCTGCGCGGGCGGCAGGGCTTGGAGCGGATCGTCCGCGACGAGGTCGAGGAATACATCCGCACGCACGGCAAGTTTCGCTTCATCGAGGTGAGCAGCGGGCGCGTGGCGATTGCGCCGATAGCGCCGTTTTCATTGGGCGATCTGTATGCGCTGCGGTGTTTCGGCACCGTGGGTTTGGTCGTGGGCACCGTGCCGGAAACCAACGACGAGGCCGCGGCCATCGAGGCGCTGGCGGCGGTGATCACATCGCCGTTGTCGCGGCGTGTGCTGGAGATTTTCACCGAGGGACCGGTCCGCTACCGGCTGGATTTTGTGGCCAAGGGGCATCAGCGCGGCGCGGTGCGGGAGCTGGCCAATCGCGTGTACGCCCGCTGTCCGGAGATTCTCAACGACGCACGAAACGCCCCGTGGACCGTGGCGATTCATCCGTCCGTCCGCAGCGACACGGTGGAGCTGTCGCCGAAGCTCACGCCCGATCCGCGGCTGTATTACCGGCAGGACGACGTGCCCGCGTCGTCGCATCCGCCGCTGGCCGCGTGCATGGCGCGGCTCGCGGGCAAGGTGCCCAATGAGATCGTGTGGGATCCGTTTTGCGGCTCGGGTTTGGAACTCATCGAACGCGCGCTGCTCGGCGGCGTGCAGAGTCTGCACGGCACCGACCTCAGCGCCGAGGCCCTGGAGATTGCACGGAAGAATTTTGAAGCGGCGAAACTGGAAGGCGTGCCCGCGCAGTTTACCTGCGGTGATTTTCGCGACATCGCCCGCGGCGCGGGCATGGGGCCGGGCAGCGTCACGCTCGTCATCACGAACCCGCCGATGGGCCGCCGCGTGCCGATTCATAATCTGCGCGGCCTGATCGCGGACCTCTTCGCCGTCGCCGCCACCGTGCTGAAACCCGGCGGCCGCCTCGTCTTCGCCAATCCCCTGCGCCTCACGCCGGCCGATCCGTCGCTGAAACTCCAGTCCCGCCAGACCGTGGACCTCGGCGGCTTCGACTGTCTGCTCGAACTGTACACAAAATCGGCGCGGTGACGGGGACGGGCGTTAAACCGCAATCCGACCATTGCCCGGAAAGTCGGAGTTAAAACCACTAACCGGCACTAACCTGCACTAATAAAACCGGGACAAATCGTGCTCGGTGAATGCAGCGGGATCGGCTGTTTCATTAGTGCCGGTTAGTGGTTAAAAATCGTTTTTTGGTTTGGACGATCGCGTTGTTGCTCCTGCCCGCCGTGCTTTTTTCGAGAGCGGGCTTGGCGTCGCGCGCGGCGTTCCTTATTCTCGCGGCATGTCCCGATCATCCAAGTCTGCTGGAGCCGCGCTGAGCCGTCGGCAATTCGTCCACCGCGCCGCGCTCGCCGCTGCCGCCGCGCCCCTGCTGCCCGGCGCGCTCGCCGCGGCGGACGACGTCGCCGCGCTCCCGTTCGACAACGGTGAACGCCCGCTGGTGAAGTATCCGCAGAAGCGCCCGCTCATCCGCCTCACCACGCGCCCGCCGCAGTTGGAGACGCCGTTCGCGGTTTTCAATGAGAGCATCCTCACGCCGAACGACGCATTTTTTGTCCGTTATCACCTCACGATCTCGCCGCCGCCGATGACGTTGCTCGAGAAATTCCAGCTCGAGATCAAAGGCAACGTGAAGACGCCGCTCACGCTTTCGGTGGCGGATTTGAAGAGCAGGTTCGAGCCGGTCGAGGTCGTCGCGGTCAACCAATGCTCGGGCAACAGCCGCGGCTTCAGCGAACCGCGCGTGCCAGGCGGCCAGGTCGGCCACGGTTCGATGGGCAATGCCCGCTGGCGCGGCGTGCGCCTCAAGGACGTGCTCGATCAAGCGGGCGTGGGCGCGGGCGCGAAGCAGGTCACCTTCCGCGGCCTCGACCGCGCGCTGGTGAAAGGGACGCCGGACTTCATCAAGGCGCTCGACGTGGACCACGCGCGCGACGGCGAAGTGATGCTCGCCTATGAGATGAACGGCGAACCGCTGCCGGTCCTCAACGGTTGGCCGCTCCGTCTTGTCGTGCCCGGCCACTACGGCACCTACTGGATCAAGCACGTCAACGAGATCACGGTGATCGACGAGGTTTTCTTCGGCTTCTGGATGGGCACGGCGTATCGCATTCCCGACAACGCCAGCGGCTGCATCGCGCCCGGCACGGTGCCCGGCAAGACCGTGCCGATCATGCGATTCAACGTCCGCTCCTTCATCACGAGCCTCGTCGATGGCAGCACGATCAAAACCGGCCAGCCGCTGACCGTGCGCGGCATCGCCTTCGACAGCGGGCACGGCATCAGCGAGGTGATTTTTTCCGACGATGGCGGTCGTTCCTGGCGGCGCGCGGAACTGGGGAAGGACCTCGGCAAATACTCGTTTCGCGAATGGACCATCAACTTCACGCCGCAGCGCGCCGGGTTGCTGGAACTCAAGGCCAAGGCCACCAATCGCATCGGCCAGTCGCAGCCGCTGGAGCCGCTGTGGAATCCCGCCGGCTACCTGCGCAATGTCGTCGAAACCGTCCGCGTGAACGCCGCCTGAAAATTTCTGTCGTCATGAAAATTTCCTCCTCCGCCCTCCTCACCTTCGCGGCGCTCGCACTCGCCACCGGTGCCGCGCCACATCTCACCGCCGCCGAGCGCTTCGAGCTGCCGCCCGAGACCGCGACCTTCAAACCCGGCCCCGGCGTCGAGGTCGTCAAGGCGCAGTGCCTCGTCTGTCATTCCGCCGATTACGTCTCGACCCAGCCCCGCCTGCCGCGCGCGTTCTGGAAAGCGAACGTGCAAAAGATGAAGGAAAAATTCGGCGCCCCTATCCCCGCTGACCAGGTGGACACCCTCGTCGAATACCTCGCCACCACCTACGGCGCTCCCGAGAAAAAGCCCTGACCCTCCCCTGTAGCCGCCGAACTGAGGAGGCGGATCGGCCGCTCCGCTGGCTTGTAGGAGACGACGTGAGGAGACTCTAACCTCCTTCTGTCCGCGTGCGCCCTTCGCAGAGAAAAGGCCAGAGCCTCCTTACGTCGCCTCCTACAAAACGCGAGGCGCTCCCGCGCACGATCCCATTGGCGAACTCCCGCGCATCTGTAAGCTCCCGCCCACATGTTTCACGCCGAGAAAATCGAGTCCCTCGACCTCCCCGCCCTCGAACCCTATCGCACGCTCAAACGCCCCGAGGAACATCAGCGCCGCGGCATCTTCGTCGCCACCAACGTCAAGGTCGTCACGCGCCTGCTCCACACCGATTATCCCATTCTCTCGATGCTGCTCACCGAGGAATGGCTCCAGCGCCTCGAACCGCTCCTCATGGCGCGCCCGGAAAACATCCGCGTCTTTCTCGGCCCGAAAAAACTTCTCGAAACCATCACCGGCTACACCATGCACCAGGGCGCGCTGGCCTTGGCCCAAATCCCGCCGCAGCCCAGCCTCGAGGCCATTCTCGAAAATCTCCCGCGCCCCATCCTGCTCGCCGCCGTGGACGGCTTCAGCAACGCGGAGAATCTCGGCGCGCTCATCCGCAGTTGCGGCGCGTTCGGCGCGCAGGCCCTGCTCGTCAGCGAAACCTCGTGCTCGCCGTATCTGCGCCGCTGCGTGAGCAGTTCGATGGGCGTGCTTTTTCACCTGCCCACCGTGGAATGCACGAACCTCGCCGCGACCCTGCAGGACCTGCGCGCGCGCGGCCTGCGCCTCCTCGCCGCGCATCCCGAGCCGGGCGGCAAAACCATCGTCGAGGCCGATTTTACGGGCGATTGCTGCGTCGTCTTCGGCAGCGAGGGCTACGGCATTTCCGACGCCATCCTCCAAGTCTGCGACGAACGTATCGCCATACCGATGCTCGTCGAGATGGACTCGCTCAATGCCGCCAGCGCCGGCGCGGTCTTCCTCTACGAAGCCGGACGCCAACGCGGCGCACTCGCCCGCCAGCGGCCGTCCGCTGCGAAAAAACCCGATCCCTCCATCCTCGCGCGTCCGACCTGACCGGCGATTCACCGCGCCGCCGGATTTGTTGATGTCCCCAAACCACCTCCGCCCATGAAACTCAAAACCTCCCTCCTCGCCCTCGTCGCCGGCCTTCTTTGCGCCTGCCAAACCCTCGAACCCGCTCCCGGCCTCGAGGTCACCCTCATCAATCTCGGCTTTGGCGAAGTCACCGTGCTCGAGACCACGCTCCTCTGCACCATCCGCATTCAAAACCCGACGCCCGCGCCGCTCCAGCTCGAAGGCGCCGTCCACAAGCTCTACCTCAACGGTTCCTACATCGGTCAGGGCACCGTGAGCGAGTCCACTGCGGTGCCGCGCCTCAGTTCCACCACGCAGACCGTCAAAGTTTTTCTCAGCAACCTCTCCCTCGTCCACCGCCTGCGCCCGATCGTCGAGACCCAGAAAGTGGACTACCAACTCAAGAGCACCTTCTACGCCCGCGACGGCACCCGCAGCCGCCGCCTGAGCACCGAATCTGAGGGCGGTCTCAGCTTGAACGATTTCAAATTTCCCATCGCGGTGCAGTAGCTCCTCGGCTGATTTCAGCGCATCCCGATGCTGCCGGAGAAACGGATTCGGTTCCCGTTTGGGAGGGCGGGTCGGGACGCTCGGCAGGAGTGCGTCCTTTCCCGGGCGCAGCAAGGTGGAGCGGAGTGTTACGCCAGCCGGTCCGCCGCACCGCTCGTGCGCGCGGACGTCGCTGCGGTCGGGGACGGCCGCACTCCGCTTCCGCGGTCGTCGCTCCGACCTCGTCACGGTTTTCCCCGTCCGTGCTCCCGATGATGGGCCGCCGATCGGGGGTGTCCTGCCAGCCGCGCCGGACGGCAGCGCGCCTTTTTTTCCCGGCCGGATTGCCCGTTGACACTCACAGGGGTGGTCCGTACGCTCCGCCCACTTTGATTCGACCCAAGGACCGCCATGATGGCGCGTTCGGGTCCGATCCCCCGGAAGGAAGTGAAGGAAATTGACAGAGATTAAGCTGAAGAAAGGCGAGCCGATCGACAAGGCGCTGCGCCGACTCAAGAAGCGGTTGGACCGTGAAGGTACTTTGAAAGAAGTGCGCGCCCATCGCCATTACGAGAAGCCGAGCGAGCGCGCCCGTCGCAAGATGAAAGTGGCCCGCTTCAACGCGATGTTGTCGGCACGCTACGCGGACATGTGATTTGTTTTTGGAGTTTCCCAAGCCGGGTGCCATAGTTTCTAAAAAAACGGCACCCGGCTTTTTTCCATGTACTCTCTCTCCACCTGCTGGAATTCCCACCGCCACCAAGACGGGCGCGCGATGCTGCGCGAGATTCGCGACCTCGGCTTTGAATACGCCGAATTGAGCCACGGCATCCGCGTCAGCCTGCTGCCCGGCATCTTCGAGGCGGTCGAGGCCGGCGAGATCAAGATTTCGACCCTGCACAATTTCTGTCCCCTGCCGCTGGGGGTGAACCACGCCGCGCCCAATATTTACAAGTTCACCGCGCTCGAACAGCGCGAGCGCGACCTGGCCCTCAAGCATTCGCTCAAGACCCTCGAGACGGCCGCGCGCCTCAAGGCCAAGCTGGTCGTGCTTCACATGGGTGCCGTGGACATGAAGGACTACACCGACACGCTCATCGAGATGGTCGGCGAGCGTCCGCAGGCGCACGGACACTCGGGCAAAGCCGCGCCGCCGCAGTCAGCGCCCAAGGCCGGGAAAGGTGTGCTCGGCAGTCTGGCCGGACTGTTCGGCGGAGGGCAGAGCGAAGAACGGGCGACCCGCAAATATGAGAAGCTGTGCCAGGAGGTGGTCGAGCAGCGCGAGGCCAAAAAAGAACGGCACGTATTCTACGCCTACAACATCCTCCACAAGCTGGCGGAACAGGCCACGGCGCTCGGCCTCAAGCTCGGCATCGAAAACCGCGAGGCCGTCGAGGAGATTCCCTTCGAGGATGATTTCCGCAGCCTGTTCAAACTGTTTCCCCCGCCCACGGTCGGTTACTGGCACGATACCGGCCATGGCCAGATCAAGGAGAACATCGGCTTCATCCGGCACGCCAAGCACCTCGAGGCGATGTCCGACCGGCTCCATGGTTTTCACATCCACGACGTGCAGTTCCCCGGCCGCGACCACTGCCCGCCGGGCACGGGCATGATTGATTTCGCGGCGCTCAAGCCGTTCGTGAAACCGGGGCACATCAAAGTCTTCGAGATGAGCCCGCGCGTGCCGGTGGCGGACGTGAAGTTCGGCGTCAACCACCTCATGAAGCTCTGGGGTCCGGAGTGAGTCGCCGCGCGCCATCGTGGAAAACGGTCTGGCGCCTGGCCATCTGCGGGCTGCTGCTGCTCTGGGTTTCCCACACCATTTTCGTCAAGGAAGGCCGCCAGGCCTTTCGCCTGCTTGACCGCGAGTGGGACGCCCTCAGCACCACGGAACAATGGCGGGCCGCGTGGACCCGCGGTCCCGCCGAACTCTGGCGGGTGCTGTGCTTTACCGAGCCGTGGGCCTTGGGCGCGGCTTTCGTACTGATGGGCGTGACCGTACTGCTTGGCATCCTCCGCTGGCGCATGGTGCTGCGCGTGCAGGGATTGGAGCTGCCCTTCTCGCGCGCCGCGGAGATTTCGCTCGTCGCCCACTTTTTCAATTCCTTCATGCTCGGCTCCAGCGGCGGTGATTTGATGAAGGCCTACTACGCCGCGCGCGAGACGCATCACCTGAAAACCGAGGCCGTCGTGACGGTGTTCGTGGACCGCTTGATCGGCCTGTTCGCGATGCTGCTCTTCGGCGGGCTGATGATGCTGCCGAATCTCAGCCTGCTCTTCGATCATCGCCGGCTGGCGGCGTTGAGCTGGTTCACGCTGCTGATGCTCGCCGCCTGCACGGTGCTCGTGTGGGTCGCCTTCTGGGGCGGCGTGTCGCGGCGCTGGCCCGGGGCCGACACGTGGCTGAAGAAACTACCGAAGGCCGAACACCTGCGCCGGTCACTGGATTCCTGCCGCGCCTTCGGCCGGCATCCGGGCTTCGTGCTCCGCGCGCTGGTTGTGTCGATGGTGCTCAACGCCGTGTGCGTGCTGCTCGTGCTCGCGCTGGTGAAAGGGCTGCACCTCGAAATTTCCGTCACCGCGCTGTTCGCCATTGTGCCGATCATCTCGTGCATCTCGGCATTGCCGCTCGCACCGAGCGGGCTGGGCGTGCGCGAAAACCTCTTTGTCTGGATGCTCGCCGTGCCGGAGATCAACATCCCGGCCACCCAGGCGCTCTCGCTGTCGCTGCTCGCCTTTGCGGTGAGCCTGGTCTGGAGCCTCATCGGCGGCGCGGTGTATCTGGGCTACAAGGAAACGCACCACCTCCGCGAAGTCGCCGAGGCCGGGCCGGGGGCGAACTGACATGAATTCGGTAGGGGCCGGGGCCGGAAACAAAAACCACTAACCTGCACTAACTGGCACTAATAAGACCGAATCTGATTTCACTCCCGGGATGTGCCTTGGATTCATGGAATGGTTTCCATTACTGCCGGTTAGTGCCGGTTAGTGGTTCATAACTTCTTCGTGTTTCCGCATCTCCGGAACAACACAAACTCCCGTAAACACAGACGAATTCCGAGTTTTGCTGCTTCCCTCACCGGGTGAAAACGGGCGCTGGGAATGCAACTCTCCCAGCCGTGTCCGCCCGTGTCGGTCTGTCTGTCGTTGAAAATCGGTTTTTAGTTTCAGGCCTCGCCCCAGCTTCCCTCGCGGCGGAGCAGCCGGGGTTTCCATTCGGGGCCGCCGGAGAAGCCGCCGAGTTTGCCGTTGGCGGCCAGCACGCGATGACACGGCACGAGCAACGGCACCGGGTTCGCGCCGCACGCCGCGCCTACCGCGCGCACCGCGCGCGGACGTCCGATGTCGCGCGCGATCTCGCCGTAGCTGCGCGTTTCGCCCACGGGAATCTTAGACAAGGCCTGCCACACAAACTGCTGAAATGGCGTGCCGCACGAAAGATCCAGCGGCGGGAAAACTCGCGGTGCCCGACCCGCGAGCACGTCGTCGACCGCGGCGCACGTTTGTTTCAGCCACGCGGGCGGCGGCGGCGCGGACAAATCTTCAGAGACGGCGGACTTTGGCACCCTGATTCCCGGTGTAGCGGGAAAACTCAATCGCGCCAGTCCATGGGCGGAAAACTCGGCGGTGAAACAACCATCCTCAGTGGCAATCAGCGCACGGCGCAGCGGCGAAGTTTGCTCCGTGGCGCGGCGGGTTTCGGGTTCTTGGTTCATCGGATGGGGAGTTTGTCAGCGCCTCCGCCGACGATTTAGCGGGTCCGCATGAAGGCGGAGAAAATTCCCAGCAGCAGCAGCAGCAGGATGACGAAAAACGCGATGAACCGCCGGCGCGCCACGCGCTTCTCGACGCGCAACGTCTTGAGTCCATCCACGCGGCCGGCGGCGAGAAACTTGATCAGCTTGGGATTGCTGCTCGGCGTTTCAGTCTTGCGGAAAAAGCCCACGACCCGCTGCCAGGCGGCGAGCAGATCGTATTTGCGCAGGCCCTGTTCGTTGAAGTGCTCGCGCGTGACGACTGGTTCCTTGCGTTTGCCATGATCAAGATCGACCCGCTCAAAAACCGGATCGGCGGGCGGTGGCGGCGGAGCGGGTTCGGCAGCGGGACGCGCGGGCTGGGGCGGGGCGTTGGGGCGGGCCGTCGAACGCACGCGCGGGCGGGGAGCGCCGCGCGACTCGGCGTCGAGTTGCTTTATCTGGGAACGCAGCTCGGCGAGTTTTTTCTCGAGCTCCTGCTCGCGGGCCGCGATGGGATCGAGCTTTTTCTTGAACCATCCCATGGCGGGCGAAGGTTCACTTCCTGAGCAGGAGCACGAGCAGGATCAGCAAGCCCACGGCGGCGACCGGCCAGGTCATCGCCAGGCCGAGCCGGCAGAGTTCGAAGAAGTTGCGGGGCCGCAGCAGCGATGCCTCGTCGCGGCCGGGGAGCGGCGCGCCGGCGGGATTCTCGGGCGTGCCGGAGAGCATCGGCCAGCGGCTCAGCGCGGTGTTCCATTCCATGCGGGCGTTTTCGAGCGTGGTCAGCGCGCGGGTCAGCTCGGTGTTCCAGACTTCCTGCGTCCATGTCTCCTCGCGGAGGGCGGCGATTTTTTCCAACTTGTCGCGGAGATCGGCGATCGTCCGGGCCATCTGCTCGGCGTCGCGGCGGGATTTTTGTTCGGCGTCCGTCAGCAGCCCGAGGCCGCGGATAAGGTGCTGGGACATCTCGGTACGGCCATTCAGGAACTCGCTCTGGCGGCGGCGGAATTCCTCAAGCGCGGCGCGCTCGCGCTCGACCTGCTCCTGTTGCTGGCGCAGCTCGGCGAGACGCGACTGGGTCGTGTTGATGTCGTGATCCAGTTCCTGGCGGGTGGGCAGGGGCTTGCCCGGCGGGGGATCGTGGGCGGACATGTGGGCAGGGTGCTGGGCGACGGCGGTGGAACGCGTCGTGAGTTCGGCTTCGACGAAATCGGCGGTATCAATTTCCGACGGCATGGGCGGAGATTAGGCAGCACGATTGGGAGTGTAAAGAAACGGATTGTTTAACGGGCACTTGCCGGGCGTGGCGGACCTCGCGGCGCGGCCGTTCGTTCGCCGAAAAACTTTGTCCTCAACTCCCGCCGCCAATCTGCCGATGGCAGCAGCGTGTATCCCGGCGGGCCGCCGGTGGGTTTGGGACAGGCGTGTGGAAATGGATTTCCTCCCGGAAAGTTTATGATTCCACGAAGGCCGTTCATTTTCCTCGTTTTCGCGCTGGGGTTCGGGCTGCTGTCCGCCGCCTCGGCACGCGCGCAGACTTATCAATTCGCCAAGCTGGCCGGCGTTTCCGGGCTGATGGGCAGCGCTGATGGGACCGGGAATGTGGCCCGTTTCAAAAACTCGCTGGGCATCGCGGTGGATGCGAACGGCACCGTCTACGTCGGCGATTCCGGCAATTTCACCGTGCGGAAAATCGTGCCGTCGGGGGCGGTCACGACGTTGGCGGGCGTGGCGGGGGTGCGGGATTATCGCGACGGGACGGGTGCCGCGGCGCGCTTCAGCCTGCCGTGCGGCGTTGCGGTCGATGCGCTTGGCAATGTCTGGGTCGCGGATCGCGGCAACAGCGTGGTGCGGAAAATCACGCCCACCGGCGCGGTCACCGCGCTTGCGGGCTCACCGGGAGTCGAAGGCAGCGTGGACGGCACCGGGACCGAGGCGCGTTTCAGCGGCGTGATCGCCGTGGCGATTGATGCGGCCGGGAATCTGTTCGCGGTCGAGGATTTGAACGCCACCGTGCGCAAGATCACGGCCGCCGGTGAAGTGACCACTTACGCTGGCTCGGCCCGGCAGCCGGGCAGCGCGGATGCGACCGGCGCGGCGGCGCGGTTTGCCGGCCCGTCGGGCATCGCGATGGATCGTGCGGGCAACGTGTATGTCGCCGACACCGACAATCACACCATCCGCAAAATCACGCCGGGTCGCGTCGTCTCCACGCTGGCGGGCGCGGCCGGCGTGTTTGGCGCGGCGGACGGACAGGGGCGCACGGCCCGTTTCAACACGCCCCGCGGCCTCGCCGTGGACGCCGCCGGTTTTCTCTACGTCGCGGATTCCGGCAACGACCGCATCCGCCGGGTTGCGCCCGACGGCACCGTCACCACGCTGGCGGGCGGAGGCACCGGTGACGCGGACGGCGGACCGGCCGCCGCGCAGTTCAACCAGCCCGGCGGGGTCGCCGTGGACGCCGCCGGAAACTTGTTCATCGCCGACACGGGCAACCAACTGATCCGCGCCGGCCAGTTCTTTCCGTTTCAAATCAACGGTCAGCCGCAGGGCGGCGCGTTTCCTCCCGGCGGTTCCACCACGCTCAGTTTCTCTGTCGCGGCGGACGCGCCGCTGGGCTACCGCTGGTTCAAAAACGACGCCCCGCTTGCTGCCGCCACCAACGCCACCTTGGTGCTCACGAATCTGGATTTCTCCGCCGCCGGAAACTATCGCGCCACCGTCACCAATCGTTTCGGCGCGACCAACAGCGAGACGGTCACCGTGTTCGTGCGCCCGACCAACGCGCCGGTCGTCCGCGTGGACGGCGTGGCGGTGGCGGACGTGGCGCAGTTCGCCGGCACGGCCCGGCTCGAGTTGGAAAGCGCTTTTCCGGGCGGGAGCATTTTTTTCACACTCGACGGCACCACGCCGGACTTCGCCTCCATGCGCTACCTCGGGCCGGTGATCGTCTCCAACACCGTCGTTGTGCGTGCGCTCGGTCTCAGCGCGGATTTTTCGGAAAACGTCGAGGCCCCGCCCGTGCGGTTGGCCACGCTCTACACCGTCGTCGCGTCCACGCCCGGCGGCGGTGCGGTGGGCGCGTCCCCGCTCAAGACCCACTATCTCCTCAACGACGTGGTGCAGCTCTCCGCCACCACCAACGCCGGTTGGACATTTCTGCGCTGGGAAGGCGCCGCCTCGGGCACCGCCAATCCGCTCAGCCTGACTGTCACCGGCGCGATGAATGTCCAGGCCATCTTCGCCACCACGCCGCGGACCAACGTGTTGGGCCAGGGCGCGGTGCGCTTCTCCCGCACCGGTCCCGTGGAATATGGCGCGACGCTGGACCTCACCGCCACGCCCGCTTTTGGCTGGGCGTTTGTGCAATGGGGCAACGCGGTTTCCGGCACCACCAATCCCGTCTCGTTCGTCGTGACCAACCCCACGCCGACCGTCGCCGCGTTGTTCGCACGCCCCGTCATTGGACCGCCGGCTTTCTCCCGGCACCCGTCCGGCGCTGCGCTGGGCGTCGGCGCGAGCACCACCCTGACCGTCGAAGCCACCGGCAGCGGACCGTTCAGCTACCAATGGCGGCTGAACAAAACGCCGCTGACCAATGAAACCAGCGCGACGCTGCACCTGTCGCGCATCACCACCGCACAGGCCGGCGCCTACGACGTGGTGGTGACCGGGGCCGGCGGACCGAGCGTGAGCGAAGCCGCGCCCGTCGCCGTCACCGAGTTTGAGATGCGCCCGGTCGTCACCGTCCACGGCGCGCCCGGCACGCCCTATCGCGTCGAATTTGTGGACAGCCTTTCCGCCACGAATTGGCAGACGCTCACCCGCGCCGTGCTGGGCGCGCCGCGCGAGGACCTCGTCGATTTCACCACGACCAACCGCGTTCACCGCTTCTACCGCTTCGTCTTCGAGTGATGCGGCCGGAACGACGACGCGGGCGGACGGCGCCGGCGCTCACAAATGCTCCCCCGCGAGCACGTCCTTTTCCTTCAACGCCAGATTGAATGGCTCGAGCGGCATCAATTCGTCGTGTTCGAGAAATGCGCGGCACACCGCGAAGAACTCCGCCTTCGTCGTCACGCGCCGGATTTGATGGAGGAACTGCCCTTCGGGATCCACGCCCAAGCCGACGAAGTTCATGTACTTCTTCATCTTCTGCACCAGCGCTTGCTCGGGAACGTCGGCGGGCGACACCGCCTCGTACAACTCGTGGACGTAGCGCAGCACGTCGTGCCCGCGCGGCGCGAAGAGCGCCTCGCCGCGCAGGTGCTGGCGGATTTGCTGGAAGAGCCACGGATTCCGAATCGCCCCGCGCCCGATCATCAGCCCGCGCGCGCCGGTGAGCCGCAGCACTTCGAGGGCCTTGCGCGCCGAGTGGACATTTCCATTGGCGAGGACGGGGCAGGGCAGGGCGGCCACCGCGCGCGCGATGAAATCGTAATGCACCTCGCTGCGGTACATCTCCAGCACCGTGCGCCCATGGACGGTCAGGAGGTCAACCGCGTGCCGTGCAAAAATCGGCAGCAGCTCCGCGAACACCGCGGGCGTGTCGAATCCGATGCGCGTCTTCACCGTGAAGCGCGTGGTGATCGCGTCGCGCAACGCGCCGAGGATGGCATCGACGCGCCGGGGTTCGCGCAGCAACCCGCCGCCGGCGCATTTGCGATACACCACCGGCGCGGGACAGCCGAGATTCAGGTCGATGGCCGCGATGGGATAATGTTGCAGCTCGCGCGCCGTGCGCACGAGCGCCGCAATGTCATTGCCGATCAACTGCGCCACGACCGGCCGTCCCGTGGGATTGCGCACGATCGATTCGAGGATCGGCCGGTCGAGCGTCGAGGTGACGTGAACGCGGAAATACTCCGTGTAATAAACATCCGCGCCGCCATACGCCGCCATCAACCGCCAGAACGGCAGGTCGGTCACATCCTGCATCGGCGCCAGCGCCAGCACGGGCGCGGGATCGGCGAATACCTCCTGCCACGAGCGCGGATGGCCCGCCGGCGAGTTCCCGCGCGGCGGCGCACACGCTCCCGGCGGCGCGTCGATGTGGGTGCTCGGCATCACACGGAAGAATGTGGCCACGCGGCGCGGAGCGTGCCCGGCACGTGGCGTTCGCTTGCCGCACTTGGCGGAACCGCGTGCGCGTTCACGGCTGGTATCCCCGCTGCACAAACTCCTGAATCACCTCGATCTCCGCCAGCCCCGCGATGGTGTGCGCCTTGGCGAATTCGTGCCACTCGATACGCAGCCCCGCCGCCTTGAGCAGGTTGATCTGCTCGCGCACCTCGGCCAGCGGGATCAGCGGATCGAGCGATCCGTGCGTGACCAGAAACCGCTGCTGCGCCGCCGTCGGCGCGAGTTCCTTTACCAACGTCTCCGGTTCGTGTACGTAGCCGCTGATGCCCACCAAGCCCGCCAGCTTGTGCGGATAGCGCGCGCCGATTTCGAGCGTCATCAGACAGCCCTGCGAAAAACCAAAGAGCGTTGTCTCCTCGGTGGGAAAACCCTTCGCGCGCAAACCATCGAGCAGTTGGAACAGCAGCCCGCGGCTGCGCGCCACGCCCGGCGCCGGCTCATCGGCAAAGTCGTACCACGAATAACCGCCGAAGTACGAGTCGGGCGCATTTACGAGCAGATAGTTCAGCCACGGCAGTTCGAGCGTCGGCGGCAGCCAGCGGTAGCCGTTCATGCTGTCGCCCAGCCCGTGCAGCACGACCATCAGCCGGCGCGACTGCGCATCCGCGGCGGGAATCAGTTCGGTTGTCAACATCGCGACACCTTGTCGGACCAGGCGCGGCGAGGAAAGAACATGTCGCGCGCCCTTTGGTCCGGGCGCGGGGTAACGCGCGCCAGCCTTTTCCCCGCGGACACGAGAAGGCGGCTGGCCCGCGTCCGACGATTGATTTGCCTGCTATCATCGCCTCACCCTCCTCCAACGCACCGTCGGCGGACTCGCCACCTACCCGCGTCCCTCCCAAACTCCAAACCCCATACGCAAAACTCCAAACTCTCTTCCCCGAACTCCGCCAACCCGCCCTCTTCCTCCACGATGCCAAACGCAATCAATGGCTCCAAGCCGGCCATGTCACTGACAACCGCAGTCCCTACAATCTCTTCACCTTCCCTACCATCGAAGCCGACGCCCTCACCTACCTCTGGCTCCGCTCCCCCGACGGCCACGCCCGTCTCGCCGAACTCGAAGCCTACTCCCCCCCGCCGACCTGCTGGACTAAGTCACCCGGTAGGGCCGCGCTGCCGCGCGGCCGTAACCATTCCCCTCCTGTAGGAGACGACGTAAGGAGACTCTAACCTCCTTCTTCCCTACCCCGCGGTTCCTCGCGAAAAGGTCAGAGCCTCCTCACGTTGGCTCCTACAAGGGTGCTGGCATCCAGCCATAACTGTATCTCCCATGTCGGAGGCGACGTAAGGAGACTCTAACCTCCTTTTTAATATCCCCCGTTTGGAGTTCCGCGTTTACGCGGTTCCGGCGGCGTGCGACCCAGCGGACCGCGTAAACGCGGAACTCCAAACTCAGTCATTTGCGGCTCAAGAAACTATAGAAGCAGGCTTTCCTGCAAAGGTGTGGCTGCGTATCCGTGACCTCGTCCCTTTCGCGACGACCGCCGCACGCCGCACGCCGCACGCCGCACGCCGCACGCCGCACGCCGCACGCCGCACGCCGCACGCCGCCCGCCGCACGCCGCACGCCGCACGCCGC
>BJHT01000118.1 GCA_014193395.1 Verrucomicrobiota bacterium
ATCCGGGAGCACGCTCAGGCCGAATCCAGTCAGTTCATCCAACCCAACTCAACCCGATGAAAACCTATCACCTCACGCCCGGGACAACGCCCGCGACCCTAGCCATCGATTCCAGCGCACGCTAGGCACATCCCTACTCCCCGGCCGCCCACCCCGCGGCCGTTGCCTGGCCCACGGCTGCCGGCCCCGCGTCCGCCCGTGCAGCCGGTGCCCGCCGCCGGCATCTCCGCCGGTTTCCACGCCCGCGTGAACGCGCTCGCATAGACCAGCCGCGCGTCCGGCACGACCTCCAGATACACGCCGCGATGCGGCACCTCCGTCCCGTCCGGGCCGCGCATCACGATGAGCGCGGAGCCGCCGGGCCGCACATCGAGTTCCGCCACTCACACGGTCCACGGCTGCGGGCAGAAACATTGTTTGAGCAACTCCGGCTCGGTCCACGCGCGGTAGAGCTGGCGCGGCGTGGCGGCGATGATGCGCGTAAGCGCCAACTCGCACTCCCCGGCGTTCAACGCCCCAGCACCGCTTCGAGCCGGTCGAAGTTCTCCTCGTTGCAGCGCGGCACGAAAGCCCGCACCCGGTCGCACTCGGCGGCGCTCGCGAACGCCATGCGCCAGGTCAGCCGCGTCCCGCCCGCCTCCGCGTTCAGGGTCATCGTCAGCGTGAACTCATGCACCGGGTCCAGATGCCGCAGCACGATGCGCCCGGCGCTCACCTCCTCGAAGACGCTGTGATTGGCATACCGCGCGCCGTCCGGCCCGATCATGTCGCAGCGCCACGCGCCGCCGGGCTGGAAATTGAATTCGTGAAACTCATTGCGAAACCCGTTCGGTCCCCACCAGCGCGCGAGCAGATCCGGCTCGCGGTAGGCGCGAAAAACCAGTTCCGGCGGCACCGACAGCCGCCGCGTGGTCGTGAGGATGCAGTCGTCGTTGGAACCGTTGGTGGACGCAGGCAGATTCATGACGGCGAAGCGTGCTGACGGCGGTGGCCTACCGCAAGCCTCCCTTCCCAAAAACCTGCGGAGGTAGAGCGGAGCGTCCTCACCCCGCCGTCGGCCACCCGCTGTAGTTCTAGCCTGGATATTTCATGCTCCTTTTGTAGCGCAGGCTTCCAAGCCTGCTGTATCGCGGGTTTCTAACCCCGCAACGCGCTCGGCGAGACCGACACCCTGCCGACTTGGAAGTCGGCGACACAGCAGGTTTGGAAACCTGCGCTACAAGGGCGGGCGGCTTGTGGCATCGATTCGGTTTATGAAATATCCGGGCTAGGAAAAGGAGAGAGCGCAAGCTGCTGGTGATGTGCCGCGCCGCCCCTTGGCCGCACGCATCCCCGCAATCACCCGCGAAGCCAACGCGATGATGTGGGAGGTGCCGGTGAAGCGGGTGAGTCAGAGCTACCGAACGCTTTTCCCTTATCCCCCCATCTCCGCCTTCCCGCTACGTCTGAGCGGCCCCGGTTCCGCGCCGCGAATCATTCAAGCACAGTTAGCATCGGGGCTACACCCGTTGCTAACTTTTGTTGTCAGGCGTTTGCGTTCGCTCGTGACCAGCGCGCTGCCGCAGCACGAAAAGCAGCCTCGTGCTCGGGCCAATTGTGGAGCGTAGCCGGGTCGAAGTCCGCGCCGCAGGGCCAGACGACGGTATGAACCTCCGGGTCGAGTGCAACCTGCGCGAAAGCCACTGGGTCGCGGAGGGGGCTGTAAAGCTCACCCTCAAGAACCGCCTCGAAATCCACGGTGCGCGCAAGACCGTCGTTGAAGTGGAGGCGCAGCGAATACGGGCCGACCTGCTCGAAAGCAGTGATGCGGTAAAGCGGATGGTTCATGGCGCTACTCTACTGCAAAGGCGTGATTGGGGAAGGCTTGCGTCCCTGCTCCAGAAGCGCCCAATCGGCGAGCAACTCCGGCTCGTGAAGCTCGGCCCAAGCCTCAACGAGCCGCTGCTGACGCTGCGGAATGAAGCCAATGATGAGCGCGACGGGCGAGATGGAAAACACCGCAACGTGCTCGCCATAGTAAGCGTGAAAATGCGGAACGTGATGGCGCTCCGAAGGCTCGGAGAACATCCGAATGATGATGCCGTAAAAGCGTGAAAGTTCGGGCATGGTGTGCGTTTCGGGGAGAGCTTATCGGCCTCATTTCTCGGAGCAAGCCAGCAAAAGCCTAACGACCCAACCTCAGCGACCCGGTCCCACGAGGACGTCCGATTGCAACCGCGAGCGGATGGCCGGGTTCGCAGCCGGGCATGGTTGAACCGAGCCACTCAGTGACCGGAAAAGTCGGTCGTGCGTGTCCCGCAGGTCTGAATAGTCTGGTAGGTGGATCGCCGACTTACTTACCGGCCGGCAGAGCTACTGAAAGCTTTTCCCTTATCCCCCCATCTCCGCCTTCCCGCTACGTCTGAGCGGCCCCGGTTCCTCGCCGCGAATCATTCAAGCACAGTTAGCATCGGGGCTTCGCCCGATGCTAACTTTTGTTGTTAGGCGGCGGGCTCACTGGCTACGCTTTTGTGCATCTTCTACCGCCTTTCGTGCAGCATCGCGAGCAGTCTGGTCGGCTGCTCGCATCATCTGCTCGCGGGAAGCTTCCTCGGCCCGAATGCTCTCCTGCACCGCCTCGAGATTCTTGGCTTTCTGCGCGCCGCCACTCCGTTCCAGTGAGATCCGCCCAAACTCACCACCGCTGTAAGTCTTAAAGGAGTAAACTGAGTAATTCGGATGCGTGACAAAGAGATAATACGAATGACGCGCGTGGTTGGGGACACTTGCATGGCCAAAATAGAGGAGATGCCAGTTTCTGCTCGATTCGAGTTTGAATGTGCCATTCGCATCGGTTCGTGCAGATGGCCACGCTTGCTCCATCCACCGCACCTTAGCATCGGCCACAGGCTCTCCGCTCTGTGAATCAAGAACTTGGCCGCTTACCTCTGCTGAACGTTGGGATGTATGAGGAATGAGACAGCCGGTCAGCAGCGTCCCGACCGCTCCGATGCTCAAAATAAAGCAAAGTTTTTGCATGTTCTTCTGGTGCCGCCCAACAATGTTATTGAGCACCAGTTTTGTCGTTCATCAGGTGCATGGGGCAGAAAGCTAGGAGGTGCATGTCCGAGTGTCCAGAAGGGGTTGGGGCCAAGCAAGGGGTATTATTGTATCGGGAAACGCGACTGGCGGCTGGTTGGCCGGAAGGCGAGGCCGGTTGTGTCATTCTGAACCGGTAGCCTCGTCGCAAAGGATGCTTTACCCGGTCGGAAAAGGTTTGCCACCTTTTCCGAAAAGGTGAGGTAGCTTTTCCAACGGGGTGGCTGGGGGCCGGTTGTGGTGGGTTTGTTTTTTGACCACTTCCGGGGGGCTGGAGGCAATTGGGTAGGGAGGGGGCCGGATTGAACTACTAACCGGCACTGACCTGCACTAATAAGACCAGCGGAGGAGCGTTTGCTGGTCATCGAGTGTAGTGCAGGCGGAATTAATAGTGCGAGCTAGTGCCGGTTAGTGGTTGCAACCCCTCACGCCACGGCGATCCGCCCGCCGCCGTTTGGTGGGACTGGGCGGCACGATGCCGCCCGAACCGGCAGGCTGGAAGCCTGCCCCACTGCGCCTGCGGAGCTGCGCGCCGAAGCTGGAGACGGGGGTGCCTCCAGCTACACGCGAGGGCGCGTATGTTTCCCCGGCTGCGGAATTCGTCCTCAGTGCGCGTGCTTGAAGGCGGCGTGGTCGGGGCTGCCGCCGGCGAGGAGGTAGGCGAGGAGGTCGAGGATTTGTTCTTTGTCCAGCGTGTTGAGCAGGCCGGCGGGCATGAGCGAGAGCGCGGAGGCTTTGCGCGACTTGATGGCGCTCTTGGCGACCTTCTGGACCTGCGCGGCGGTCGGGCCGGGCTGGATGGTCACGGTCGTTGCGTCCTCGGCGAGGATGAGGCCGGAGGGCGAATTTTCGTCGCCGAGTTCGAGCGTCACGTTGCGATATTTCTCCTCGATGCTCTTGGAAGGCTCGAGGATTTCCTGCAACACGAGCTTGGCGTCGCCTTTGTACTTCTTCACCACGTCGCTGAGGCTCGGACCGAAGGCGACGCCTTCCTTGCCGAGCTGATGGCACTGGGCGCAGGCGAGGCTCGTGAAGAGCTGCTGGCCGCGGGCGAAGTTGCGGTGCTGGCCGACGCGTTTCAGGTCATCGGCGAGGTCGCTGAGTTTCCACTCGGTGATCTTGGTCACCGGCTCGGGATTCTTGGCGAGGAACTCGGCGGGATTTTCCGCCACGATGAGCACGCCGCGCATGATGAGATGGTGGCCGGGGAAGGAGCAGAGGTAGGGATACGCGCCTTCGGTCTTGGGCGCGGTGAAGTCGATGACCTGCTCCTTGCCGTGATCGACGAGCTTGCTGGCCCAGAGGATGTCGGAGCTTTCGGGGACGAAGGCGACATCGAAACCTTTCGCGCCGAGGGCCATCGCCTTGAGGCCGATTTCGTCGGCCTTGCCGGGCTTCACGAGGAGGATGTTGTGCGGCATGAAGTCGGGGTTGGCGAAGGTGAGCTTCACCTTTTTGCCGGGCTTCACGGCGAGCTGCTTCACGTCGTACATCATCTTCTCGGGCACGGTGGCGATGCGGATGGTGGTCAGCTCCGGCGTGTCCGAAAGGATGCCGGATTTCTGCGCGGCGGCTTCTTGAAGGCCCGCGATGATGCCGCCGTGGGTGGAGGCCTCCACGTTGAACCACAGGTGCTGCACGGTCGCGGCGGCGATGCGCGCGTGCGGCTCGGGCGATTTCAACACCTGGCCGAGCAGGTCGAGATTCCGAAGGTTGTGCTGTTGATGCAACCAGAGGGCTTCGAGCAGGTGGTGCGCGTCTCCTTGTTTCGTGGGATCAAACTGCTTCATCCAAGTCTGCGTGGCGGCGATGACTTGTTTGGAATCGCGTGCGCTGAGCTCGACGCGGGTGCGGTGGCGCACGCCGTCGGTGGGGTGCTTCAGATTTTCGAGCAGCGCGGGGATGGGCTGGTCGGCAATGGCGACGGGCGCTTGCAGCGGGCGGCCCTTGGCGGTCACGCGGTAGATGCGGCCGTGCTCGTGGTCGCGGTTCGGGTCGCGGACGTTGTGCTGCATGTGGCCGATGATGGCGTTGTGCCAGTCGGCGACGTAGAGCGCGCCGTCGGCGCCGAAGATGGCGTCGGAGGGGCGGAAGTTTTTGTCGCCGCTCATGAGGAAGCCGCGGGACTTGTCCTCGGTCTTGGTGCCGTCGGCGTTGGTCTTCATCACGGTGAGTTCGTCGCCGGCGGGTTCGCCCCAGACCGCGCCGGTGTTGGTGTTGCGCTCGAGGTGATAGTGCTTGATGCCGAGGAAACCGATGACGTTGCAGATGAGGAAGTCGCCCTGCATCGACTCGGGGAAGTGCGTGCTGGAGACGACTTCGTTCGCGGTCACGGGGCGCACTTCTTTCTTCAACAGTTCGGCCATCTTGAAGCCCTTGGAGTCGGGGCGAACCTGATACGCGCGGCCACCGGTGCCATCGGTGGCGTAGTGGTAGCCCCAGCGGTCGAAGGAAATGCCGTGCGGATTCGGCGAGTTGGGCGCGTGCATCGCGATGGTGAAGCGCCGCGGATCGAAGCGATACATCGCGCTCGCGCCGGTCTGGAGCGACGAACCCCACGGATGCTCGTGGTTGTGAACCATGAAGACGCCGCTCTGCCAGTAGATGCCGCCGTCGGGTCCGTAGATGAGGTTGTTCGCGCCGTGATGCGTGTCGGAGGAATCGAGGCCCTGCAGCATCACGATGCGCACATCGGCCACGCCGTCGCCGTCGGTGTCCTTGAGGAAGATAATCTCCGGCGGGCAGGTGACGAGCACGCCGCCGTTCCAAAACTCGAAGCCCAGCGGGTTCTGCACTTTCGCAAACTCCGTCACGCGGTCCGCCTTACCGTCGCCGTCGTCGTCGTGGAGAATAATCAACGCGTCGTTCATCGGCTTCAGCGGCTCCCATTTCGGATACGTGTGCCACACCGCCGCCCACAGCTTGCCCTTGCCGTCCACCTGCAACTGCACGGGGTTCACGAGCTGCGGAAATTTCTTCTCGTCGGCAAACAGATTCACCTCGAAGCCCTTCGCCACGGCCATGTGCTTGAGGCCCTCCTCGCCGCTGACGTAGTTCAGCGTGCCTTCCTTGACCGCGCTGGAACTCTTGCTCTTGCCGCCGACGTTCGACACGACGGGGATGGGCTTGGGCACGTTGCTGTCGTCCACTTTTTTGTCCCGGCCGGCGGCGCGCGCCCAGACGAGTTCGTCCCGATTGGCGGTCATCACGTCGAGCATGACGAGCTCGTGCTGGAGGACGACCGCGTTGTTCTGGCCGTCCACGAAGGAGAGGGTCGAGCGGCCGCCCCAGACGTCGTTGCCGTCGCGGACGCGGTAGCGGTTGTTCCACTTGTCGTCCTTATCGAGCACGGCGGCGCGCAAGGACTCGAGGGAACCCGAGGCGCTGACGGGCTTGTCGAGCAGGGCTTTCGCGATGACCTCGGCGAGCTGGCGGTTGCCTTCCTCGGTAAGGTGGACGCCGTTGATCGTGAGCGGAGCGCGCGCGTTTTTGAACAGCTCGAGCGAGGGGTGGAACAAATCCACGAAGGCGACGCCGGCCTCTTTGGCCGCGGCTTCGGTGGCCTTCGTGTACGCCTCGAGTTGCGCGTTGTGCGCCTTGCCGTCTGGCACGTTGGGATTGCGCGTGTCTTCGTGCGCGATGGGGCTGAAGAGGACGATGCGGGGGAAGCTCGTGCCGTTGGCCTTGCTGCCGCGCGTGGTGCGGACGAACTCCACGAGCTTCTGGCGGTGCGCGTCGGCCTTTTCGAGCCCGTCGAAGGATTCGTTGTAGCCGAAGAAGGCGAAGACCACGTCGGCCTTCACATGCTGCAAGTACGTCGTGATGGAGGGCATGCCGCTGCTGCGCGGGTAGGAATTCGGGCGGTCACCGCTCGAGCTCAGGTTGCGAAAGCGCACCTGCTGCTCGGGAAGCTGGCTCTGGAGCAGCGTCTCCATCCAGCCGTCGTGCTGCATGCGGTCGGGGAGACCGTTGCCGAGAATCGCGACGACCTCGCCCTTCTTGAACGCGAAGGGCAGCGGGTCGCGGTAGTCGGCGGGCACGTCGGCGAGCGCGGGGCCGGCGGACGCGGCTTTTTTGCCGTCGCCTTTTTTCGCGTCGGTCTTCTTCCCATCGCTCTTCGCGGCGGCGACCTGCGTGACGCCTTTGCCAGCGGGTTGGCCCGGTTTGCCGTCGTAATTCAGGTAAGCCAGTTTGCCGCCGGCCTTCACATCGATCTCCATCGCGTGCGGCGCGGCGATGCCCGCCGCGCGGAAGACTTCCTTCCGGTCCGCGTCCAGCAGCGTGAGCGTGAAGCCGTCGAGCCGGTTCTCCAAGCCGCTGCGGTTCCAGATGCCCACCTTCTCAATGTCCTGCGCCGTGCCGAGATCGAGTTCCCACCACGGATTGGTCGTGCCTTTGTTATCGGTGTGCGTCTGCCCGCCTTTGCCCCAGTCGGGCGATTTGTTGCCATCAATGCCGCGCGCGGCGGCACCGGGGCCTTCGCTCGACTGCTTGGCCTTGCCCGCGCGCGCCACGTTTTTGCCACCGGCGAAAACCTCGACCTCGGCGAGTGTCAGCACGCGTTTGTCACCGGGCAGTTCAATGCGGACGAAGCGCGCGGGTTTGCCCGTGGCGACGGTTTCGGGAGCGGGAGCGCCCGCCGCCTTCGTTCCGCAAGTCGGGTCCGCCGCATCGGACTTGGCGGGCGCGGGTGCGGGTGCGGGCTTGGCATCGGCCGGCTTCTGGTCAGCCTTCTTCGCGTCGCCCTTCTTGCCCTCGTTCTTTTTCGCCGGTGGGTTGGGATTCTTCGTGTTGTTGTTCGCGGGGATCTGGCTCTCGAAGCCCGCGTACATCTCGGGCTTAATGCCGCGCGCGTGGGTCTGATTGCCGAACGTGTTCGGCTTGAAAGGGCCGACAAACGCGACGTTCAGGTCGGCCTTGATCGCGTCCTCCAATCCCAGCGCCCAGAAGCAGGCGTTCACCAACATGCGGCGGTAGCCGTCGTTCGTGATGTCCTCGGAGGTGCCGTAGAGCGTGGTGAAAACGCGCGCGGTCTTGCCCGCGGCGCTCTTGTAGCTGCGCGTCCACTCGGAGGGCTGCGGCGGTTTGGTGGCATCGGCGGGCGACTCAGGAGTCATGCCATTCAATGGCTGCGCCATGGTGAGAATCTCGCCGTCGGTGGGCTTGCCGACGTAGCCGCCGGCCTGCACCCAGATGTCCTTCACGCCGCGCAGGATCGGATGCGCCGCCTTCTCCGGCGCGATGCTGATGCGCGTGCTCTGCTGGTGGTTGCGGCCGTAGTGGCCGACCCACGTCTGCCCGAGCACCTGATGGCCGAAGCCGAGTTCGTAGCCCGCTTCCTTGCCGTTGTGGTTGTATTTGGCGTACGGCTCCTTGTTCCCGCTGAACGCGTGCGTGGCCGTACGCAGGCCGATGACCGGGCCGCCGCGCTGGAGGTAGGCGTCGAAGTGCTTCATCTGGTCCGCCGGGAAGGCCTGGAAGCGCAGGAACACCACCGCGAGGTCCGCCGTGTCGAGCGCCTCCAGGCCGGGCATGTTCGAGTTGCCCGCGACGATCTCGCCGGTGGCGGGGTCGATGTTGAAGAGCACAGTGCATTTGAAGCCGTGATGCTTCGCGAGCAGCCGCGCGAGGGCGGGCAGGGATTCCTCGGAGCGATACTCGTGATCGCCCGCGAGGAAGACGATGTGTTTGCCTTTGCCGGGGCCGTCGGTGCCTTCGAAGACAAGGGGTGCGGCGTAGAGGGTCGTCGTCGCCAGCGCGACAAACGAGAGGAGTGCGAGGAGCGTGTGCTTCATGGGCTGCGTATGAATTTGCGGTGTTCGGAAATCAGGGGGCGGAAAATAGAGTGTTACCGGGACGCTTGGCCATTCTTTCCGGTGGGGATGGTGGTGGGCGTGCAGGGGCATGGGTGTGGTGGGCTGCGGCGTGGGTTGGGGCCGCGCGGGGAGCAAGGCGGAGTTGGCAGGGGAATTTGGGGCAGGGGAATGGAATGGGAGGAGTTCGCGGCGGTTACGGTCCCGGAGGGACGCCGGAGGATAATTGCCGGGGGCAAGTCCGCAGCAGCGGACGCCGCCCCCGGAAGCGGTCAGGAGAATCTCGGTGCCCCAGCGGGGCATCGAAGGAAAAGGCCCGAGGCGACGAGTGGTCGCGGCAATGCGGCGTGGTCGCCGCGCCCCAAAACTTCTTCGATGCCCCGCTGGGGCATGGACTGTTCGGCGGCGCAACCGGGGGCCGCACCCGCTCGCGCGGGCTTGCCCCCGGCTAATTTCCTGCGGCGTCCCGCTGGGACGAAGAGGCCGTTTTTGGCGAGAGAAGTTCGGGGATCAGAGCTGCCGCCGCCCCGAGTATTCCACACTCAGTTTGTACCGCAGGCTTCTAAGCCTGCTGTATCGCGGGTTTCTAAACCCGCGGCGCGTCCGGCGAGGCCGACACCCTGCCGACTTGGAAGTCGGCGACACAGCAGGTTTGGAAACCTGCGCTACAAGGGAGCGCGGCGCGCGGCGCGATGGCACTGCGAAGTATCCCAGCCAACACTACTTCGCCTTCGGATTGAGCCGCTCCTGCTCCAGCGATTTCTTGATGGCGTCGTTGAAATTCTTCTGGAACTCCTCGGGGCGCAGCGCGGCATCGGGAGTTTGCTGGCGCGCGTATTCCCCGCCTTCCCAGCGCAGGTTGCGGATTTCGCGGGGGCCGCGCCACGGCTGGCCGTCGGCTTTCACTTTCTGGCCATCGCGCACGGTCGTGCCGCTGGGGCTGAGGCTGAACTCGGTGACGGTCTGCCAGTTGGCGAGCGGGGTTGTGATTTTCGGATCGGTGGCGCGGAGTTCGTGCAGTTTCACGGAGACGGTCTGCCAGTCGGGGGAGGCTTTCAGCACTTTGACCACCGTGTAGTCCACCGCGGGTTTGCCGGGAACCATCGCGCCCCACGCGTTGCAGTTGAAGGTGAGCACGAGCTGGTTGGCGGTCTCGCATTTGATTTCAAAGTGCAGCGTCGCGCCGTCGGGGCCGCGCCATTTGGCGTCTTTCAGCTTGCGGGTCGTGGCGGTCCACAAGGGCGGGTGGCCCCAGTTCAGCAGATACCAGTCGTGCCAGCCGCGCGCGCCGTCGTCGATCAGGCGCTCAGGTTGATCGGTGGCTTTCACCTTCGCCGCCTGCAATTGCGCCGGTCCGGCGGAGAGCACGCGGGAGCTGATGGCGAAGGTGTCGGAGTTCTCGCGCCCCGCCGGCTGCGGCCCGGTGCGGTAGGGCGCGGGAGTTTCATAGATCACGTTGGCGAACGCAAAGATCGGCTGCGCGAGATTCATGATCGGGCACCGGGCCTGCCATTGCTGCCCGGACTTCACGGCGTTCGCATCGCGCCAGAAACGGGTCAGCGCGTGCGGATCAAGCGAGTAGTAAATGTCCACGCGCAGCACGGGCTGCGAGTCGTCCGGCGTGACGGTGATGTGCGGCACGCCGTCGCCGGTTGCGAGATTCAGCGCGATCCGCGGCGTCCGCGGCATCTTGAAGGCCGCGCCCTTCAGGTGCTCCTCGAACCACAGATACTCGGTGAGAGCGTGCGCGTTGGCGTGGCGATGATTGAAGTGCGGCGAAATGCTGAAGCGCGTGCGGTCATCGGGCAGGTTGCGCCAGTTCCAGGCCATGTTGTCGAGGTGCGCGTGGAAGTCGTTGGTCGGCGACAGCCAGAGGATCGGGCAGGTGATGCGCGGGAGGTAGGCATTGTCGGAGATGCAGGCGAGTTCCATCGCCGTGCGCTGAGTTCGGCGTCCGCCGGGCACCACGGCTTCATTTTCCACCAACTCGCCCGCGCCGCCGCACGACGGCACGGCGGCTTTGATCCGCGGGTCAATGCCCGCGAGATTCGTCGTGAGCTTGCCGCCCATGGAATGCCCGTGCGCCCCGATGCGCGTCGCGTCCACTTCCGGCTGCTGCTCGAGGAAGGTGATGGCGCGGAGCGCCGCCATGAGCACGAGAAACCAGTTGCTGTTCCGCGGCGATTCCACCGCGTCGAGCGTGAATTCGTCCGGTGCGAGCGAGCCGGCGAAATGGTTCGCCTGGTTCCGCTGCGGCGGATGCGTGGCGTCGAGTTTTCCCCAGTCGGTTTGCGGCCCGTCGTACGTCACCGGCGCGCCACCGAAGTTCAGCTTGTTCCCGCCCCAGTTCAGCGAGATGCCCGCATACCCGCGCTTGGCATAAGTCACCACGTTGTTGAGCGACGCCGACTGCCCGCCGCCGTGCAGCTCGACGAGGGCCGGCAGTTTCGTCCCGCCTTTCGGAAACGCGTAAAAGGCCGCGACCCGCGCCGGCGCACCTTTGAAAATCCCGACCTGATAACGGATGAGCCGGCAGACCACACCCTCCTGCTCCCACGCCTTGAGGACTTCGATGGCGAGCGGGGTTTCGCGGTCAAGTTTGGGAAAATCCGCCCACAGTTCCTCGAGGTTGCGCGGGACCTTCTCGCCGGCGGCGGCGTGGGTGGGAAACTCCAACAGCGGCAGCGCCAGAGCGGCGCCCGTGCTGCGGAGAAAGTGACGGCGGGTGAGGGTGTTGTTGAAGGTCATGGCGCGTCGGCGTCGGCGTTGCTGCGGTTTATGAATTGAACGGCGGGCGTTCGGCTGCTCGCGCCGCGCGCGGCGGCACGATGGAACAGTGGGGTGCGGAATGCGAGGACGCGCCGATTTCAAACCGCCCGTGCCGCATTCCACGCGTAAACCACCTTCCCCATCACATCGCGGTGCTCGAAGAGGATGCGGCTTTGCGCGGCTTCGCGCCGCAGGGTGACGGCGAGGAAGCCGCCGCGGACGCGGTGGAATTTGTGAATCTTCGGGTCGTAGCCGGGCGAGCCGCTGGCGTGCTCGTCGCTCGCGGGGCCGGCGCTGAATTCGTGGACGCCGGTCGCGGGATGCACCGAGTGGTATTGCCAGTGGCGGTCGCCGCAGATGACGAAGAAATTGTCCGGCGCGTTGGCTTTCAGCCATGCGCGGAGTTCGTCGCCCTCGTGCGTGAAGCCTTCGTTGGCGTGGTTGTCCCGCTTGTTCTTCCGGTCCGGCCCGACCAGCGGCGTGGGCGACACGAGGACTTTCCAGGTTGCGTCGCTCTCCTTCACCGTGCGCTTGAACCACGCCTTCTGCTCCGTGCCCCAGATGGTTTTGTTCGGGCCGTCGGGCGACTTGTTCCGCGACCGGGAATCGCGCCCCTCGGTGAACCAGACTTGTAGGTCGCGTCCCCAGCGAAAGGAGCGGTAGGTCGGGCCGTCGTGGTTCATCGGGGCCTGTTGGCGGAAGATTTTCTGACCTTGGGCAAACGTGAACTCGCCCATGCTCGCGCCCGGCCCCGAGTCGTTGCTCAACGTGTCATGGTCGTCCTTGAGCCAGTAGGTCGAGTGACTGCGGTTGAATTCGAGGAGCCGGGGCAGGCTGAACATCCGCTCCCAATGATACCGCGCGAGCCGCTCGGTCACGGCAACGGGTTCATTGCTGTCGTAATAAACAAGGTCGCCGGTGAGACAGGTGAACTGCGGCTGCAACGCTTGCATCGCGGGATAAATCGGGTGCCCGTCGGGATGCCCGCGGTCGGGGTAGCCCTGACAAGTCATCACGCAGAAACGCAGATTGCCCGGCGCAGCGGGCGCTGGTGCGGTCGCGAACTTCCCGCGAAAAGCCGTCGCCGGCGGCGCGCCCGCCGGGCCGGGAATCTCGCTCACGTAATGATAAACCGTCCCCGGCTGCAGCCCGCTGAGTTGGAAGGTGCAGATGAAATCATTCTCCGCCGACGCCACTGCGCACTCGGTCACCTTCGCATCGGTCAAATCCGCGCGCGTGCCGTAGCGCACCTGCACGCGGCCCGGCGCGCCGGGACACGCGCCCTCGAGCTGCTCGACGGGCACAGTGACTTTCGATTCCGCGTTGCCGCGCTTCGGTTCGCCCCGCGCCCGCTTGGGAATGACCACGCCGCCATTGTTGCGCACCGGCACCGCGGTGAGCCGAGTCCAGACGATGGCCGTGGTGTCCGTAACCTCTCCCGCCCGCGTGCCCATGGCCTGAAATGGACCGGCCGCGTCCGCCGCCGGGAGCGAATGGCTGGGGAGATTCGCGGCGACCACCGCGCCGGCCACGGCGGAGGAGGAGCGGGCGACGAACATGCGGCGGGTGAGCGGGGTGGAAGTCATGCGGTGAGGCGAGACGTGCGGGGGTGGGGAAAGGTTTCAGATGCGGGCTGTTTTGATCGCGGCGAAGGGATGTTGCCGGCTTTGGAAAGCGGCAATACCCACGTTCCGTTGCCCATTTGGGGCAGACGTGGCTATTGCCACGGGCCGTACCGTTCTGCGGTCTTCGGGCAGCCGTTTCAACGGCTTTGGCGAAGGCATAAACCACGGCGGTAGGATCGAAAAACCGCTGAAGCGGTTATGCCTCTCTGCCTGCACAAACACCCGGCTGAAGCCGGGTGCTAATGAGATGGGAATCGGCGGCAAGGAAGTGAGTTGCGGTTCGCGCGGTACGTTTCTCCCGGTTGACCTTGGCAATCTTCTGTCAATGCTTGCCGCCATGAAGCTTGCTCTCACCCGTCATTTTGAAGGTTTCATCCGGCAGCTCATCACGTCCGGGCGCTACAACAACGCCGGCGAGGTGGTCCGCGCCGCGCTCCGCAAGCTGCAGGAGAGCGAGGGCGACATCTATCCGGCTGGATCGCTGAAACATCTCTACACCGCCGAGACGAATCGCGAGGGTACCAGGCTCACGCGTGGACAGCGGATCCCGCGCCCCGAGGAAGTATGAAGCCGTGGGACATCTGCACGGACGCTTTCGCCGGCGTGAAGCGGCCGATGCGGTGAATGGGGAAGCGGGTAGCCCGGATATTTCATGCAGATTTTGTAGCGCAGGCTTCCAAGCCTGCTGTATCGCGGGTTTCTAAACCCGCGGGCTTTCGGCGAGACCGACACCCTGCCGACTTGGAAGTCGGCGACACAGCAGGTTTGGAAACCTGCACTACAAGGGCGGGCGGCCTGTGACTGCGATGGGGCCATGAAATATCCGGGTTAGAAGTAATGCCTTTCGGTAATTCCAACGAAGAATCCCAACGGGATTCCGGCCTCCAGCCCAGGGTTGCGAGGAACGAGCTACCCTGGGAAAGAGGTCCACAATTCAACAACCCCAACGGGGTTGCGGCCCGCCGGTGGTGGTGTGCCGCAACCCCGTTGGGGTTGAAAAACCTTCCGATGCCTACCCAGGGTAGCTCGTTCCTCGCAACCCTGGGCTGGAGGACACAACCCCGTTGGGGTTGCCGACAGCCGCGGACGGCGCGCTCGGCAGCCCGGCGCTCAGCGGGGCGGAATTACCGAAAGGCATTAGGGTTAGAAGACACTCACATCTTTCAACCGCACCTTCGTCTCGGGCACGGGGGCCATGTCGGTGAGGAGCAGGGTGCGGCGGGGGAGGGTGAGGGCGAGGCCGGTGACGCGGAGGCCGGGTCGCCAGCGTTCGGGGACTTCGAGGCGCAGGAAATGCCAGCCGTCGAAGTTGATGGCGAGCTTGCCGGGCCAGTCCCAATACACGCCGGTGGTCAGCCATTTCTCGCCTTTCGCGTTGGCCACTTCCCACATCACGTCGCCCCAGCCGGAGTTGCCGCGCACCCAGATGCCGACGCTGGTGTTGGTGCCGGTGGGGACGACTGGTTCGCGGAATTTCAGAAATGCGTATTCGTGCAGGAGGTCCCAGGACACGGGCTGCGTGGGCTTCAGTTCGATTTCGAGACAGCGGCCTTTCTCGGCGTCCTCAACGGTGCGGAGGGCGAACTCGCCGTGGGTGCGATGCGGGAGATTCCAGCCGGCGGTGCGTTCGAGGCGCGGCTCTTTCGCGGAGGAAAGCTCGACGCGCGCAAGGTCGGTGAGGGGTTCGACGATCTGGGTTTTCGCGGGCGGGGGTTCGTCGGGGAACGAGGAGCGACCGGCGGTGATGCGCTCCAGCTTCGCGGTCGTGGTCACGTAGCAGGCGCCTTCGCCGGCTTCGATGGTGAGTTCGCGGCCGCGATGGTGGCGCTCGCGGCCGTAGAGGTCGGTGACGGTGATGTCGGTGTCGGCGGCGAAGGTGAGCGTGGCTTCGCGTTTGCCGCGCGGCGACCAGAGCGCGTAGAGGCGGTCGGCGGGACGGCGGAATTCCAGCGCGCAGAGCGTGAGCGAGCCAGTGGGCACGACGCGTTCGCAGGTCGCGCCATCGAGCACGCGCGTGAGCGTGGCGAGCGCGGCGTAGGCGGGCTTCGGATACATGTAGGGATACCTTGCGCACAGGCCGCCCGAGCCCCAGATGGTGTGGTAGTAGCCTTTGCCCGCATCGTGAATCGTGCTGAGGGCGATGGCGTGGAAGCCGTAGGCGCGCGCCTGCAACGCGTCGCGCACGAGCCATTCGGCCTGGCCGCCGAGTCCCAGCGGAATGTCGCGGCGACCGATCCATTCGTAGCAGCCGGTGATGGCGGCGTTGGTCGCGCCGGTGACGCGCGCAGTCTGACGCAGCAGCCACGCGGATTGCATCGCGCCGGAAAGCGGGCGCTCGGGGATGAAGGTCTGGCCGAGGTCCTCGACGGCGACGTAATCCACGAGGTCCCGCGGGAAGCCGCGGCGGAAGAGTTCACCGACCATCGAGCAGCCGTCGCCGGAATTGCCGAACTGGGTTTTCAGCGTCGGGAATTTCTCGCGCACCATGCGGGCGAGGCCGGTGAGAATTTCCACGCGCGTCGCCCACGCCTTCTCGTCGGCTTCCTTCAGCGGCGGCGGTTTCTGGCCCCACAACTCGGACGGAACGGGTGCGCCGCTGGCGGAGGATTCGTGCCAGAACATCACGGTGTTCACGCTCGGATGGGCCTTGAGCGTGTCGCGGATGTAGCCCTCGTAAGCGGCGACTTTCTCGGCGGTGGTGCCGTTGGTGAGCAGGCTGCCTTTCCAATAGACGCACCACGAGTAGAGGTCGTGCGGCTTGGTCTGCGCCTCGGTGACGGGCGGGAGATTCGCGTGGCGCAAGCCGGCGCGCTGGTAGAGCGGGCCGACGCGTTCGAGGTCGGGCGCGCCGCCGTGCGCCCAGTGAAACCACCACGCGCCGTGCGGCGATTCGAAGCCGGCCTTGCGCGTGTCGGGCGGGAGCAGGACGAAGGTGGAGCGGTTGTCGGCGAGTTCGCGGCCGGTGGAATCGAGCAGGCGGAGGCGCGCGGCGTACCAGCCGTTTGCAAGCGCGGCGGTGGGCACGGGGATGACGACCGTGGGTTGGGCGGAGGTGAGCGTCGCGGATTGTTTGCCGGTAAGCGCGATGCGGCCGTCCACGTCGGCGAGGTCCCAGGTGACGGTGTAATTTCCCGGCGCGCCCGCGACGGTGGCGAGGAGTTCGGGTTTTTCCGCAGCGTAAACGGCGGCGATTTTTGTGCTGCTGCGCACGGTGAGCGAGGCGGGCGCGGCTTCGAGCGTGAGGCCGCAGATAACCACGGAACTGAGCGGGCCGCTTGGCGTGTAGCTGCGGCCGGTGGGCTTCAGCAAGGGCGGGAAAGCGTCGTTCGTCTCGACGCCGGCGACGGGGTCAAGGATTTCCAAATCGAGGTAACGCTTCGCGGGGAAGGGGCCGCGGAAGCCGTACTTGGTTTCGTCTTCGCGCAGCAAATCCTGGATCAGCCCGGACTTCAGCGGCACGCGCACGAGCCAGAGCGGCACCGTGCGGCGCGCTGTGCCTGCGCCGTAAACGAGGGTGCCTACTTGTTTGCAATCGTCGTTCGCGGGTGCGCCCGCGGCGGGCAGGCGCACGAGCGTGTCGGCCAGCGCGTTGCCGCGGCCGTTTGAGTAGCGCGTGAGGCGCAGCGTGAAGGCGGGCACGCGTTCGCCTTCGGCTTCCGCCGCGCAGAGGACGTGGGCGAACGCGTAATCCGCGAGCGGCACGGGGACGATGCGCGACTCGGGCAGGCCGTCGAACGCCGTGCGCCGCCAGTAGAAACTCACGAGGTCGACCGAGGGGCACGCGAGCCGGCCGAGGCCCGCGACGGCGAGCGATTGGCCCGCGGGCGCGATGCGGAGGGGAATGCCGGCGACGTTGGTTTCGCCGGGCGCGAGGGACGGAATGGCGTTCGTGAATG
>BJHT01000119.1 GCA_014193395.1 Verrucomicrobiota bacterium
CGATGAAGCTCATCTCGATATCGACCTGCGTGAACTCGGGCTGGCGGTCGGCGCGCAGGTCCTCGTCGCGGTAACAGCGCGCAAGCTGAAAGTAACGCTCGACGCCCGCGACCATGAGGATCTGCTTGAACTGCTGCGGTGACTGCGGCAGCGCGTAAAACGTCCCCGGCTCGCGGCGGTTCGGCACGAGAAACTCGCGCGCGCCCTCGGGCGTGGATTTGAACAGCGTGGGCGTCTCGACTTCGAGAAAACCCTGTTCATCCATGAACACCCGCGTGGCCGTGGCGACCTTCGAGCGCAGACGCAGGTTGCGTCCCATCTCGGGCCGGCGCAGATCGAGGTAGCGATATTGGAGGCGCAGCTCTTCATTCACCTTGTTCGCCACCTCGGGATCATCGACGGGGAACGGCAGCACGGCGGCGTCATTGAGCACTTCGAGTTCCTTCACGAGCACCTCGACCTCGCCGGTGGCGATCTTGTCATTGTTTGTTCCCGCGGGTCGGACGCGCACTTTGCCGATGATTTGAATCACCGATTCGCTGTGCAAATGGCTCGCGCGCTCGAAGACATCCTTCGCCAAATCCGAGGGATCGAACACCGTCTGCGTGCGGCCCTCGCGGTCGCGCAGGTCGATGAAGAGCACGCCGCCGAGGTCGCGGCGCGAGTGGACCCAGCCGACAAGCGTGACAGTTTGCCCGGCGTGCGCGGGACGAAGTTCGTTGCAATGGTGTGTGCGTTTCATGGTAGCAGGGACGACGGTCGGCTCTCCGCGATCAGTGGGCCGCCGAAAGAGCGCGGACTGTGGCGGGAAGCCGGGGGCCTTTCAAAGGAAAAACCCGACTCACGGATCGGCTCACGCCTGCGCGGGCGGGGCCGGGGGTGCATCCGCGGCCGGCGCGGGCGCGGGCGCGGCGAAGTTCTCGAACTTGGTGATCAACTCGAACATGGACGCGGGCAGCACGAGGTCGCGCAACAGTTGGGTGGTGGTCTCCTTCGGGTTGTCCTCCTTGTCGATCACGGTCGTGATGTTATCCAGCCGGAGGGTGTTGAAAATTTTGCACTTGGGCGAGTGCTTGAGCGTGATGCGCGCGAAGGTGGCCGAACCGGGGAGACGGGGTTTGGCCTGGAGCAGCGGGGCGAGGTCATCGCGTTGGAGCGCCGCAATCTGCGTCGGGTCGGTGAAGGCTTCGAGCGCGTCGATTTTGCGCTCCTCATCCAGCCAGCAATGGGTGGTTTCGCAATAGGGCGTGGCGGCGATCGTGCCGAACGGCGCGAGGGAGGAAAAGCCCACGATGATCCCGGCCTCGACGAGCCACACGATGCCCAGCATGACGCCGGTGATGTTGCTGCCGCCCTTCAAGCTCCAAGTGCCCTGTTTCAGCAACACCTGCATGATCTGCCAGAGCATGTCGAGGGAGAGGAGCGGCGGAGCGCCCTCCGTCAGCATGTGGACGTAACCGTTCCACTGGAAATAAAGTGCAATCAGCCCGACGATGGTTCCGCCAAGCAGGGCGACGGCGTTATTCCGCACCCGTCCGCGTTTGAGCAGCCAGGTGGCCAGCATTCCAAACACAAACCCATAGCCGAAAGTCACCAGAATCCGGAGGAGGACAAAGGGAAGCCACTTGTCGAGGTAGGCATACGCAAAGCCGAGCGGGAACGCGACCGCGGCCGCCGCCACCGGGACCATAAAAAGGGTGGCGAGATCAAACTGTCCGGAGTGTTGGTAGGGAGCGAAGTTCGGGGAAGACATGCCCGGATGATTTCGGCCGCGGGCGAAAACTCAAGTTTCTTGTGCCACATCACTGCAATCCCGGCGCGACGTGCAGGAGCGCTCGGCGGTGTGCGGGACACCGACCGAATCACCCCGCCAGCGCCCAACCCGGCGCGCGCTACCATCCGTTTGCACGGTGAGAAGCTCCCAGCGCGACAGGGGTAAGGAACTCTGAAGATTTTCGCGAGCTGGTACCGACTCGGTCCTGCGCAAGGGTCCGGAAACCGGGCGGGGAGTACATCCTTGCATCGGCCTGGGAGTGTGGGAAATCTCCCATCTGACAACCATTTGCACCGCAGACAAGAACCGGTTGACCGTGCGCGGCGTCCGCAATGGCGCGCGTTACCTGATCAAAAAGGAGACCAACGGCTGGTGGATTGAACCAGCACCGGAGCCGCGCCGCCGTGGCCGGGAAGTGAAGGCAGCCACGCGCGATTTGTCCGACCATCTGGCGGCGCTGGCAGCGGAAGGGTTCGGGCTTGAGCCGCTGCCCCCGAAGAAAGTGCCGCCATGCCGGTTCTGAAATACCTCACGGACACAAACACCGTCAGCGATTTCTTTCGTCCGGGCAACCCGGTCAAGGAGTGGTTCGCTCAACATCGCGGGCAGATTGGAATTTCCACCCTCACGCTGGCGGAAATGCGCCGGGGCATCGAACTAAAAGCCGACCCGAAGGCGCGGGCGAAGCTGGAGCGGATTTACGATTTCATCCTCGAAGATTACCGGGAAGCGATTTTTGTTTTTGACGAAGCGGCGGCGTTGGAACGGGGCCGGCTCATGGCGGAAAGCAGGAACGCTCTGCCACCCTATGATGATTCTTTGATCGCGGCCATCGCCCGGAGCAGTGGGCTGACGGTGGTCACCCGGAATGAGAGGCATTTTCCAAGCGTGGCCACGGTCAACCCGTGGAAATTGAAATAGCGATCCCGCAAGCAGGGAGCCGAGCATCTCGTTGCAGTCGCAACCACAAGCGGCCTGAAGTTCCGCCTGCCGCCCCGTCTCTTGTTACCCCGCCAGCGCCCAGCCCGGTTCGATCTCGGCGTCGTAGGAGGTGGGCGCGACGCCGTGCAGCAGCTTGCGCTCAGCCAGGATGCCCACCATCGCGGCGTTGTCGGTGCAGAGTTCGCCGGACGCGAGCCGCAGGACCAGGCCCTCGCGCCGGCACGCTTCGGCGAGGTCGCGTCGCAGGCCGCGATTGCACGTCACACCGCCGGACGCGGTCACGCATCGCACGCCGAGCCGCCGCGCGGCGCGCACGGTCTTGCCGACGAGCACCTCGACGATGGCCGCCTGGACGCTGGCGCAGAGATTTCGCAGGCCGGGCAGATCGTTCAGCAACGCGGGATTTTTCTGGAGGAAGTAGCGCACCGAAGTTTTCAGGCCGCTGAAGCTGAAGTCGTCCGTTTCATCGTTCAGCATGGGCCGGGGAAAATCATACGTACGCGGATTACCGCCGCCGGCGAGCCGGTCGAGTTCCGGCCCGCCGGGATACGGCAGACCGATGAGTTTCGCGACCTTGTCGAAGCATTCGCCCGCCGCGTCATCCACGGTGCTCCCGAGCACGCGATGCTCCAGTTCCGCCGCGACGTGGACGAGCATCGTGTGGCCGCCGCTGACGATGAGGGAAACGTTCGGCTGAAACGCCGCGAAATCCGCCGTCGGCGGCGTCCCGGAAATCCACGGCGAATAGAGATGCGCCTCGTGATGATGAATGCCGACGAACGGGCGTCGCAGCGCAAATGCCAACCCCTCCGCCGTCTTCAGCCCGGCCATCAACGCCGCCGGCAGCCCCGGCCCGCGCGTCGCCGCCACGGCTTCGATTTCAGCGACACCCACGCCCGCCTGCACCAGCGCGCGCACGACGACCGGCGGGAGATTGCGCAGATGTTCACGCGTCGCCAGTTCAGGCACGACGCCGCCATACTCGGCGTGCAGTTTGATTTGGGAGGCGACCACGTTGGCCAGCACGACCCCGTCGCGCACCACGGCCGCGCTGGTTTCGTCGCAGGAAGTCTCCAGCGCAAGAAGGGTCATTGAAGAAAAGCCCGGTGCGGACGGAAGGAAGAGCCTGACAGGCTCGAATGAAAGACCGCGGGCGGCCGCTGACAGCCGCCCGCCGCTGCAATCATTTCGCTGCGACTTTGCCGCTCTCTGGCTTCATCTGCGACAGGAGGATGGTGACGCCCTTTAGGTAGTCGGTGGCGCGATCTAGTTGCGTGTCGCGTGCCTTCTGCACGCGCTCGCGGTCTTTCTCCTCGAGGGTGTCCACGCCGCCGGGCGAGCGCTTGAGCATCATGTCGCGTTCTTCCTCGAGCGACATCGGCACGACGCTGTCGGGTTCGATGCCGTGCTCGTGGATGACCTTGTGGCTCGGGGTGTAATACTTCGCCGTCGTCAACCGCAGCGCCGCGCCGTCGGGCAGCGGCAGGATGCTCTGGACCGAGCCTTTGCCGAAACTCTTCTCGCCCATCACGTAGGCGCGCTTCAGGTCCTGGAGACAGCCCGCCACGATCTCGGATGCGCTGGCGCTGCCGCCGTTGATCAGGATCACCATCGGCAGGTTCGGATGCTTGTTGCGGCCCGAGGCGTTGAAGACGCTCTTCTCCGCCGCGTTGCGTCCCTCGGTGGAAACAATGAGCTGGCCGCGCGGCAGGAATTTCTCACACACCTTCACCGCCTGATCGAGCAGGCCGCCGGGGTTGTCGCGCAGATCCATCACCAGCGATTGCGCGCCGCGTTCCTCGAGAATTTTCAGCGCCCGTTCCAGATCATCCGCCGTGTGCTCGCCGAACTGCGTCAACCGCACGTAGCCGACCTTGTTTTCGCCGAGCGGGAATTCGCGCCGCCCATTCACGTCCTTGACCGTGTCCACCTTGATGATCGCGCGGGTGAGCTTGTAATCCTTTGCCGCCGTGGCCGGCGGACGCACCACGCTGATCGTGACATCCGTGCCCGGTTCGCCACGCAGCTTTTTCACCGCGTCGCCGACCGTCATTTTCTCCGTGGTCTTGCCGTCGATCTTCACAATCCGGTCGCCCGACCGCACGCCCGCCTTGTGACCGGGACTGTCATCCATCGGCGTTACCACGGTGATGAAGGTGTCCTTCACGGCGATCACGATGCCCAGGCCGCCGAACTCGCCGCTGGTGTCCTTGCGCAGGTCATCAAACTTCCGCGGCTCCATGTACTCCGTGTGCGGGTCCAGCGTCGTGATCATCCCTTTGAGCGCGCCGTTGATCAGTGCCTTGTACGCCACCTTGTCCCCATCGACATAGTTCTGGTGGATCATCTCCAGCACGCGGGTGAATTGGGCGATGTTGGGATAGGCATCATCGCGCTCCTGGTCCGCGGCGTTGCTGAGATAAATCTGGGAACCCAGAATCAAATTCAGCGCCAAGACCGTCAGTACCAGCCCGTAGAAAAAGGATTTTTTCATAAGACCTGTTGCAACCGCGCCAGACGGTAGGTTCAGACAATCGGCTTTGCAAGTGCGGTTGCGGAATGTGTGCGAAGCGCCGTGCGTTCATCGGGCGCAACTCAGTTTCTTGGCCTTCTCATTAGCACCCGGCTTCAGCCGGGTGTTGCTCGGGAGAAGGATCGGGCAGCCGTTTTAACGGCTTTGGTGGGGGTGCCGATCCCGGTAGCACGCCTGGAAAACCGCTAAAGCGGTTGTGGCGATTCGCCTTCCCAGACACCCGGCTGAAGCCGGGTGCTAATGAGATCGGGAATCGGCGGCAAGATCCTGCGATGCGCCCACGTTCACGCCGCCTCACCGTTCGTACTGGGTGTCGAGTTCGCCCACGCCCGTCCCGCTCACACGGAAGCGACAGGAATTCCGCGCTCCCGGCGGGGTCCGCCTACTCCAACAGCAGCTCCCTCCGCATCCGGATCAGCGCGGCGGCGCGATGGCTCAGGCGGTTCTTGGTTTCCTCCCCGAGTTCCGCAAACGACTGCGTGAAGCCATTCGGGATGAAGAGCGGATCATAGCCAAACCCGCCCGTTCCACTCGGTTCGGTGGCGATGCGCCCCTCGCAGGCGCCGCCAAAAAAACTCACCTCCCCGCTCCACGGCACCGGTGCGACCGCGATCATGCACTGGAAGCGCGCGGTGCGTTTCGCAGCAGGAACCTGCGCGAGCAGGCGCAGCAGTTTTGCGCTGTTCGCAGCGTCGGGCGAGTTGCCTTCCGTCCCCGCATCGAGTGCGGCGAAACGCGCCGAATGCACGCCGGGCGCGCCCGCGAGCGCGTCCACCTCCAGCCCTGAATCATCCGCCAGCACCAGCACGTCGCCGCGGTCCGCCAACTTCGCCGCGGCCGCGGCCGCGGGCGTCTCGGCCAGCCACTTCGCCAAGCCGTCGGCTTTCAATGCGGCGTTGCCCATGAAGGTCGGCGCATCCTCGCGAATCGCGGGAGCGCCGGGGAAATCCTCGAGGCTCAGGTAGCGGAACGTGTCGCCGAGAATGGTGCGAATTTCCTGCACCTTGTGGCGGTTGCGCGTGGCGATGATGAACGTGGTCATAAGGGTGAAATGAAAGGGGGAAGGTTGCGCCGGGCACGGTTTGGAGTTCCGCCTTTAGGCGGCGGGCGCGCCGAATTCGCGCGACGTTACATCCGCGCCATTGCGGGCCCCTTCAACATCCCGCCGGCTGAAGCCGGTACTCCGAGCGGAAGCTTCACGAAAAAAACTGCCGCACGCGGTACATCCGCCGGCCCTCAGTCGGCGCGAGCACATCGCTGAACTGAAAAACCGCCGCGGGCGCGACATTGGTCTTCAGCGCTCCCCACACCCCCGGAAAAACGCCGGGGTCCTGCACATACGAATCGAGAATGTATGGTTGCCCCGCGATGGCGTTGCTCACGGTCAGGCTCGCCGTTCCCGCCGTCCACCGCGGCGCGACGAGCGTGCAGTTGGTGACGACGAAAATGCTCACCGGCGCCGAAGTGGTCGCGAGGCCGAGATTGTCCACCGCCACGGCGAGCAGCGTGTAATTGCCGGCGGGGAGATTGTTGTCACCGAAGTTGAACGGCGGGGACGTGAGCGACTGCTGGAAGACGTTGTTGCGGTAGTAGTCCACCCGCGCCACCGACACGTCGTCCTGCGCCGCGATTTGCACCGCGATGTTTCCCGGCGCGACGAAGGCCTTCCCGTTGGCGGGCGCGACGAAGTTCACCGTCGGCGGGGCGTTGGGCGCCTGCACAATCACGCTGCCCTTCATCGAGGGGTGAATGTTGCACTGATACGGAAACGTGCCCGCCGTCGCGAAGTTGGTGGCGTAACTCGCCCCGAGACCAAGGTTCCCTGAATTCAACGGAAACGGACTCGCGGTGCTGCTCACCGTGTGCGTCGCGCTGTCGCTCTGCGTCCAGATCACCGTGTCGCCAATGTTGATCGTGGGATTCTGCGGACTGAAGGCGAACCCTTGGATGTTGACGAAGATCGTCGCGCCGGTCGCCGCCAGCACCGTCACGCTGCCCTTCATCGAGGTGTGAATGTTGCACTGATAACGAAACACGCCGGGAGTGGTGAAGATGTTGGTGAAGGTCCTCCCCACGGAAAGACTGCCGGAATTCAGCACGAAGGGCGCGGCGGTGCTGCTCACCGTGTGTAAGGGTTGGTCATTTTGCGTCCAGATCACCGTGTCCCCGGCGGTGATCGTGGGATTTTGCGGACTGAACGCGAATCCCTGGATGCTGATGTTCACCGTCGCACTGCGGCCGACGGCGGCGTGGAGGACCAGTGCGAACAGCAAAACTGCGGTTGGGTGGAAGCCGAAGGTCTTCATGGCATTTCTCAAGTTGTTGAATTTCCGGTTCTGATTTTTCGGCGCTGAAATTTCCGAAAAGATCCGACCGGTGATTGCGCCGCAGGCTACCCACGCCCTACGGCAAAGTCACGGACAGCGTGGCGAACACGCCGTGCCCCGTGTAATCCCGCGCCCCACCCGCCGTCGGCTCGCGATACTGCACGAACTGATACCGCAGCCCCGCCACGGCGCGCTCGCTGAGCCGCCGGCTCAGGCCCGACTGCACCGCGATGCGCTCGTAATCCGTGCCCGCGGGCAGCCCGGCGGCCACGTTGTTCTGCCGACAGTTCGCGCCCGACCAGGTGAGGCTAGCGCTCAAATCCGTCGCCGGGTTCAACGCCCACGTCGCGCTGCCGCCCACCGAGTACGAGTCGCCGCGCGTTGGCGGCACGAACGCCGCGCCGTTCTGCGCGGTCGAGAGCCGCGTGTCGCCGTAGGAAACATCCGCCGCCAAAGTCAGCCGCCGCACGGGCGCGACGAACACATTCAGCCCGTAAAACTGCGCGTCGTAGTTCCCCGCGAAAATGCCGCCGCCCGTCGAAGCGGCCGCCGGTGTGCCGACCTGATCCGCCGCTGCCGCCGTCGTCGTGCGGTAATCACTCGCCAACACGCGATACGACACCGAGGTCCGCAGCCACGCGCTCGGCCGCCAGCTCACGCGCAGCTCGCCTTCGTCCGTGTCGATGTCCTGCGCGCGGATGAAGCCCGGATACGCGTGCCCCGGCGGCGGCGCGCCCGTCAGTACGTCGAAGCGACTCTCCTTCACACGGCGCTTCAAATGCCCGCTGATCGTGATCCGCTCGAACGGCGCGACGTTTGCCCCGACGCGATACTCCTGCACGTCGCGCGTGGCATCGCGGTCCTGCGCGAACGGCTCCGGGCCGCCAATTTGCTGCTCCCACCGGTGCTGGTCCTCCTGCCGAAAACGCGCGTCGGCGAACAGCACCGTCCGCGGGATGCGCGTGTAGTGCAGACCGAAATTCTCATCCGTCGTCGTCCGGTCGAAGCTCGTGCTCAACGTCGCCGGATCGGAGAAAAAGAACGGCACCGACGGATCGCCGGCCTGGTAATCCACCGGCGCGAACGCCTCCTGCCGCGTCCACTCCGCCTGCACCGCGCTCGACAGCGAGAGGCCGTCCCACGGCCCCCACAACGCGCTGCCGCCCACGGAATGCGTGTCGCGCTTGAGCACCACCGGACCGCCGAACCATTGATTCCCAAACGTCGGCGCGCGTGCGCCCGTCAGCGTTTCCTGCCGAAAATCCGCGTCCGCATCGCTGTGCGTGTAAAGATGACCGGCGCTGACCAGCAGCCAGTCGCGCACGCGCCGCTCGACGCGGAACACATTCGCGACCTGCGTCTCGCGATGCCGTTCCGCCGCGCGCACCAGCAGGTCGGGCGTCGCGCCAAAGGTGTGCATGATCTCGGTCTCGCGCGTCCGGCGCAGGTCCTGCCACTCCACGCGCAAGCTGTCCTCGAACTGGAATCCCCGCACGTCGTGCGAGAGATCGAGTTTCAGGATATGCACGCGCTCCTGCAATTCCTCGAACGCCGGAAAAATGGCCGCGACATCCGTCCCCGGAATTCCCGGTGGCAGCGCGCCCACCGGTCCCCATACGACCGTGGACTTCGCGCCGCGCGTGCGCTGCTGCTCATACCCGAGCGTGACCTTCGGCAAATCGGGAATCGTCAGCCCGACCTCCGCCCACGCGCGCGAAAAATCCACGTGCAAATCCCGGCCCAGCGCAAAGCTCGACGGCTGGATCGCGGAGTAATAACCGCCCACGTCGTCGTAATAACGCCGCCGTTGCTCGTAACCACCGCGGACAAAACCCAGCTCGCTTTTTTCCAGCGACAGCTTCGCGCGATAATCCTCCTGGCCCGTCAACGCCCGGCCTTCGAGGCGCAGGCGGGCCTCGCCGCGCAGTTTTTGTTCGAGGGAAAATTCCTGCATGCCGCCCGTCACTCCCTCGCGCATCTGCTCCTGCTCGCGAAACGCGCGGCGATTCCCGCTCACGCTCATCGCGCCGATCGTCGGCACGGCGGTGAAACGAAACGCCGGCGCGTTGGTCGCCGCCGACCATTGCGCCCCCTGCTCGATCCACGCGCGCAGCAACGCCACCTGCTCGCGCGTCAGCGGTTCGCCCTTGCCCACCGGCGGCATCTCGAGATCAGGCACCAGCCGCGCGACGTAGCGGAGCAGCGGACTCTCTGCACTGCGCCCCGGCACGATGGCCACGCCGTGCTCGCCGCCGCGCAACGCCGCCTCGCGGGAGTCGAGCCGGAAGCGGCTCTTCGGCCGCTCGCCCCCGTGGCAACGCACGCACGACTGCGCGAAGATCGGCTCGATGTCGCGCGCGAACTCGACCGCGTTCGTCGCGGCGGGAGGCAGCCCTGTTTCCCCGGCCGCGCCCGCCGCCAGCGCGACGCACTCCGTCATCAAGCCCGCCAGCGCGAGCCGCCCGAGCCGGGCGACCGCACGCAACCGTGGGTGATTGATGAGTTCGTTGAACATTTTTCAGTGCGCGCGGTGGCGTCCCCGCGCGGCGGCTTCAGTAGCGGAGAATGCGATCCACGTTGGAACCATGCACCGCCGAGTGACACCCGGCCGACCAGCACGTCGCCCGGCGCATGTAATCGGTGTGATCCGACGACCCGATGAACACCCGTCCCGGCGTCGCGCCGAGGCCCTGCACCTGCGCATGACAGCGCAGACAGAGATTGAGGTCGCGCTGCGCGAGCAGCTTCGCGTTGGTCGAGCCGTGCGGGTTGTGACACGTCACGCAGCCCTCGCGCAGCGCCTCGTGGGAAAAGACAAACTGCCGCGACTGCTGGCGATGACAGCCCGCGCAGGCGTCGTCGCCGCGCGCCAGAAACAGGCCCGCCGCCGGCTTGCGAATGTCCAATCCATGCGGGTCGTGACATTGCACACAATTCATCTGCCCCTCCGGCACCGGGTGATGATGCGCCAGCCGAAACTCCGCCTGTGTCTGAATGTGACACGCCAGACACGCCGCCGGATCCTTGCCGGGATTCACGATGGCCCGCCCGCGTCCACCGCCCAGCTCGACATGTTTGCTGCCCGGCCCGTGACACGATTCGCAACCCGTCTGCCCGGCGAAGCGCAAATCATCCTTGTGAAACCGCGCGTGCGCACTCGCCGGAAACGCCCGTGCGATGTTCGTGTGGCAATCCGCGCAACTGCGGTTCCCGACAAAATGCGCCCCCGCCACCGCCGGCGGTGCCGCGACCGTCCGCTCCACCGTCGAGCACGACACCAACGCCGCTCCCGCCAGCGCGCCCAGCGCGACGACCAGCACGGCCACGAGGCGGCGGCTCAAGTTCATCGGTGCGAGCCTCCTCGGCGCACGGCGTCCGCGACGCGCCAACCCGGGGTGAAAAGCCGCGAAGCCGGCGGGGGCACGGATGCCGAAGGGGCCGATGTGAAAGCGGGGAACACGCGCGGCAGCGTGTCAGAGCCGAACCGGAACTCAAGCGCGGCGTTGGGAAACAGCGCGGCACCGTGGAGCCTGTTCCCACTGCGATTTCTGCCAACACTGGAAGGTCTCCACTTCCAATCCCGGACCCGCATCAGTGCTCTGAACTGCCGAGTTTGGACTGACGAATGGGGACTGACGAATGGCGGCTGACCGAACTCCTCCCCCATTCGTCAGTCCCCATTCGCCAGTCCAAAATCCGGGCTGTTTCACGGAAAAGCGTATGGATGCCGCGGCGGATCGAACAGTCAGGCGCGGCCGCTGCTCGCGGTAGCATCGGCAATCGTCAGCCCGCGACTTCGGTGGTCGGAAACTTGGAATCATTTGCCGCGATCAGCGCTGCGACGGTAGCGGAAGTACACCAGCGCAGAGGCAAGCACGCCACAAATGCCATAACCCACGGCTGGGTTGATACCGAGCCACTCGAACAGCGCTCGTTCCCGCTGGCGAATGGCGTCGCCATAGTTCAGGCGCAAAACCGGCACTGCGACCGCGAGAATGACAGCGAGCACCACCAACATCTCTATCCACTTCCCTTTCCATTTTTCCATGCTCATAGGCGTCGGTGCGGCGCGGCCGAAAAACATGCGCGCCCGGATCGTGTGCGGGCGCGGCCGCACTACGGCCGCGCTTCACCCCTTCACCGCTTCGCCCGCCGCATCGTGTTTGGCGCGGTGGACGCGGGCGGTTTTCTTCGGATGCTCGGGGTCGTGCGGCGACATGGCGCGCAGCTTGGCGAAGAGCGGCGGGAGATTTTTCAGGAGATAATCCACTTCCTCCTCGGTGTTGTAGATGCCGAGGCTGAAGCGCAGCGAACCTTGCGCCCGCTTGGCGTTCACGCCCATCGCGGTGAGCACGTGCGACGGCTCGAGCGAGCCGGTGGTGCAGGCGGACCCGCTGGAAACACACACGCCGATCTGATCCAGCATCAGCAGCGCGGCCTCGGCCTCGATGCCGTCGAAGGCGAGATTCGAGGTGTTGGGCAGGCGCGGTTCGCGCGCGCCGTTGCGGATCGAATTGGGAATCGCGGCGAGCAGGCCGCGCTCGAGTTTGTCCCGCAGCGCGCGGACGCGGGTGTCCTCGTCGTGCAACGTGGCCATCGCGAGTTCCGCCGCGCGCCCGAAGGCCACGATGAACGCCGTGTTTTCCGTGCCGCCGCGCCGCCCGCGTTCCTGCCCGCCGCCGATCACGAACGGATGATACGGCGCGCGGCGCTTCACGTAGAGCAGGCCGACGCCCTTGGGCGCATGGAGCTTGTGCGCCGAGAGCGAGAGGTAATCCACGTCGGTCGCCTGCACATCGAGCTTGAGCTTGCCGGGCGTCTGCACCGCGTCGGTGTGGAACAGCGTGCCCTTGCCGTGGCAGATGGCGGCGATCTCCTCGACGGGAAAGAGCACGCCGGTCTCGTTGTTCGCCCACATGGCGGAAACCAGCGCGGTGTCGGGGCGGATGGATTGTTCGAGCACATGAAGATCAAGCGAGCCGTCGGCCTCGACCGGAAGGAAGGTGACCTCGTAGCCGCGCTTTTGCAGATACGCGCCGAACTTGATGTTCGCCGAATGCTCGACCGCCGTGGTGACGACGTGGCGTTTGCCCGGCTGCGTGACGAGCGCACTGTGGAACGCGGTGTTGTTGCTCTCGGTGCCGCAACTGGTGAAAACAATCTCGCGCGGGTCCGCGTTGAGCAGCGCGGCGGTTTTCTCGCGCGCCTCCTCGAGCAGCTTGGCGACCTGGCTGCCGAAACCGTACGCGCTGGAGGGATTCCCCCACAACTCGGTGAAACACGGCGACATCGCCGCCACGACCTCGGGCGCGACGCGCGTGGTGGCGTTGTTGTCGAAATAATATGTCCGGCGCTGACTCATGGCGCGGAGCGTGGACTGGCGCGCGGCGCGGGGCAAGGCGGGAGCGGGCGGGGAGGGGGAAGTAATTAGTGATTAGTAATTAGTGATTAGTGGGCGGGGAGGCGGCACGGCCAAATCTTGGTAGGGACGCGCTGTGCGCGTCCGTGACATTTCCCCCGCCGACGCGTTGGTGCCCAATCAGCACGACGAAATCTGCGGGCGCGTTGGCGGGGAAAAGGTCAGGGCCGCGCGCAACGCGGCCCTACCGAATTCCTGCGGGTTGTTTTGACGCGGGGGCGGGGGTTCGGGCAAACATGGCGCGTTCAAATCATCGGCGGGATTCGCCAATTATCATGCGCGCGCGCTCCATTTTTCGGATTGTGCAGTTGGGCATCAAAAGCCTGCTCCTGCACAAGATGCGCTCCGGCCTGACCATGCTCGGCATCATCTTCGGCGTGTGCTCGGTCATCGCGATGCTGGCCATCGGCGAGGGCGCGTCCTACGAGGCGCAGGAAGCGATCAAGCGGCTGGGCAGCAGCAACGTGATCCTCCGCAGCGTCAAGCCGCCGCAGGACAACAAGAACAACACCACCGGCCGCAGTTGGATCGCCGAGTACGGTCTCACCTATGGCGATGTCGCGCGCTTGCAGGAGACCATCCCCGGCATCCGGCGCGTGCTGCCCATGCGCATCATCCGCGAGGACATCCGCTTTGATAAAATCAGCCTCCAAGGCCAGGTCATAGGCACGCTGCCGCTCTACAGCGAGATGAACAACGTCGAGCTGTCGCGCGGCCGCTTCCTCACCAGCACCGACGAGACGCATCAGAACAACATCTGCGTCCTCACGCTGAGCCTGGCGGCGCGGCTCTTCCCGTATCAGGAACCGCTCGACCAGGAGATCAAGATTGGCGGGGATTATTATCAGGTCGTCGGACTCCTGCGCGAGCGCTCGACCGAGCAGAATCGTCCGCAGGCCGGGCAGATGGAGGGCCAACCGCTGGACAACAACGTGTACATCCCGCTCTCGACCGCGCGCAGCCGCTTCGGCGAAACCATCTTCCGCCGCTCGGCCGGGAGCTTCGAGGCGGAGAAGGTGCAGCTCCACCAGGTCACCGTGCAGTTCGCTTCGGCCGACTCGGTCGAGGTCGCCGTGCCGCAGCTCGACTCGATGCTGCGGCGGTTTCATCCGCGCAAAGATTACGAAATGATCGTGCCGCTCGAACTGCTGCGGCAGGCCGAGCAGACCAAGCGCGTCTTCAACATCGTGCTCGGCTCCATCGCGGCCATCTCGCTCATCGTCGGCGGCATCGGCATCATGAACATCATGCTCGCCACCGTCACCGAACGCACCCGCGAGATCGGCGTGCGCCGCGCGCTCGGCGCGAAGAAGAAGGACATCACGACGCAGTTCCTCGTCGAGACCGTCGTGCTGTCGGTGGGCGGCGGTTTGATCGGCGTGGTGGTGGGCGTCCTCACGCCGCTGCTGGTGTCGCAGCTCACCGACATGAAAACCATCATCACGCCGTGGTCGGTGATCATCGCGTTCGGCATCTCCGGGGCTGTGGGGATTGTCTTTGGTCTGTATCCGGCCTCGCGCGCCGCGGCGCTAGATCCGATCGAGGCACTGCGGCATGAGTGAGATTTTTCAAGCATGAGAACGATCGGTCGCGGCTGCTTTCGCGTGTTGTTATGAAATCATCGAGTTGCTCCCTCCCCCGTGCTGTCCTTCTCCAATTGTCCAACCAAGAGAGCCGCGTGCCGCAACGCGAGTGCGGCGGCTCGCCGCAACCCCAACGGGGTTGTGCCCTCCAGCCCAGGGTTGCGAGGAACGAGCTACCCTGGGTAATCGCCGGAGAGTTTTTCAACCCCAACGGGGATGCGTCACGGCCCGCCCGTCAGGCCGCAACCCCGTTGGGGTTGTGGCTTTTGGGACCGCTTTCCCAGGGTAGCTCGTTCCTCGCAACCCTGGGCTGGAGGCCGGAATCCCGTTGGGATTCAACGTTGGGTTTTCTGAAGAACTTTGCCTTTCTCCGGCTCTGCTTGCTGCTCGCCGCCGCATGGTTGCTCTCATCCCCCGCCGTCGCCGCACCCGCCGCCGCCACCAACTCCCCGCCCCCGAACATCCTCTTCGCCATCGCCGATGACTGGGGCTACCATGCCAGCGCCTACGGGACGCGCTGGGTGCAGACGCCCGCCTTCGACCGCGTGGCGCGCGCGGGCCTGCTGTTCACGCACGCCTACACGCCCAACGCCAAGTGCGCGCCGTCGCGCGCGTGCATTCTCACAGGCCGCAACTCGTGGCAGCTCAAGGAAGCGGCGAATCACATCCCGTATTTCCCCGCGGAGTTCAAAGGCTGGGGCGAGGCGCTCACCGAGCACGGCTGGTTCGTCGGCCACACGCTCAAGGGCTGGGGACCGGGCGTGGCGAAAGATGCGCAGGGCAGGCCGCGCCAACTGACCGGCAAAGCCTTCAACGCCCGCAAGGCCGCGCCGCCCACCAGCGAAATCAGCAACAACGACTACGCCGGCAATTTCGCCGACTTTCTCGCCGCCGCGCCGACGAACACGCCGTGGTGCTTCTGGTACGGCGCGGTCGAGCCGCATCGCGCCTACGAGTTCGGCTCGGGCGTCGCCAAGGGCGGAAAGAAACTCACGGACATCGACCGCGTGCCCGGCTACTGGCCCGACAACGACACCGTGCGCCACGACCTGCTCGACTACGCTTTCGAGGTCGAGCACTTCGACCGCCATCTCGGCCGGATGCTCGACACGCTGGCGCAGCGCGGCCTCCTCGAAAACACGCTCGTCGTCGTCACTTCCGATCACGGGATGCCCTTCCCACGCGTGAAGGGCAACGCCTACGAACCCGCCAATCACATCCCCTTCGCCGCCATGTGGCCGCGCGGAATCACCAAGCCCGGCCGCGTCGTGGATGACTTCGTGAGCTTCATCGACCTCGCGCCGACGTTCCTCGAACTGGCCGGCTTGCCGTGGTCCAAGAGCGGCATGGCGGAATCGCCGGGCCGCAGTCTCACCGATGTTTTCCGCTCGGAAAAATCCGGCCGCATCACGCCCGCGCGCGACTTCGTGCTCGTCGGCAAGGAACGCACCGACATCGGCCGGCCCAATGACTGGGGCTATCCCATCCGCGGCATCGTGAAGGACGGCTGGCTTTACCTGCACAACTTCGAGCCATCACGCTGGCCCGCGGGCAATCCCGAGACCGGCTACCTCGATTGCGATGGCGGCACGACCAAGACCTTCGTGCTCGACGCGCATCGCAAAAACGCCGCCGACCCGTTCTGGGCGCTGTGTTTCGGCCTGCGTCCGCGCGAGGAACTCTACGACCTGAAGCAGGACCCCGACTGCCTCCGGAACCTCGCAACCGACCCCGCCGCCGACACCACGCGCGCCGCGATGAAAGATCGCATGTTCGCCGAACTTCAGCGCCAGGGCGACCCGCGCATGTCCGGTCAAGGCGACGTCTTCGACAAATATCCACACGCCAACCAGGGCCACGTCGGCTTCTACGAACGCTTCCTGCGCGGCGAAAAACTCCGCACCGGCTGGGTGAAAGACACCGATTTTGAAAAACTCCCGCCGCGGTGAAGCGGGAGCGAGCGTGTGCAGAGAACGCGATGAAACACAGATGGAACAACGCGCGCCGCCGCCGCGCCCAAATGCGCAACAGGAGCGCGGGCGGCCCGCCCGCGAGTGCCCGCATTTTGGAGTGCGGTGACTTGTCACCGCTTTTGCGCAGGCGACTTGTCGCCGTCGGAGTTCTGAGCGCGTCCGCACTCGCCCGCGTGCCTGCGCTGGCGCGAGCCACGGGCGCCCCCTTGCACAACAACGCCTGCCGCACTTCGACGGCGACAAGTCGCCTTGCGAAAGCGGTGACAAGTCACCGCACTCCAAAACCGGCGCGCGCCGCGGTGCGTAATTTGGACTGCGGTGACTCGTCACCGCTTTTGCGCAGGCGACTTGTCGCCGTCGGAGTTTTGAGCGCGTCCGCACTCGCTCGCGTGCCTGCACTGGCGCGAGCCGCGGGCACCCCCTTGCACAACAACGCCTGCCGCAGTTCGACGGCGACAAGTCGCCTTGCGAAAGCGGTGACAAGTCACCGCACGCCAAAACCGGCGCGCGCCGCGGTGCGTAATTTGGACTGCGGTGACTTGTCACCGCTTTTGCGCAGGCGACTTGTCGCCGTCGGAGTTCCGAGCGCGTCCGCACGCGCCCGCGTGCCCGCGCTGGCG
>BJHT01000120.1:0-15689 GCA_014193395.1 Verrucomicrobiota bacterium
GACACCTTGGAAACTTTCGACGACCGCGGCGAACTGGCCCGCGCCAAACAACGCAACGCCGGCCAGCCCGGCACCGATTGGGACACCGGCAAAAAGGAACTGGGTTTCGAGTTCTGAACGAACCCGCGTCGGCCAACGGTCAAGCCGGCTGCGCGCGCCGTGGAGAGGCGCGCACCCTTCCCGTGCGACTCACCATCGCAATTGCCCCAACGTGGCTACGGCGTCCAGCCCAAGGTTGGCGGCCTGCGCCTACCTTGGGTCTGCGACGCCCTCGCGGATCAACCCTAACGGGCTTATGGCACAGGTCAGCGACGGTTGGCCGCAACCCCGTCGGGGTTGTGAAACCCGCTCCTGCTGCTGCCCGTGGTAGCTCGTGCCTCACAACCCGTATCTGTTTAGCGCCAAAGGCGCGGGCATATCCCAGCCTGGGGCAACGCCCAAGGAAGCCCGCCATTTTCCATTCGAGCGCTGAAAGCGCGGTCCATTCGGGGGGGGAGCATCATCCTTCAGCCGAGAAGCAGAACCGGCTTTCAGCCCTGAATTCATTGACTGGCATGAGACCTGGGGCGCGGCCCCAGGCTGGTATGAGCCGCGCCTTTGGCGCTAGACACATACCGCAACCCTGGGCTTTACGCCGCAGCCCCGTTGGGGCTGAATCTCGCCCAACGCCAAACCTGCATGAACGCATCAATCTCCTCGTGCGACCGAATTCCCAGCCACAACGGAAAGGAAAAAGTGATGGGGCCTTCGCCTTCCCGCACCGCCGCAAACGGGGAGAAATTTCTCCCAACCCGAAGTTCGCGTTGCGAACCCCAGAACCCGCGGGCGGTAGGGCGCGGTGTCCTCACCGCGCCGCCGTGCATCGGGGGCGTCCGTGTGGGCGGCGGCGGGCTGGGGACGGCCCGCCCTACCCACCACCGGTCCATGGTGAAGGCCGCGCGCCGGAGCGGGGAGCGGCGTTTACGCCGCAGAAGGGTGAATCGGGACGGAGGCGGTGGAATTGCCGCGCGCTTCCCGGCGGTGCGGACGTCTCTGCGGCGTGAACGCCGCGCTCCGGGGGCGGGGTCACACGGTTCCGGTCACGAGCCGGTGGACGGGCTGCTGCTGCGGTGGCGGGGGGAAAGGGGCGCCGGGAAACGCAGCGGGGATTGAAACTGATGGCAGCCGACACGCCCTGCGAATTAATGCCAAACGAAAGCCAAAACAAGCCAAGGCATCGGCAAGCAACAGAGCGACTGCAGGCGGTAAGTCTCAACCGCTTCTTTCGGCCTTCAAACTTCAGGCCCTCATGCTCTTCCACGATACACCCGATTCAGGACACCATTAGTTCCGCCCCTACTGCAATCTCCCAACCACGCCCCAATTCCAATAAACCTATCGATCGCCCAGACAAGGATTTGAGTCCTACATTCAGACTAAACGACCCCGCAAATATGAAGCAAGTTTTCATCAGTTACCGCCACGTTAACCCAGATGAGAATCTGGTCAGAGTAGTGGCAGCACATCTCAAGGCCTGCGGATACTCCGTTTTTATTGACGTTGATATTCGTCTCGGTGAGGACTGGGTCAACGCAATTGAGGCTGCTCTACTGAATTCAGACTGTCTAGTCGTGTTCCTTTCTAAGGAGTCCATTGGGAGCGACATGGTGCGGAGCGAAGTAAACATTGCTCACAAAAACGGCAAGCACATCTTACCAATCCGCATCGGTCTCACGGGTGACCTACCCTACGATTTGGGTGCTTATCTTCACCGGTCCCAGTGTCTCGTCTGGAACAGAGAAATCAGTGCCGGCCAGTTGGCTGTTCTAATTGGAGAAGCGATTCCCAAAGTCACTGTTTCCAAAACAATGCAGGCACAGGAAATCTCTTACAAAGGAGAAACCGATCCATACGACAGACCTGACGCAAATGCCGTTCCGCTCCCTTCGTCCGACCCTCGGCTTGTGGCAAGTATCGAAAGCGGAACTCTCCAATTGTCTTCTCCATTTTATATCCGTCGCGAGGCCGATGCTATCGGGGAGCAGTGCCTTGATTCGGCCGAAGCCACAACAATCGTCCGCGGTCCACGGCAAATGGGTAAGAGTTCCCTTCTTGCTCGACTTCACGCAAGAGCTCAGCAACTTGGCCGCAAATCTTTTTACGTGGACTTCCAGTTAGTGGATAGCACCCACATGATCGACCTCGACCACCTATTTCGCTTCTTGGCTCGCCAATTCCAGCGTGCTTTCAACGTTTCCACAGACCCGATAAAGGCTTGGGAAGGTTTAGATGGCCCAAAGGGCAATATCACGAATTACATTGAAGACGCGATCCTAGCGTCAGAACACACGCCGGTGCATGTCATTTTTGACGAAGCTGAACGGCTCTTCGAAATGCCGTACCGAAACGATTTTTTCTCAACACTTCGAGGGTGGCACAATCTACGCGCTACGAACTCGCGCTTCTCAAGGTTCTGCGTATTTATTGGCCACGCCGATACTCCATTAGGCTGGATACAAGACATCAATCAGTCGCCATTCAACGTCGGACAACGAATAATTCTCAACGGGTTTGAAGCTACAGAAGTTGCGGAGCTCAACCGAAGGTATGGGTCTCCACTGGGTGGTGACGATGAGATTCGCCAATTGATAGATTTCCTCGGCGGTCACGCCTATCTCACCCGTTTAGCGCTTTATGCACTAGCGAGGCGGCAGTGTTCGTTTACTGAACTTATGCAATTCTCCCATGATCCGAATAGCCCGTTCTCAGACCATTTGAGACACATGATCTGGATGCTCAGTAAAACACCCGAGATACGCGACTCCTTCCAGCAGATTCTCTTGGGCCGTCCGTGCCAAGACGAGACGCACTACCAATGCCTGTGGGCTGTTGGATTGATTTCTGGCGAGACCCGGGCCGAGGCACGTCCTCGGTCCCAACTTTACCGTAGCTATTTCAGCCGGCACTTATAATCATGTCATTCCTCAATTCATTCTACGTCGTCGGCGGCACCATTTCTCCGGAAAGGCTATGCTACATCGAACGGAAAGCAGACCGCGAACTCTACGAACACCTAATTGTGGGTGATTTCTGTTATGTGCTTACGCCACGACAGATGGGAAAGAGTAGTCTGATGGCTCGCACCGCCCGACGTCTACAAGAGCAACAACATTTTGCAGTGGCAATTGTTGATCTCACCCAAATCGGCACGGAGCATGACCACGCGAGTTCTTCTAATTGGTATTACAGTTTGGCTCGCCGAGTCCATCGCGAATTGAAGATCGACACCAACCTACAGGTTTGGTGGAGCCGACGCAAAGCATTGACTTCCTTAAATCGCCTCTTCGACTTTTTCAGCGAGGTTGTGCTGGATCGTATCAGTGGGCGGATTGTTGTTTTCGTCGACGAGATTGATAGTACAATAGGTTTATCTTTTTCCGGAGACTTCTTTGCTGCTATCCGGGCCTGCTACAATCAACGAGCGAGCGATCCCCGGTTCAATCGACTTACCTTTGTGTTGCTTGGCGTGGCCAGCCCATCCAAATTAATCGCGGATGTCCACCGCACTCCGTTTAACATCGGCTGCCGGATTGATCTCGAAGACTTCACTTTAGAGGAGGCGAATCCTCTGGCCCAGGCGTTGAACGGAGGGGACGCCGACCGCGAACGGCAGCTTCGCCGCACACTTTTCTGGACCAATGGACACCCTTACCTTACTCAGAAAACCCTCTCTAAGCTGGCTGAATTCAAGCAAGTCAAGGTGCCAGAGGACGCCGTAGATACAGTGGTCTCCGAACTGTTCATTGACCCTCCGGTTCACCAAGCAGAGGACCATATTGCCGGAATGCGGCAATTCCTGACAACTCAGACGGATATTCTTGAACATGCGAAAACAATTTTCCGTTTGGCTCGTTCAGGGCGAGAACGCGTCGATGATGAACCGCTATCACCAGTGAAGTCCATGCTGAAACTCTCCGGACTACTTCGGGTAGGAGCGGATGGTCAACTTGTCATCAGAAATCGGATATACGAGAGAACTTTTGTAGATTGGGAAGCGGGAGACATATTCTACAAGTTGGGGCCAAGCCAAGCTGCAGTGCCTCAGAAGAGTAAAGAAGTAGGGGTATTGCAATTCACCACCGCCAAGATTGTGCTAGTGGGCGATCACGGCGTGGGCAAGTCGGCGCTGGGGTATCGCTTGGTCCACGGTCGGTTCGAGAAACAGGAGTCCACGCATGGGCAACAGTTCAGGGTGTTTCCCGCCCTGGGACAGCGACGTGCGGACGGGACGGAGTGCGAGGCGATCCTTTGGGACTTCGCAGGCCAGCCCGACTACCGGCTGGTCCACGCGCTGTTCGTGGACAACGCGGACCTCGCGCTGGTGTTGTTCGATGCCGCGGACCTCCGCGACCCGCTGCATGGCGTGGAGTTCTGGCTGAAGCAGCTTCGGGCGGGCGCACGGGAACACGGCGCGAACCCGGGCTGCCCAATCCTCCTCGTCGCAGCGCAGACGGATCGCGGAAGCTGCTCGCTGACGCCGGCGGAGTTGGAGACGTTTTGCCGGAAGCACGGCATCGCGGGACTAATCTGGACAAGCGCCTTCACGGGGGCGGGCATGGCGGAACTGCTTGAGCGCATGAAGTCGCTGATCCGGTGGGACGGCAAACCGGCGATCGTGACGACAAGAACCTTCAAGCGGATTCAAGATTTTGTGCTCGGTCTAAAAGAGACAAAAAGAGGTCTTACGGCGATTATTGCTCCACACGAACTTCGACGACTCTTGGAGAGCACCGACCCTAATTGGCGCTTCGCCGACGAAGAAATGATCACCGCAATGGGCCACCTCGAGAACTACGGTTATATAAAGCGCTTTCGGACTTCAAAAGGCGAGTTGTGTATTTTGCTCGAACCAGAGCTTCTTAACAATCTGGCTTCCTCGTTCGTGCTGGAAGCGCGGCGTAATCCGAAGGGGCTAGGATCCTTGGAGGAAAAGCAATTACTCACTAGGGGGTACGCCTTCCCGGAACTGAAGGGGTTGAGCGAGGCCGAACAGGAGGTTCTTTTGGACGCGACAACATTACTGTTTTTGGAGCACAAGCTATGTTTCCGAGAAACAGACCCACTAAGTTTTCACCCCTACCTAGTGTTTCCAGCGATGATCAACTTGAAGAAGCCGGCGGAGGACGAGGCGGCGACCGAGGAGGGCGTGGCCTACACGGTGAGCGGTCCGACGGAGAATGTGCTTGCTTCGCTGGTGGTGCTGCTGGGCTACACGCACACCTTCACGCGCACGGCCCAGTGGCATAACAACGCCCGCTACGAAGTGGGCGACAAGCTGGTGTGCGGCTTCCGGCAGGAGGCGGAACGGGACGGCGAACTGGACCTGGTGCTCTGCTTTGCGCCGAAGGTCGGACGGCCGGTGCGGACGCTGTTCCAGGGGTTGTTCGAGAGTTTCCTCGCGCGGCGGAACCTGACGGTGCTGCGCTACGAACCGGTGCGCTGCACGAATCCGATCTGCGGCCACTTGCTGGACCGGTCGGTCGTGCGCCTGCGGTTGAAGGAAGGGAAGACCTTCGCGTTCTGCAATGATTGCGGGGAGAGGCTGGCCCTGCCGCAGATGACGGAGCCGATCCAGTTGGCGCGCGCCGATCAGGCGAAAGCGGAGGAGCAGCGCCGCGCCGCCGAACAGCGATCGCGCTTCGAACAGGCGGTCTTCCGCGTGCGGGCCTACGTGGCGGAACAAAAGCTCACGCCGCCGGAGTGTTTCATCAGCTACGCGTGGGGCGCGCCAGAGCACGAGCGCTGGGTGGAGAAGCGCCTGGCGACGGATTTGCAGAAGGCGGGGATCGAGGTGGTGCTGGACCGGTGGCACAACGCGCAGATCGGCGCGAGCGTGGCGCGGTTCATCGAGCGCGTCGAGAAGAGCGACTGGATCATTGTGGTCGGCACCCCACTTTATCGCCGGAAGTACGAGAACAAGGACACGACCACCGGCTACGTCGTGGCGGCGGAGGTGGACTTGATCAACCACCGCCTGCTGGGCACGCAGGAAGAGAAATTGAGCGTGCTGCCGCTGCTGCTCGCCGGAGACAAAACTGCCGCCCTGCCGCCACTCCTGCACGGCAAAGTGCATGGCGACTTCCGCACGGACGAACGGTATTTCCAAACCGCCTTCGATCTCATCCTGAGCCTCTACCAGATTGCGCCGAATCATCCAGCCGTGGCGGACCTCCGCGAGTGGCTGGCGAAAGAAGGCCTGGGCGGCGCGGTGTGACGCGGAGGCGTGCGTGCGTGCGTGGTACGGCCGCGTTGCCGCGCGGCCCAGCCTTCCCGCACCAGCCCGGCAGGGCGAAAGAAAATAGCCCAGCGATTCATCGCTGGGTTTTCCGGGCGGCGGGCAGCAAGTCCCGTCAGGGACGAAAGAATAGGTTCGTCGCACACCGTTTCTTCCGCCCCTCCGGGGCTTGGGTGGCCGTGGTCCCGCTGGTCCCAGCGATAAATCGCTGGGCTATTTTCGGCCGTCCCTGGCGGGACTTTCACCGCCCGCGCCCCCGGAGCGCGGCTGTGTCGCAGCGACCAACCGCAGCACGGACTCACCGCGCGAGGGCTTCGATACTTCCCAGGCCGTCACTCCCGCCGCCGCCGCTGCGGCTGATCCCGCCCCGCGCGGGACACAGCCGCCCTCCGACCGCAACGGACGCGCGCAACGCGTCCCTACCGCCGCACGATTTCGCCTCCTCCCAGCCAAACCGCTTGCCCGAACGAGGTGCGGCGATAAACATCGCCGCGATGTTTTCACCATCCCGATGGATCGCTCGCACGACGCTGCGCTGGCTGGCGTGCGCGCTTTTCATCGTCCCCCTGCGCGCGCCCGCCGCCGATGCAGCCGCGCCGCTCGCAACACCGCTCGCGCCGCTCGTGCCGAACAAGCTCTACGCGCCGAAAATCGCCGAGGCTTCGGACGAGGGGGAACTCGCGATCAAGCGCTTCCAGGTCGCGCCGGGATTGAAGGTCGAGCTGTTCGCGGCGGAACCGCTGCTCGCGCATCCCATCGCGTTTTCCGTGGATGAAAAAGGGCGCTTCTTCGTGGTCGAGGTGTTCCGCATGGACCGGGGCTTCAACTCGACGGCGGGCGCGATGGACATCCGCGGACGCATGTCCTGGCTCGACGAAGACCTGGCCAGCCGCACGGCGCTGGACCGCGAGGCGCTCATCAAAAAACACCTGGGCGCCGACGCCGCGCGACTCACCGAGCACAGCGACCGCATCCGCCTGATCGAGGACCGCGATGGCAATGGGAAGGCGGATTACGCAACGGTCTTCGCAGATGGTTTCGCCACGGTGCTCGACGGTCTCGCCGCCGATGTGCTCGCGCGCAAGGGCAGCGTGTGGTTCGCCAACATTCCCAATCTCTGGCTGCTCAAGGACACCACCGGCGAGGGCCGCGCGAACCAGCGTCAATCGCTCCATTTCGGCTACGGCCTGCGCGTGGGCTATCTCGGGCACGATCTGCACGGCCTGCGTTTCGGCCCCGATGGCAAGCTCTACTACGCCATCGGCGACCGCGGCGCGCACGTCGAGACGGCGGGGCGGGTGGTGTCGTCGCCGGACAGCGGCGCGGTGTTTCGCTGCAATCCCGACGGCTCGGACCTCGAGCTGTTTGCCACCGGCCTGCGCAATCCGCAGAAGCTCGCGTTCGATGACTTCGGCAATCTGTTCACCTGCGACAACAACGCCGATCTCGGCGACCTGGCGCGCTGGGTGTACGTCGTCGAGGGCGGCGACAGCGGCTGGCGCGTGGGCTATCAGCACCTCCGCTTCCCCATGCCGCTTGGGCCGTGGAACGCGGAGAAACTGTGGGACGTGAAGAATCCGCACCTCGCGGCGTATCTGGTTCCGCCGGTGGCGAACATCACGCAGGGGCCGTCGGGCATTTCCTATTATCCGGGCACGGGACTGCCGGAGAGGTACGCGGGACATTTCTTCGTGTGCGATTTCATGGGGGCCAACGGCGGCGTGTGGTCGTTCGGGCAGAAGCCCAAGGGCGCGTCGTTTGAAATCAATGATCTCCACCAATACCTGTGGCGGATCGCGGCGACGGACGCGCAGTTCGGCGTCGAAGGCGGCCTCTACGTGAGCGACTGGGTCGGACTGCTCGACAAGACGGGCAAGGGCCGGCTCTACCGCGTGTTCGACACGAACAGCGTGCGCACGCCGCTCGTGCTCGAAACGAAAAAACTCCTCGCCGACGGCATGGAACAACGCTCGCCCAAGGAACTCGCGGGACTGCTCGCCCACGCCGACGGGCGCATCCGGCAGGAGGCGCAATTCGCGCTCGCCGGAAAAAGCCTCGGGGCCACGGCCGCGCTCACCGAGACAGCGTTGCAGCACACGCAACGGCTCGCGCGCGTCCACGCCGTGTGGGGCCTCGGCCAGATCGCGAATTCGCAGGCGCAAATCCCGCCCGCCGCCCGCGCCGAAATCGCCCCCACGCTCGCGCGCCTCACGGCCGATCCCGACGCCGAGGTGCGTGCCCAATCCGCCAAGGTCCTCGGCGACGGTTCGCACGCCGCGACCGCGCCGGCATTGATCCGTTTGCTTGGTGATCCCAGCCCGCGCGTGCAGGCGTTCGCCGCGATCAGCTTGGGAAAAATCGGCGACGCGAAAGCGTGGACGCCGCTCTTGGAAATGCTCCGCGCCAATGCCGATCGCGAGCCCATCGTGCGCCACACGGGCGTGATCGGGCTCGCCGGTCAGAAGAACTGGCCCGCGCTCGTCGAGGCCGCCGCCGATCCCGACGCCGCCGTGCGCCTCGCCTGCCTGCTCGCGCTGCGTCGCGGCGAGCGCCCGGAGGTCGCGCGCTTCCTCACCGATGCCGAGCCGCGGCTCGTGCTCGAAGCGGCCCGCGCCATTTACGATGTGCCGATTGCGGCGGCGCTGCCCTTGCTCGCGGCGCTGCCTTTTCCGGCCACGAACAGCGCGCCGCCGGAAATCACCGAGCCGCTCGCGCGCCGGATTTTGAACGCCAATTTCCGCCTCGGCACCCCCGCCGCCGCGAGCCTCCTCGCGACGCGCGCCGCGCAAACTAACGCTTCCGCCCTCCAGCGCACCGAGGCGCTCCAGATGCTCGCCGACTGGGCCGCGCCGTCGGGCCGCGACCGCGTCGTCGGCCTGTGGCGGCCGCTCACGCCGCGTGATGCCGCGCCCGCCGCCGCCGCGCTGCGACCCGTGGTGAGCGCCATTCTCCACGAAGCCCCCGCCGAGGTCCGCAGTGCCGCCGCCCGCGCGGCCGGCAGCCTGCGCGTGAGCGAGGCCGACGCAGCGCTCGCCGAGCTGGTCGCAGATTCAAAACCTCCTGTCACGCTGCGGGTCGAGGCATTGAAGGCGTTGGGCGAAATGGGTTCACCGCGCCTCGGCGACGCGCTCGCCGGCACAGCCGCCGCGACCGAGCCGGAGCTGAAAAAAGAGGCCGCACGCTGGCAGAACATCAAGCCGTCCGCCGCGTCGCTCCCGCGCATCACGGCGCTGCTTGAGCGCGGTTCGCTCGCCGAGCAACAGGCCGGATTCAACGCCTTGCAGCAGGTGCCCGGCGCCGAGGCGGACACGCGCTTGGAGGCGTGGTTGGACAAACTGCTCGCGGGACAGGTCGCCGCGCCGTTGCAGCTCGATCTGCTCGAGGCCGCCGCGCGCCGCACTGCGCCGGGCATCGTCCAGCGACTCGCCACCTTCAACGCGCGCCGCGCCAAGACCGACCCGCTCGCGGGATTTCGCGAATGTCTCGAGGGCGGCAGCGCGGCGGAGGGACGCAAGATTTTCCGCGAACGCGTCGAGGCCTCGTGCCTGCGCTGCCACAAGCTCGGCGGCGAAGGCGGCGAAGTCGGCCCGGCGCTGGACGGCATCGGCGCGCGGCAGACGCGCGAGTATCTGCTCGAATCCATGGTCGCGCCGAATGCCCGCATCGCCGCGGGTTTCGAGACGCTGGTCGTGAGCTTGAAGAGCGGCGGGACGCGCGTGGGCGTGGTGAAAAGCGAGAACGCGACCGAGTTGGTTTTGCAGTCGCTCGAAGACGGGCTGGTAAAAATACCCGTCGGCAGCATCGCGAAGCGCGAGCGCGGCCTGTCCGCCATGACCGCCGAACTCGCGAGCCTCCTCTCCAAACGCGACCTCCGCGACCTCGTCGAATTCCTGGCGAATCTGCGGTGACTTTGGATTGGAGCTTCTTCCTCTGCGCTCCTTCCCATCTCTGCGGTGTTCAGATGAACGCGCGTCCCGCCACCGGTCCCCGATCAGAACACCGCAGAGATAGGAAGGAACGCAGAGGGGAAAAGGCCATGGCAGACGAAGGAGGACAGAAACCTTCGCGCTGGAAATGCTGCGGTCCCCATTCGTCAGGCAAATTCCGGCCGTTGCCGGACCGGAGTTACGGCGCGGTGTAGCAGCCCTTGTGAGGAAAGACCCAACGGCAAAAAACAGCGCAGCATGGGGCTAACGTACCCGAGAAATGGAGAGCGAGTACGTTGGCAGGCGGACGGACGGTCGTGCGCGGCTTGCTCAACGTGAATCTGAATCCCAGTCGCCGAAACCGAATTGGGCAAAGGAATGGAGGCAAAGGAATGAAGACGACGAGTTTTCCCGTCCCCATTCCTTTGCCTCCATTCCTTTGCCCAAAATCCCCTGCCTTGTTTCCGTGCGTGTATCGGCATCTCGGCGCTCGCTGCTCCGGAATCGGCTGCCGCCCGGCGAGTGCGTTGGCAGACTCTAACTCGCTCCTCCCCACGCACGCGCCCACCGAGAAAAAAGTTAGAGTCTCCTCACGTCGTCTCCTACAAACGATGGGGCGGCGCGCTGGGGACAGACGCGCCCTACCACTCTCGTCCCCTCTTTGCGTTTCTTTGCGCTCTTTTGCGGCCATTCACTCTCCCACCCGAATCCGCCCCGCCATCGCGCGCACCTTGGCGAGCGGCGGCAGGGTTCCGGCACGAACTTGCACGGCGGCCGTGGCGGTCGCGACACCCCAGCGCAGCCATTCGAGCGGCGGTGCGTCGGCGAGAATTTGCAGGGCCGCCGCCGCGAGCAATGAATCTCCCGCGCCCACGGTGTTCCGCACCGGCACCACCGGGATGCGCGCGAAGGCCGCGACATTCTCGCGCACATTTACGAGCAACCCGCCCGCGCCCGCGCGCGAGACGAGCACCCAGCCGCCCGTGGCTTCCGACATTTCCCGCGCGGCGCGCAGCACGGCGGCGTCGGTGCGCAACTTGCGCCCGCACCACAGCTCCAGCCCGAATTCGTTGGGTTTCCCCACGAACGGCCGCTCGCGCAGTCCGGGCGGCAGCGCCGGGCCGTCGCAGTCCAGCAGCGTGCGCACGCCCGCCGCGTTCGCCTGACGCACCATGCGGCCGTAGGTCGTCACCGTTGCCTGGCGCGGGAGACTGCCGGAGATGATGAAGAGGCCGGCACGGCGCAGTTCTTCCGCGGTCGCCGCGAAGGTCGCCGCCCACTCGGCGCGCGTGAGGCGCGGGCCGGGCTGGTTGAACCGGATTTGCGGCCCGGCGTCCGGCGTGACCATCACGTTGATGCGGCTGTCGCCGGAGATCGGGATCACGCGGGCGGCCAGCTTGCGGTCCGCGAGTTCCTGCGCCAGTTCGTCGCCGGCGCGCCCGCCAAGCGGAATCAAGAGGCGCGGATTTCCCCGCAGATGCTGCAACCAGCGCGCGACGTTGATGCCCTTGCCGCCCGCCCAGCGTGTTTCGCCGCTCAGGACATTCTTCTCGTCCCAGCGGATGCGATCGACGCGCCACTCGGCGTCGATGGCGGGATTGAGCGAGAGCACGAGCGACATCGGGGCCGCGACAGGGGATTTTGATTTCATTCTAAAAGTGGAATTTGAACCACGGATGGAAACGGATGCGAAAGGCAATCTTACGCCGCCAGCACACAGTCGGAGTGACGCGGCAATTTGGAGTGCGGTGACTGGTCACCGCTTTCGCGCAGGCGACTTGTCGCCGTCGAAACAACGTGCGCCTCCGGGCACGCGAGCACGCCCGCGCTGGCGCGAGCCGTGAGCGCCCCATTCCCAAGACACGCTCCCGGAATTTTGCCGGCGACCAGTCGCCTCGGGAAAGCGGTGACAAGTCACCGCACTCCAAAGTCGCCGCGCGCACCGTGGCACGGGCGTTTGGGAAAATGAATGCCATTTGCGGCGGGGCCGTGTTTCTATCCAGCGCAGTTCGGCATCGCACGGTGCGCCCCGCGGCACGCGGCGGCACACATATCACAACCGCACCAGCACCAACACTCGCTTGCAAAACCTGCGTATTCTGGCCCTTGACCACGGCACCGTCCGCATCGGCGTCGCCATCAGCGACGAGCTGCGGATGATCGCGCAGCCGCTGGAGTTCGTCCCGGCCGAGCCGTTCGCGGCGTTCGTCACGCGGCTGCAAACCATCCTGCGCGAGAAGCCTGCGAGCCTCATTCTCATCGGCATGCCGCGCAACATGGATGGCTCGTACGGTCCTGCCGCCGCGAAGGTCCGCGACTTCATCGCCGCGTTGCAACCGCTGGTCACCGTGCCGATCAAGACGTGGGACGAACGCCTGACCTCCGCGCAGGCGCATCGTTCGCTGAAGGAAGCGAACGTCCGGCAGAAGGATCGCAAAGACAAAATCGACAAGATGGCCGCGGCGATCTTGCTCCAGAGTTATCTCGATGTGGCCACGCCGCCGACTCCGTGATGCCCTTCGCCCGCCTCCCATGACGCCCCCCGCCGACTCCCCTGCCCCGCTGCGCTTCAAGCTCGTCATCGCCTACGACGGCACGAACTACGAAGGCTGGCAGGTGCAGAAGACCGGCACCGGCGTGCAGCAGCTCGTCGAGGAGGCGCTGGCGAAAATCTTCCCGAGCGCGCCGCGGCTGCACAGTTCGAGCCGCACGGACACGGGCGTTCACGCGTTGGGCATGGTCGCGCATCTGGACCTGCAACCCGGTGAGTTTCGGATGCCCGTCCGCAAGCTGCTCCTCGCGCTCAATCACTATCTGCCGCCGGACATTCGTGTGCAGCGCGCGACGCGGGCGCATCCCGCGTTTCACGCGCGCTTCGATGCCACCGGCAAGGAATACCGCTACCTGGTCTGGAACCACGCCGCGATGAACCCGCTCCTGCGCACGCAGGCGTGGCACGTCGCGCGCCCGCTGGACCTGCGCGCCGTCCGCGAAGCCGCGCCGCTGTTTGTCGGCGAACACGATTTCAAATCGTTCGCCTCGCCCAGCTGCTACGAGCGCGCAATCACCGTTCGCCGCCTCACGCGCTGCGACGTGCGCAAACACGGGCCGCTGCTCACGTTCATCATCGAGGGCAACGGGTTTCTCTACAAAATGTGCCGCGGCATCGTGGGCACACTGGTGCAAGTGGGGCTGGGAAAAATCAACGCCGCCGACATTCGCGAGATTCTCGCGCAGCGCGACCGCCGTGTGGCGGGGATGACCGCGCCCGCACAGGGGCTGGTACTGTGGCGGGTGTTCTATGGGAAGAGCGCGGGTGCGGGCGCGGGGGATGTCGATGCGACGGAGGCGACGGAGGGGACGAAGAAGACCACGCGGAACGAGCGTGCGCCACGGGAGCCCCGCAAACCTCGGACGCCGCGCACACCGCGCGCCCCCCGCGTGCCGCGCACCAAGGCCTGAGCCGCGCTGCCGCCATGCACGTCGTCCTGCTCGAACCGGAGATTCCGCCCAACACGGGCAATGTCGCGCGCCTCTGCGCGGCCACGCACGCGACCCTGCATCTCATCGAGCCGTTCGGTTTCCAGCTCGACGACCGGCAGCTCAAGCGCGCGGGCATGGATTACTGGCAGCAGGTCACCTGGAAACGCTGGGCGAACTGGGGCGAGTTCCAGCGCGGCCTGCCCGCGGGCGCGCGGCTGTGGCTGATCGAATCGGATGGGCCGCGGCATTACGCGGAGGTGGTTTATGGGCCGGATGATTATCTCGTGTTCGGACGCGAGACGGCCGGGTTGCCGAAATCGCTGCTGGCGGAGCACCGCGAAAGGTGGCTGCGCATCCCGATGTTCAATCCGCAGTCGCGCTCGCTGAACCTCTCGAACTGCGTGGCGCTCGTGCTCTTCGAGGCGCTGCGACAGCAAGGGTTCGTCGGAGAAGTTTGAACCCGCCGATCCTGAGATCGGCGCTCCGAAGATGCGGCGCGCCGTCGGGACCGGGGAACGCGAACAAGACCGTATGCAGCGGGTGGAGGCACGCTCTTCGAGTTGCCGTTCGGCGTATCCCGCGTGACAAGGCCGGCCGGCCGTGGCTTCATCGGCGCACTTCAAAATACTTATGCCAGCCAATCTTTTTTCCCGTCTTGCGGTGTGTTCGTGGTCGTTGCAGCCGGCGTCGCCGGAGCAGTTGCTGGGTTATTTGCGTCAGATTGGGATTCCGCGCGTGCAGCTCGCGCTGGATCCGTTGCGCGAGAAACCGGAGGTGTGGGGCGCGGCGCCGGAGTTGTTTGCGGCGGCGGGAGTCACGATCGCCAGCGGGATGTTCGGCACGGTGGGGGAGGATTACACGACGCCGGAGACGATCCGGCGCACGGGCGGCGTGGTGCCGGACGCGACGTGGGAACAGAACTGGCGGAACATCCAGGCGGTCGCGGACATCGCGGCGCGGCTGGGGCTGAAGCTGGTGACGTTTCATGCGGGGTTTCTGCCACATGAGGAAAGCGACCCGGATTTTCGGAAGCTGCTGGAGCGAATCGGGCGCATCGCGGGGGTGTTCGGCGAGCGTGGTATTGCGCTGGGCTTCGAAACGGGGCAGGAGACGGCGGGGACGTTGCGAAGTTTTCTGGAGCAGCTCGGGTGCGCGAACGTGGGGGTGAACTTCGATCCGGCGAACATGATTCTGTACGAGAAGGGTGATCCCATCGCGGCGCTGCGGGTGCTCGCGCCGTTCCTGCGCTCGTGTCATCTCAAGGACGCCATCGCAACGAAGGTGCCGGGGACGTGGGGCGACGAGGTGGTGGTGGGAACGGGTCAGGTGGACTGGCGGGCGTTCTTCCGCACGCTGGACGAGGTGAGGTTCACCGGTGACCTGGCCATCGAGCGCGAGGCGGGGACGACGCGCGTGGCAGACATCAAGCGGGCGACGGAGTATGTGCTGGGGCTGGTGTGATTGCATTGGTCCCGAAGCCAGCGCAGGAAGGCAGCCATGAATCTACTCGACCGTATCACGTTTAACCCGCGGCAGTGCGGCGGACGTCCGTGTGTGCGGGGGATGCGCATCCGTGTGACGGATGTGCTGGATTTGCTGGAGGCGGGTTTGTCGCCGGCCGAGGTCTTGAGCGAGCTGCCGGACTTGGAGGCTGATGATATTCGGGCGTGTGTCGATTTCCGGTGAATTGGTTCTGGCGGCGAGACGCCGCCGGAACTCGCAGGCGAGGACGCCTGCGGTACCGGGCTATTTCCGAAACGGCGTTCTTTTGATTCTGGCTCCTGATCCTAACTCTTGTTTCCTAACTCCTGATTCTTAACTCCTGACTCTTACTTTCTGACTCCTGACTCCTAACTCCTGACTCCTTATGTTAAACGTTGGCATCATCGGTCTCGGCTTCATGGCGGCGACGCATATCAAGGCGTGGCGGCAAATCCCGGAGGCGCGCGTGGCGGCGCTGTGCAATCCCAGCGGCCGGCACTTGGACGGCGACTTCTCGGGCGTGG
>BJHT01000120.1:15699-17033 GCA_014193395.1 Verrucomicrobiota bacterium
TGGGCGACAATGCGCCGGTGAAACTGGAGCCGGGTTCGTTCACGGCGTTCCGCAGTTTCGAGGCGATGCTCGCGGACCCGGCGGTGGACATTGTGGACATCTGCGCGCCGACGCACGCGCATCCGGCGCTGGCCATCGCGGCGCTGCGCGCGGGCAAGCATGTGCTGTGTGAGAAGCCGCTGGCCCGCACGGCGGTGCTGGCACGGGAGATCGCGGCGGCGGCGACGGTGGCCAAGGGCGTCTTCATGCCGGCGATGTGTCTGCGGTTCTGGCCGGAGTGGGCGTGGTTGAAGGAGACGCTGGACGCGGGGACTTACGGGCGGGTGCTGGCGGCGCGGTTCCGGCGCGTGGCGGAGCCACCGGGGTGGGGGCACACGCATTTCGGCGACGGCGCAAAATCAGGGGGCGCGCTGCTGGACCTGCACATTCACGACGTCGATTTCGTGCAGTTTTGTTTCGGTCGTCCGCGGGCGGTGTTCGCCACAGGCTACACAAAATTCACGGGAGCCATCGATCATGTGGTCGCGCAATACGAGGTGGCGGGCGGGGCGATTGTCCACGCGGAGGGAAGCTGGGCGATGACGCCGGGTTTTGGTTTCAGCATGGCTTACACGGTGAACTGCGAGCGGGCGACGCTGGACTATGACCTGGCGCGCGGCGCGGATGGGTTGCGCGTGTGCGAGGCGGGCCAGCCGGCGCGCGTGCTGAAGCTGGAGGGACCGGATGGTTACGTGCGCGAGCTGCGGCATTTTGTGGAGGTGATCAATGCCGGGAAGCAACCGACGGTCGTGACGGCGGCGGATGCGGCGAGCGCGGTGGAGATTTGCGAGGCGGAGGAGCGGTCGATACGGAGCGGGGGGAAGGTGGGGGTGTGAGGGACTCAAAGGACAAAGCAAAAAAATGGGACGAGGGCGGGTTTGGCGAGGGAGGTGAAGGATGGTTCGGCTCGAAAATGCACGTTTTGGGTCACGGAGGGTCGCAAAACGAGATTAACCAAGGTCTGCGATAAGTGCGGTGCGTACTTAAAACTAGGGATGTACCACTCAAGATTAGCGGAGTGCTTTTTCGGTACTAGATGCAAGGCACAAGGTGCAATCAGGTACAACCCTTAACGGATACCCTAGCCATTAGAGGTGAAAGAGCCTGTGCTGCCCCAGTACGGCGGTTCGTCTGCTCAAATTGGCATTGGTCCTTCGTAGGTGAAAGGTGAGATGCAACGGATTTCTGGACCAGCATTTGGTTAGTTTTTGGGGTTGAGCTGGGCCTCGAATGTGGCGGGGGTTTTGTAGCCGAGGGAGGAGTGTTTGCGGTGGGTGTTGTAGTAGGCTTCGATG
>BJHT01000121.1 GCA_014193395.1 Verrucomicrobiota bacterium
GCCCTGGCGTTGCTGTTCGAGTTTTGGGTAAGCGGGGATTTTGGTTTTCATATTGTAGCCATAATACTACAAATCTGCGGTCAAAACCAAAGGAAAACCACAAAACCCACTTTTATCTCGTACACCCATACAACTTGCATTCCGGGACCCCTTTCGCCCACCTTTTCAGCATGGGTCTGCCAACTAATGCGGTCACGCTCGCGCCGTCCGAGGTCGAAGCGTTGAACAAGAAACTCTCCGAGGCCCGGCACAATGTGAACAACAGTCTCTCGTTGATTGTCGCCGCCGTCGAACTGATCAAGCTCAAGCCGGACATGGCGGCGCGCATGCTCGATACCTTGGGCAAACAACCCGACAAGATCGTCGAGGAGTTTCGCGGTTTCTCGAGCGAGTTTGAGAAAGCCATGCACATCACTCGCGATTGACTGCGGCCCACTACCACAGAGGCGGTCAGCGGCGTTTTTCTTTCGCGGGAGTTTCTCCTTTGCGACCCGCCTCCGGCTCCGCTAGCTTGCGCCCCTGTTAATTTATGACTCTGACTGAGAAAGTATTGGCTCGTGCCGCCGGCAAAGCATCCGTCCAGGCGGGCGATAACATCTGGGTAAAGGCGGACGTCCTGATGACGCATGATGTGTGCGGGCCGGGGACCATCGGGGTCTTCAAGCGTGAGTTTGGACAGAATGCCAAGGTTTGGGACCGCCAGCGGGTAGTTATCATTCCCGATCACTACATTTTCACCGCGGACTCCAAATCCAATCGCAACGTGGACATTCTCCGCGATTTTTCCCGCGAACAGGGGCTGCCCTATTTCTACGATGTCATTGATGATGCGAACGGGCAGTGGAAGTTCGATGCGGCCAAGGGGAATCTGAAACGCCAATACGGCTCCAACTACGCGGGCGTCTGTCACACGGCCCTGCCCGCCAAGGGGCACACGCGGCCGGGCGAGGTGCTGTTCGGAACCGATTCGCACACCTGCATGGCAGGGGCGTTCAATGAGTTCGCCACGGGCATTGGCAATACCGACGCGGGTTTTGTGATGGGCACCGGGCGGCTGCTGCTCAAGGTGCCCGAGACCATGCACTTTCGCATCGAAGGAAAGTTGCAGCCCGGCGTGATGGCCAAGGACGTCATCCTCCATTGTATCGGCGAAATTGGCTTCGACGGCGCGACCTACCGCGCGATGCAGTTCGACGGCCCCGGAGTAGCGAGTCTCTCGATGGATGATCGCATGACGATCGCGAACATGGCCATCGAAGCCGGTGGCAAGAACGGCATTTTCGAGTTTGACGCGCGCACGGCCGAATACGTGGACGCCCGCACGCGCTTGAATGGAACCATCCAAAATTACGAACCGGTGGTCGCCGACGCGGCTCAGAAGTTCGTTTTTGAAACGGTCGTCAATCTGGACCAGCTCGAACCCACCGTCGCGTGCCATCCCGACCCCGGCCAACGCAAGCGCGCGAAGGAACTCGGCCACATCAAATTGGATCGCGCTTATGTCGGCTCCTGCACCGGCGGCAAGACCAGCGACTTCGTGGCGGTCGCGCGCGTGTTGCGCGGCAAGCGCGTGACCATCGACACCTTTGGCGTGCCAGCCACGCCGGAGATTGTTCACGACCTCCAGACCACCCGCTGGGGCGACCAGACCATCTGGCAGATTCTCGAAGCCGCCGGCGTGCGCATGACGGAAAACGCTGGCTGCGCCGCCTGTCTCGGTGGCCCGGTGGACACCTTTGGGCGCATCAATCAGCCCGGCCTGAAGTGCATCAGCGCCACCAACCGCAATTTCCCCGGGCGCATGGGCGACAAGGAATCCCAAGTGTTTCTGGCCAGTCCCGCCACCGTCGCCGCCAGCGCCATCGCCGGTCGGATCACCGATCCGCGCGAGTACATGGCTGCGTGATCGATCCCCGCCGGAGCGGACTTGATGCCGCCCGGCGGGAGACCGCTCGCCCGGCGGCGGAATTATCGGCTTTTAATGCGTGGCGCGACGGCTACGGTGCCGCCCGTGAATCAAGCGGTGTGCGACTCGCCAACAGTCCGGTCCTGATGTTTTATGGCCGCTCCTCTTTCCCATCCCCCTCCCCCTGGCGGCCCGGCGGCACCCGCGCCGCAACCGCTCAACATCTATCTCCTGCCGAATCTGATGACGGCGGGGAATCTTTTCTGCGGCTTTCTGGCGCTGACCAAAATTGTCGAGGCCGATCGCGCCACGAACTTCGGCACCAACATCAACACCGCGCTCTTCCTCATCCTGCTGGCCTGCATTTTTGATCTGCTGGATGGCCGGCTGGCCCGCATGGGTGGCAAGGAAAGCCCGTTCGGCCGCGAGTTCGATTCGCTCGCGGATGTGGTGTCGTTCGGCGTCGCACCGGCGTTTCTCGTTTATCGCGTCGTGTTGAAGGACGTGTTTGCCAATGAACTCGAAATCGCCTGGTTCATCGCCTCGATTTACCTCGTGTGCGGCGCGTTGCGACTGGCGCGGTTCAACTGTCTCGCCGCGCAGCCCGGCTATGCCGGCAGCTCCGAATTCATGGGCTTCCCCATTCCTGCGGCCGCCGGGTTGGTGGCGTCGCTGACCCTGTTCATAATGTGGCTCGACGGCAGGGAACTCACGCAGGGCAACTGGCGTTATATCCTGCCGGTGATTCTGGTTTTCCTGTCGTTCATGATGGTCAGCGAGGTGAAGTATCCGTCGTTCAAAAAGATTGATTGGCGCACCAAACGGCCGTTCGTAAAGGTCGTCGTCGCCATCTTGGTGATCGGCTTTTTCCTGATCTTGTGGAAAAAAGTCGTGCCCGTCGCCGCTCCCGTGGTCTTCACCACTTATCTGCTCTACGGGTTCATCCGGCCGCGGATTTCGCGCAAGGTGCGGGATGAGATCGAGCAGGAGGACGAATCGGACGATCACACCGAAGGGCCTGCCTGATGGAGTTCTTCGATCACCACCCCTTGATTGAAGCAACGGTAACCGGGGTGATCGCCGGCGTGCTGGTGTCGATCCTGCCGGGACCGATCAACATCTCCGTCATCCACGAAGGGGCCAGCCGCGGATTCCTGCGCGCGCTCATGATCGGACTGGGAGCGGTGGCGATGGAGACCGTCTATTGCGCGGTCGGCTTCGCGAGCATCTCGAGCCTATTCCAATCGCGGATGATGCATGCTGCCATCGAGCTGATCAGCTTCATCCTCGTGCTGTTTCTCGGGTTGAAATACCTGATCGCCCCGAAGCTCGCGAAGACCTCACAGAGCGCCGACAAGATCGAGCACCGCCTGCATCCCCACACCGCGTTTATGATTGGCTTCGTACGCGTGTTGGGGAATCCCAGCGTGCTCTTTGTGTGGATCACGTTGTCGGCCACGTTCACCGCCCACGGCTGGGTGGACCCGGACTGGACCAGCAAATCGTTGTGCATCGGGGGCGTGACCGTGGGCGCCGCGCTGTGGTTTGCGGTGCTGAGTTACAGCGTGTCACTCGGGCATCAGAAGTTGTCGGACCGCGTTCTCCTCCGCCTGTCGCATTTGTGCGGGGCGCTGTTGCTGGTCATGGCGCTGATCATTGGCGTGCGGTTGGTGAGAGTGCTGGCGAATCCGGAACGGACGCCGATGAACACCCAGGCGCGGTGAAAAAGGTCCAAGGCTAAAGCTCAAAGCTCAAGGGAATGCTCAAGGGCCAAGCGGCAAACTGAGCTGTTCCGTTAACTCCCATTCCCTTGCCCCAAATTCCCTTGCCAAACTCGGCCGTGCTCACGAGCGGCTGCGTCCAGCAAGGCCACGCGTGCCCCTCGCATCGTGAACACCGGGCGTAGCGCGCGAGCCTCTCGCATTTCCCAGCGCATCCGTCCCGTCTACGCGCTGCGACCGGGGACCGGTCGCGCTCCCCCGCCGCGGCCGCCCTCAGCGCCCTCCGCGCGGAGCCTGACCCTGCGCCTGCGTTGTCAGGCCGGACGCCTCCAACTGTTTGCCGAACCACTCGCTGAACGCGTAATTCTCCCGCGATTCGCGGATCTGTTCGACAAACGCCGGAAACTCCTCTTTGAGCTTCTTCTCGGACACGGGCACGCGGGCCTTGAGATACAGCACCATCCCGCCATCGCGAGTCGCCGAGAAGCCGGTGGTCTTGCCCGCCGCGAGCACGGCGACGCTGTTCTTGATCATCGGGAGGCTGACGCGGTCTTCGAACTTCTCCAGTTCCTGCGTGCTGAGCGAGAAGTTGGGCAGCTCCACCGCCTCGAGCTTGGCCTCGGCGGCCGCAGCCTTGAAGGTCTTCCCGGCCGCGAGCGCGTTCGTCACGCTGCGCGCGAAGCTCATCCCCGCGGTGCGCGCCATTTCCTGCGCCTGCGATTTCCGGTAATCCTCGGTGACCTTCTCCTCGACGCTGGCCAGTGTCGGCGCCGCCGACGGCAGCTTCTCCTTGTACGCCAGCAGATAGATGCCGTCGGAACCGGTGATGGGTTCGCTCAACGGCTCCTGCTCGGTGAGCTTGAAAGCGGCGCGAGGAAATGAAAATGCCCGGATACCTTTGGGACCGTCGCTCTCGGTGAACGGCTCGGTGACTTTCACGCTCAGCCCCTTTTGCGCGGCGATCTTGTAGAGATTGGTGGCCAGCAGCGGCTGCATGCCGAACAGCTCGTTGGCGATTTCGTTGGCGCGTTTGCGGGCGGCATCCATGCCCATTTTCTCGCGGATGTTCTCGCGGATTTTTTTCTTCGCCGCGTCCGCCGGGAGCGGCATGCCCTTGTCATCGGTGTAATTGTTGGTGCCGTCCTTTTGGTAGATCGCGTCAACGCTCGCGGTCAGGTTGGTGTCCTTGGCGAGGACCGGGTCCACCTCGGCGAAGAAATTCGACGGTGCGAACTGCACGTAGCTCACCTGCATGCGCTCGGGGATGCGGTAAACAGCCAGCCGGTTGGTAAAAAACAAATTCAGGTCGTTGGTCTTGATCGTCACGCTGGCCAGGTAGTTCGAGTAATTGAAAAACACCGCCTCGGTCGCGAACTCCTCGTTCTCCCGCTTGAACAGCGGATCGGCGGCGCGCGTGGTGACCAGTCGTCCGCTCAGGCCCACCAGCAGGCTCAACTGATGCCGCTCCAGCTCGTGCCGCAGGAACCGGTACAAATCGTCTTCATTCAAGCGCCCGGTCGGCAGGATGTTCTCCACGAAGTTTTTGTAGCCTTCCTTGTTGAACACCTGCGTGTCGCGAGCTTTGAAGATGCCCGTAATCTGCTGCGCCACCGCGTCATCGCTGATTTGGATGCCGAACTGTTTTGCCAGATCGAGCATCAGCACGCGCTGCTTCACCTCGTTGTCGCGGAACGTGTCGTTCTTGGGCCAGTCCCCGGAATTGAACCGCGCCAGCAGCATCAGATCCTTCCGCGCATTTTGCAGCTCCAGCAGCGTCAGCTTGCGCCCGTTGATCGTGCCGAAATCCGCGTCCTCCCGCCCGCGAAAGCGGACGTCCGGGGTGAAAAAGATCACGAAGCTCACGATGATCACGATGATGATCACCATCCAGAGCCAGTTTTGATGACGGCGAATTGTCCCAAACATAAGTTTTTAAGAGCGCGCACAGTACTCCCCGGTTTCAAACGGGGTCAAACGCAAACTCGTTTTTATCGCGGTGTGGCGCGGTGTGGCGCTTCGTCCTCGTAGCGCAGGTTTCCAAACCTGCTGTATCGCCGATTTCCAAATCGGCGGCGGCCACGGAGTTTCGGACGCGTGCGGTCAGCCAGGGGCGTTGTGGGTGGTCGGACCCGTTGCGGGTTTGGAAACCCGCGATACAGCAGACTTGGAAGTCTGCGCTACACGTGCTGCGTGCGGTCGTGCCTCGTTACCATCGTTGCACCAATCTCCCCTCCGCGTTCATCGTCGTCGCCGCGGATGCCCGCCGCCCACGATCCCTCCCTTCAAAAATCACGCATCACGGATCACGCATCACGCCCCTACCTCCGTCCCCCTGCGTTCAAAAACGTCCCCGGCGTGATCGCCCGCACCCCGCCGATGATGATCTCCTCGACCTGCGGCGCGAACTTCGCCGGCCGATCGTAGTAGAGCATCGCCGAAGCCGCCTCGTAGCCGCCCTCCTCGAGCACGCGTCGCGACGGGATGTAGCACGGCACGTCGTTGGCGTAGGCGTTGACCCAGACGCGCGAGCGGTCCAGCTCCCGCTTGAGCCGCAGCGAATAATCGACCACGACCTCGCCCGGCAGGAACACCATCACCAGCTCCGCGCCGAACGCCCACGTCTGCACCATGTAGGGCAACGTCGTCGGGATCGCCTCCCCGCGGTCGAGCCGCGCCAGATTCCTGCGCGCGTGATAGGCCGTGCTCGCGGACTTGTCCCGCGCCCTAGCCTCCCATTCCGCCCGCGTCGGCAGCGTGTCGAACGGCAGCTCCAGTTGCGTCGCGCGGCAGTTCAACGCATTGGGCAGCGGATTGAATTTCCCCGTCAACACGCGCGCCACCTCGCTCGTGAGTTCGCGCCCGTGCTGCCGCGCGAGCTCGTAGGTGCCGCGCGGATACGGATTCTGATCTGCGCCGCAGCCGATCGCAGTCAGCACCACCGCGCCGGGAAAATCGCGCTCGAGAAACTCCTGCGCACACCCCGCCCAGTCGCCGTGGACGCGGTTGAAACCCACCGTCGTGCAGTGGCACGCATAGCTCGTGAAAATCGCGACCACCTTGCCCGCAGCATCCGTGACGCGCAGCACCGGCAACGCGTGATCCGTGGGGCCTTGCGGATACGGGCTGTTCTGAAACCCCCTGATCGTCGGCAGCCGGCGATTCATCGCGAACCCGACCTTGCCTTCAGCCCACGCCAGCTCCGCCGGCTTCCGCGCGGCGAGCGCCTCGAGCACGACCTGCTCCAGCTTGTCGGTCAGGTCGCGCGTGTAGCGGTCAATGCCGGCCCGATCCTCGGGGGAAAAATCCATGCTGAAAATATTCTCCAGCACCCCCGCCAGCGCCGGGGCGGAATGCGTGTGCGACGAGCAAATCGCAAACCGCTCGTTGTTCACCGTGCTCTTTGTTTGCACGCGTTTCAGCACCGCCTCCCGCAGGCTCGCGGGCACGCCGCAATTATCCACCGTCACCAGCACCGCCGTCCCCTCCGCGTCGCTGCCGAACGCGATGGCCTTGGCCCAAATCGGCTGCTCGACGCTCTCGAACACCGTGCGCCGCCCGCCGTAGCCGGTGAGCCGCACCGGATAATCCGGCGTGATGTTGATCCGCGCCGCGCCGACCGGGCGCATCTGCGAGAGGTCGGCGGCACCCGCGATTTCCGCGGGCAGACCGGCGAGGAGCACCAGGAGAGCGAGCGAGCGGAGGGCGATTTTCATAATGAATTCAAGACTTCAAGAGCGACCCGAGACCGAAAACTTTCCAGAAAAATTTCAGCCGCCGGCCGCTGGGCGGCGGAGTAGCAACCAGAGCGGCGCGCGGGCGGTCCCCGCCCGCAGCGGCCCCGCACCTGCGGAGGCGCAAGAACTTCCAAACGCCCCCGGCTCCGATGTTGCCGCTGCGACCGGGGACCGGTCGCGCGCCGCTTCGATTGTGGCTCTGCCGCGCTGTGTCTCTCGCATCTCGGTGGTTCATCAGGATCGCCCGTGCCGACCAATCGCGGCGGCGGAATTTTGCGGATCGGGGGATCCGCGAGACCAAGATCACGCGCACGGGCTGCGGAGGCGTTACTTCAAATCGCGTCCGTTCGGCAGGCCGCCGATGGTCCAGTCAAAGTTTTACTGCCCATACGGCGCGGTTTGATTCAGCTTGTTCGTGTTGATGAAGCCGGAATGACCGTCGGCGAACAGCAACGGCAACCCCTCCGCCCCATGCACGATCGTCTTGGATCCGAGCGGCGTCGCATCCGGCCCGGCGTAGCAGGTCATCATCACCTTTTCGGTCGGATAGCCGACGTGGGATTCATGGCGTATCTGCACGCCGGCGTTGGCGTCGTCGCGATAGTACCGGGTCGGATAATAGTAAGAATTGCCCATCGGCAGCGCGGCGGCGGTCAGTCCGAAACCCGGATTGGCCACGCACCAGTCCACGTTCCACGGGAGGCCCTTGTCGCCCGGACAAAGATAGAAACCACTGTTGGTGCCGACGTAGCGATTGAGCAACACCCACACATTCACGAACGACATCTGCGGCCAGTTCACCGCGCCCGCAAAGGGATAGTAGCCCTCATGATCACCGGTGTACAGCATCATCGTGATGCCCAGTTGCTTCAGGTTGGAGACACACTTCACCGTGGTGGCCTTGACCTTCGTCCGGCCCAGCGCAGGTAGCAGCATGGAGGCAAGGATGCCGATGATGGCGATGACGACCAGCAACTCGATCAGCGTGAACGCCCGCCAGCGCACGGGGAGGAACGATTTCGATTTCATACGAGATGGAGTCTTCCAGGGCCATGTCGCGGCACAGCTCAGGGGGAATTGGTGCGGCGACGTTGCCCATGCGCGTGCGCTCCGTCAACCGCATTGCAGGCGCGCGACGAAACTGCCGCCTTGCCCGGAGAGGCGCAGCGATGTTCGGATGTCCGTGGATTCACCGGCAATCCATCCGCCCGGACCGACACCGATTTTATGCCATGCCGCCGTTTCACCGCACTGCTCGCCCTTGCCGTCCGCGTCGCCTTCATGGGCGCGCCCACGCCATCGGCTTTGGCCGCCGACGCGCCCATGGCCCCGCCGGTCCGCCTGTTGCTGCTCAGCGGCGCGAACAATCAAAGCGCGCAGAAAACCACCCCGCTGCTGCGAAAAATGTACGAGGCGAGCGGCCGGTTCCGCGTCGAGGTTTGCACCAACGTGCCGGCGCTGAAGGCGGGAGAATTCGCCCGGCACGATGTCATCGTCAGCGATTACCCGACTTCTCCCGACAACCCGGGCCGTCGCTGGCCGGCGGACCTGGAGCGGGCGTTCCTCGACTACCTCGCGGCGGGGCACGGCTTTGTGATTTATCATGGCGCGATCGCGGCGTGGAACGACTGGCCGGAGTTCGCCGAGCTCGTCGGGCAGTCGGTTCAAAAAAGCAACGGGCCCGGGGAACTGCATTCCTTCGCGGTGCGCATCACCGCGCCGGAACATCCAGTGACGAAAGGAATGCCCGACTTTCAACATGTGCCGGATGAACTGCGACACCGGTGGCTGGTACGACCCACGGGCAGGGTGCTGGCGACCGCACTTGCCGTTCCAAGCTTCGGCGGTGCCGGACAGCAGGAGCCGGTGGTGGTCGTCACTGAGCGCGGGCAGGGCCGCACGTTCTGCTGCAATCTCGGGCATCCCGAGGCGATGCACGGCCCCGGCTTTCAGGCGCTGATGCTGCGCGGGACTGAATGGGCCGCGACGGGTCAGGTGACGATTCCGATTCCCACGAACTGGGTCGCTGTGGGCGGCCCGGCAGCGGAGAAACTGAAGCACGCCAACGCGCTGGGCACGCCGTCGGCCACCAATGCCGCCAGCAAGATCAAGTTCCGGCTGGAGGCCATCCGCCCCGATGGCTTGCGCGGGCCGCCGGATGGTCTGGTGTCGGTCGCGTACGAGTTTTGCGTGCCGGCGGACCCGGCGGTGTATCAGGAAGTCCGGCGCCTGGATCCCAGCGTGCAGATTTCTCCGGGCAGCCGTGGGCGCATCGGGTGTTCGAAGCAGCAGGCGCTTTGCATCGGGAACACGCACCAACGTAACTGGCGCGAAATCCTGCTGGCCCTCGCAGCCCTGCCTTACGTTGCCGAAGTGCGCGAGTGTTTCTTTGAGTAAGTGCTCGGGCGCGGGGAATCGCACCGACGGCGGCGGTGGGGCAGCCGTTCCGAGGCAAGGCCCCCGCAATTCATCCAACCACCCCGGGAAGCATGTGCGATGGAGCGTGCTTTGAATTGGTCAGTGCGAGCGGCGGTGGCGGCGGACTTCGCCACCGAGGTGATGGAGGCCACCTGCAAAATCTTCCATCCGGACTCCACGGCGACGTGTTTTCTCGTGCGGCGGGCCGCGCCGGACCCGGCGCTCTACCTCGTTACGGCGGCGCATGTGCTGGAGCGGACCAAGGGCGCGACTGTGATCCTCGTCCTCCGCGCGGGCCAACCGGATGGCTCGTATGTGCGGCGTGATCACACTGTTTCCGTGCGGCGCGACGACAAGCCGCTGTGGGTGCGCCATGGAAAACAAGACGTGGCCGTGTTGCGCCTGGTCGAGCCGTCGCCGGTCCCGGTGTCGCCCCTGCCCGCAGCGCGACTGGCTGACGAAGCGCAACTGACGGCGGCAGGAGTTCACCTTTGCAGCGCTCTGTTTGTCCTGACTTATCCCGAGCGTTTCGAGGCCAACGGCGCTGGTTTCCCGGTTGCGCGACAGGGCATCTTCGCGAGTCCGCCACTGCTGCCGGTGCGGACGCATCCCGTGTTTCTGGCGGATTTCACAACCTTCTCCGGCGACAGCGGCGGGCCGGTTTTCGTCGCCGGAAAGGACGGGCACCCGCTGCTGGTGGGCATGGTCGTGGCGAAACATTTTCATGAAGAACGGATCAAGGGTGAGCACGAGGAGCGGATCGTCCGGCGTCTGCTTGGCATCGGCACGGTGCTCCACGCGCAGTATGTCCGCGAGACGATCGAGGCCGCGGCCAAGCCGGAAGACGCGGTCGCGAAGTGACCGGTGGCGGCGTGCGCCCGTCCCCGGGCGCAGCGAGGTGGAGCGCAGTGAACCGTTCGTCAATCCCACGCGCCCGCGCGTGCGGACGTCGCTGCGGCCGGGGACGGCCGCACGCCGCGGCGGGCGGTGATTGACTTATCAACCCGGCGGGCAACAGTCCGTCGTCGCCACCACCAGCCACCGCCTGCCACCGTCTCGACCGCGGAAATTCCGGGCGCAACGGCGGCGCCGCGACGGCTCCGGCCAGGTCAGTTTATGCTGCAAGTCAAAGACACCCTGCGCGCCACGGTCCATCTGAGTTTCGATGGCCGCGTGTGCAAGACCTACCACGGGCCGGACGCCCCGCAGCGGTTCGCGCAGGAGGTGAAAATCCTGCGGCATCTCGAGGCGCGCGGCTGCAATTTCGTGCCGAAACTGCTCGAGGCCGATGCGGAAAAGCTCCGCATCGTCACCACGAACTGCGGCTCCCGCGTCGAGCATCTGGACGCCGAGCGGACCAAGTCGCTGTTCGCGGAACTGGAGCCGTTCGGCGTGCGCCACGACGATCCGGACATGCGCAATGTGACCTACCGGCAGAAGGACGGGCGCTTCTGCATCATTGATTTCGAGTTCGCCACGCTCCTGCCGGACGCCGGTGATTCCGTCCACGACCGACCATGAAGAAAATCGCACCGCCGAAAAAAACTCCGCCGCTGGCGCTGAAACAAGCGCCGTCGGGAACCGCGTCGCAGCGGCTGCTCTGGTCCGGCTGGACGGATCGCGGCCATGTCCGCGCCAACAACGAAGATTCTTTCCTCGGCCTGCAGTTCGACGGGCGCGAGGTCCGCCATCTGGGCCGTTTGGGCGAGGCGTCGCTGGCAAACCAGGATTTTGCCTTCGCGGTGAGCGACGGCATGGGCGGCGCGGCGGCCGGGGAATTCGCCAGCCGCATCGCGGTGGAGAAAATCACGCAACTGCTGCCGCGCTCGTTTCAGCAGACGGCGGCGGGGATGACCGCGGGCTTCAGTGATGTGCTGTCGGAACTGTTCACGCAGATCAACCGCGCGCTGACCTTTCTCGGGAGCTGCTACGAGGAATGCCGCGGCATGGGCGCGACGCTGAGCCTGTGCTGGTTTACGCCGGGCTGGATGTATTTCGGGCACATCGGGGACAGCCGGATTTATTATCTGTCGGCGCGCGACGGGAGCATCAAGCAGCTCACGCAGGATGACACGCACGTGGGCTGGCTGCAGCGCATGGGGCAGATCAACGAGCGCGAGGCGCGGACGCATCCGCGGCGGCATCTGCTGCAAAAAGCGCTGGGCGCCGGCAGCCAGTTCGTGGACCCGCAGGTGGGCGCGGTGGGCTGCGAACCGGGGGACATTTTTCTGCTCTGCACGGACGGACTGACCGACGGCCTCTACGATCAGCAACTGCTGGAACTATTGCGCTCGCCTGAAGCTGCGGCGGGCGATGGCAACGCTGCGCAGCAGTTGGTAAACGCCTCGCTCGCCAACAGCGGCCGCGACAACACAACCGCGCTGGTCGTGCAGATCGGGGGTGCCGCAGAAAGCTCAGCGCAGAAAAAACAGCGGCAGAAAAATGGGGGCAGAAAAATAGGAACTGGGAAGGCGGGGACAGAGAAGTGACCGGAGGGTAGGCCGCACGGAATAAAACCGCGTCCCGCCCGGCCGCACCGCATTTCCTCCCTCCCTTCTCTTCGTATTTTTCTGCCCCCATTTTTCTGCCGAAAATTTCTGCCCACCCCGTCTGCCAAAAACAAAACCGCCGCGCCAGGGGCGACCTTGCGGTCGCGGGGCCTGACGCGGCGGGCGTGGGGAAACGGCGATTTAGCCGTGGTAACCTTCTTCGCCGTGTTCCGAGAGGTCGAGACCGGCGGTCTCCACTTCCTCGGTCGGACGCAGGCCGACGACGGCCTTGACGATGTAGGCGATGATCACGGTGCCCACGACGGCGAGCACGACGGTGAGAGCCATCGCTTTGAGCTGTTCCATCCAGAGGCCGCCGCTCTCCACGAGCTTGGCGAGGCCGTTCTTGGTGGCGGGATTGGCCAGGTCGAGCTTGCCGCCGACATCAGCGAGGTTGCTGACGATGTTGGCGTTGCCGCTCTTGGCCGTGGCCAGGAAACCGGTGAGCAGCGCGCCCATCGAGCCGCCGACGGCATGCACGCCGAAGGTGTCCAGCGCGTCGTCATAGCCGCACATGGCCTTGAGCTTCCAGCAGGCGAGGTAGGGGACCAGGCCGGCGCAGATGCCGATGATCACCGAGCCGGTGATGTCGATGAAGCCGCACGCCGGGGTCACGACGACCAGACCGGCCACCGCGCCCGAGCAGAACCCGAGCACGCTCGGCTTGCCGCGGGTGATGTATTCCGCCATGGCCCACACGAAGGACGCGACCGCTGTGGCCACCGTGGTGGTGGTGAAGGCGTTGGCCGCGATGCCATCCGCCGCGACGGCGGAACCGGCGTTGAACCCATACCAGCCGACCCAGAGCATGCCCGTGCCGATCATGCACATCACCATGCTGTGCGGGTGCATCGGCTGTTTGCCGAAGCCCAGCCGCGGTCCGAGAATCAAGCAGAGCACGAGCGCCGACCAACCGGAGCTCATGTGAACCACCGTGCCGCCGGCGAAGTCGATCGCCTTGATTTTCGCGTCGGCATTCCACACGCCGTTCATCATGCCGTCCACGCCCCACACCATGTGCGCGAGCGGGAAATAAACGACGAACATCCAGAGCGCGACGAAGAGCAGGATCGCCGAGAACTTCATGCGTTCCGCGATGGCACCGATGATCAGCGCCGGGGTGATGATCGCGAACATGAGCTGATACATGGAATACACGTTGTGCGAGACCCACGCGCCGTAGTCGGTGTTGGGGCTCGAGTCCACGCCCTTGAGGAACGCCCAGTCGAGCGAGCCGAGATAGGCGCTGCCGCTGTGGAAGGCAAAGCTGTAACCGCACACCCACCAGAGGATCGTGACGAGGCCGGCGATGCCGAGACATTGCGCGAGCACGGAGAGGACGTTCTTGCGCCGCACGAGGCCGCCGTAGAAGAGCGCCAGGCCGGGCAGGGTCATGAAGAGCACGAGCGCCGTGCAGATCATCTGGAAGCCGTTGTGACCGGGACCGGCGCCGCCGATCTTGGTCGCGAGGTTGGTGTTGGCGACGTTGCCACGGGCACCGTTGCCGACGTAGGCCTCGAGGTCCGCGATGCGTTCTTCGAGGCTCGGGTCCTTGAGCTTCGGTGCCGCCGGGGCCGCGGCAGCGGGGGCTGCCGGAGCCGCGGCGGGGGCGGCAGGCGCGGCAGGCGCGGTGGCCGGTGCATCGGCTGCGCGCAGACTGACGCCTGCCAAAGCGAGGCCCGCAGTGAGAGTGAGAAGGGAGAGGAGGTTTTTCATGGATGGTATCGCTTCAATAGTTGGGTTGCGGTTGCGGGTGGGTTAATCAAACAGCTTGCTCACCTTTCTCTTCGGTGCGGATGCGGATGGCGTCCTCGACATTGGAGACAAAGATTTTGCCGTCCCCGATCTTGCCGGTCTTGGCGGCCTTGATGATGGCGTTGACAGCCGGGGTCACCTGTTTGTCGGCGACGACCAGCTCGAGTTTGATCTTGGGGAGGAAGTCCACCGTGTATTCGCTGCCGCGATAGATTTCCGTGTGGCCCTTCTGGCGGCCGAAGCCTTTGACTTCGGTGACGGTCATGCCCTCGATGCCGACTTCGGCCAGGGCGTCCTTAACTTCCTCCAGCTTGAATGGTTTGATGATCGCTTCGATTTTTTTCATGTTTTCCGATGGTTGGTGGTTACCGACGGTCCGGCTGACACCGCTCGCCGTCCCGGCGCAAGTCCGCGCGCCGACCGGCCTGAAAAGCGGTGCCCAAAACCGAACAACTGCTGCTACGCACAACGCGCATACGCTCTTAGCAACAGCGATGCCACGGCGCATTTTGTGAGGACGAGCCAGTGGCAACCCGCCTGTTTGCAGCGACTTGAGTGGTCGGAGAAATTTCGTGCGCCGGAATGATGAACGCGGCGGTGGTTTGTTTTGACCAGCGGTGAGGTTTTTCGCCAGTGGTTGGGGATGCGTGATGCGTGATCCGTGATGGGTGATCCGTGATGCGTGATCCGTGAACTCGGTTCGGGGCCTTCGGGATTGGCGTGGGGGATTGAATCTGAAATCACGCATTACGCATCACGCATCACGCAACACCTCCCCCCTCCACCCCGAACCGCACCCGGCTGCCGCCAGCGCTTGCCTTCGCGGGGGTGGGCGGCAAGCTCGCGCGCTTGCAAGTTTGGTTTGATAAACACCACCACCGGATTCGCCGCGTGCTGGCCCTTGTCGCGGGGCTGCTGCTGGCAGCGGCTTTCCCGCGCTCGTCGATCGCCGGGCTGGCGTGGATCGGGCCGGGGCTGCTTCTGTTCGCCGCGCTCGGCATCGGCGGGAAACGCGCGTTCGGACTGGGTTATCTTGGCGGTCTCGCCTTCTGCCTGCCCACGCTCTACTGGCTCCTGCACATGCCGGTGGGTTGGGAAAAAATCCTCGGCTGGCTCGCGCTGTGCGCCTATCTCGCGGTCTATCCGGGCGTGTGGGTCTGGCTGTGCTGGCGGCTTTTTCCCGGCACCCTGGCGCCAAATTCCACGCCGCTCTCCGTGAGGGTCGCGCCGGAAGCCGCGGAACCCGAGCGGAGCGCCGAGCATTGCTCGGCCGGACGCGAGCCGGACGCTCAAGGCCGAGCAATGCTCGGCGCTCCGCTGGCTGGGCCGCACTTCGCCCTGCTGACGGCCTTCGCCGCAACGCCGCGACTCGCGCGCCTGCGATGGGCGCTCCTGTGCGCGGTGCTTTGGGTCGCGCTCGAAATGATTGTCGGCCGGTTGTTCACGGGCTTTCCGTTTCTGGCGCTGGGCGTCTCGCAGTATCGGATGCTGCCGGTCACGCAGATCGCGTCGTTCACGGCGGTTTACGGCGTGTCGTTTCTGCTCGTGTGGTTTGCGGTCGGCCTCGTCTCCGCGCTGCTCCTGCTCGTGCGGCAGCCGCAGCAACGCGGGTTGGCGTTTGGCGACATCGTGGTGCCCATGCTCGGCGTCGCCGCCGCGTGTTCGTTCGGCATGACACGTCTCGCGGTGCGCGCGCCCGCCGAACGCGAGCTCACCATCGCCCTCGTGCAGCCCAGCATCCCGCAGCGTCTGCTCTGGGATCCCGGCAGCGCCACCAACCGTTTCGAAAAACTCCTCGCGCTCTCCCGCACTGCGCTCGCCACGAAACCCGATCTCCTTCTGTGGCCCGAGGGTGTGGTGCCGGGCCTGTTGCGCTACGACCAATTCATCGCCGATGCCGTGAGCCGGCTCGCCGCGGAAAATGAGGTCGCGATCATCCTCGGCGCAGACGATCTGGAACCCGACCCGACGTCGTCGGATCCCAAGACCGTGCGCGAGTTCAACAGCAGCTTTCTCATCAATCGCGCCGGCCGCCTGGTGGCGAAGTACGACAAGCGCCACCTCGTGATTTTTGGCGAATACATCCCGCTGGTGAAATGGCTTCCGTTTCTCAAATGGGTCACGCCCATCGGCGGCGGCTTCGCCACGGGCGAGGCGGTGGTGCCCTTCGATATCGAGCGCCCGCGCGCCCGCACCGCGGTGCTGATTTGCTTCGAGGATGTCCTGCCGCACCTGGCCCGCCAGTATGTCGGCGACGAAACTGATTTTCTCGTGAACCTGACCAACGACGGCTGGTTCAGTGAAAGCGCGCAGCAATGGCAGCACGCGGCCGTCGCCGTGTTCCGCGCCATCGAGAACGGCGTGCCGCTCGTGCGCTGCACCAACAACGGCCTCACCTGCTGGGTCGATCCCTGCGGCCGGCTCGACGAAGACTATTTCCGCGCGGGCCGGGACATCTACGGCGCGGGCTTCAAGACCGTCCGCATCCCGCTGCTGCCCGAGGGACAGAAACGTGCGCTGACCTATTACACACGGCACGGCGATGTGTTCGGTTGGGCGTGCGTGGCGCTGGCGGCGCTCCGCGTGCTCCCGCTCGCCTGGCAAAGCTGGCGCGCACGAAAACGCGTGGCGGGCCAGGGCGGTTGAAGGCGATGGTTCTGGAGTGCGCCCGTCCTCGGGCGCAGCGGGCTGGAGCGGAGGGAGGCGCGGGTAATTTCCACGGCCCTCGTGCGGGCGGACGTTGCTGCGGCCGGGGACGGCCGCACTCCGGGGGCGGGGCGGGCGCGCGATACGCCGCGCGCTCAC
>BJHT01000122.1 GCA_014193395.1 Verrucomicrobiota bacterium
GTGCGGGCGCAGCCGCCGCCAAGACGTTGGCGGGATGGGCAAATCCGCTGGATAACGCGAGCGTCGCCGCCGCAGAACTGGTGCGCACAAAATCGCGGCGGGTGACCGGGGTGGAGGCGGGCGGAGTTTTCATGGAGCGGGGCGGGCGTTTGCAGACGGACTGCGGCGGGGCAAGCGCGGCGAAGGCCACCGGCGGCGAGGACGCGAGTATCCGGCAGGCGGTGATGCGGGGCCACCGGCAGTTTTGATTTCCGCGATGACGCTAACCAGTCCACCCAGTTGCGTCGTGAGGTTGGGCAGGCAGCAAAATCAGCTTCCGCTGACGATGGTGAGCGACCCAGGCGCGACGGTGCAGCCACGGGTGAAGAGGTTGAAGTGACGCAGGTTGCGCGAAGGTATCCCGACAAAGAAAAAGGGCCTGAGGAAACCTCAGGCCCAAAAGCTAAACAACCGGGACGCGGATTAATCAGGGCTCGGAGTAGTTGTTCTGGTTGCTGCGTTGGAATTCAGCTCGGGCAGCTGCTGATGCGACGCTTTGGTTTGCCTGGAAGAGCGAGCCGCCAGCGCGGACACCGACGCCAGTGACCCCGGCGGCTTGATTGACCTGAGTCGAGAGCGCAGTGGCTTGGGTCGCGGTGATCGTCCCAGCGCTGGCGGCAGCCGCAACAGCGGACTGCGCCGCGGAGGCGATGTTGGCAATCATTCCGGGGAAAGAACCGCCGGCCGAGGCAACGATGGTTGGAGCCTTGGTCGGAGCCGCGGCAACAAGGGCGTTCACCAAGTTACGAACCTGGCTGATGCTCGCGTTGGGTCCCATTTTCGTCTTGGCGGCGGCGATGATGAAATCAACTGCGACGCGCGCCGCATCCGGGCTTTTCTCTAAGAGCTGAGCCGCAGCGACCTGAGCAAGGTTGGCGGTGTTGGCAGCGTTGATCGCGGCGTTAATGCTGGCCTTTTGGGCATCCGTGAGCGCGAAGGCGGAGGTGCCGACGAGCATGACGCCGGCGGCGATTAGGGAGGTGAGGAACTTGAGCTTCATATAACTTTTTTTGGTTGTTCAGTTTGTTTATCCGCTGACTTCGAAAAGGGGTAACGATTTGATGTCCGCGAGTCAACCGGATTTTTGGTTTTATCGACCAAATACAGGATTTCATTGAGGGCCAGTTTACGGAGAATAGGTTTGCCGGGACTCCTTGAACCGACTGAATCCGGGCACCGCCGTTGGTTTGCACGCGGCCTGGGAGATTTTCCTCAGCACCGGCCGCTTGACGCAATCGCGGAGGAAAATGGCCCGCGCCAGCGCGGATCAATGTAGAACAGGCCGGGGCCGGGAGTTCGGGCGGAAGACCGCAGTTGTCGTCGCCCGCCTCCCACCACCAGCCCCTCATCAAACCGGACGGGCGGTTTTCCCGCATCCGGCTTGCTTTGGGGGTCGTCACGCACTTGGCGTTACAGCCGGGACCGTTTCCAGCCCGCAGTGGGCGGCAACAGCGTACGGGCGTGGACCCGCACTGGGGCGGACCGCACCTGCGCCGCTCGGGGCGCAGCATCGTGACCTTCCTCGACGGCCATGTGGAACTACTGCTGTCGGCCCCGTGGCATCACGCCGACAGCAACCGGCTCAAGCCCGCCGCGGGCGGCCCCTGGCAGGCGTTGGTGACCGGCGCTGTCAGCGCGACCCGCGCGGCCCGCCAACGGCGTTGGCACACGGCCTTCGGGCCGCTTCACCGTCCGCACGTCCCACCGTGTGCGCACCCGCCCGGAGCGATCCACGCGGAAGCGGCATGAATGGCGCGCTGCTTGCCTTCCGCCTGCCCCCTCCGGCCCCGGTCTTCAGGCACAACGTCAGGCCGCACCGGGCGTGCTCCGAAAACTGCGTCTCACCTTGACCTTCTCCGCGCACGCTTTAGAACACCCGCAATCTCTCCCATGAAACCCAACCACCCTCGCTCTTGGCGCACGGCCACCGGCGGCTTCACCCTCATCGAACTGCTCGTGGTCATTGCCATCATCGGCATCCTCGCCTCGATGCTCCTCCCCGCGCTGGGGCGCGCCAAGCAGTCCGCCAACCGCGCACTGTGCCTGAACAACCTGAAGCAGTGGGGCGTGGGGATGAATGTTTATGCGGGTGATTACGACACCCGCTTCCCGGCCGGCACCGACGGCGCGGGACAGGGAATGCATCTGAGCTGGGTCGGCCCGTCGGTGCTCTCGTTTTACAAGTATTACCTTCTGCCCGTGACGACCTCGGCTTCGGGCACCAAGAACAGTCCGCTCTACTGCCCGACCGGCGAATATCACCGCGCCGTGGACCGCCTTCAGGTACAGCCCAACGTCGGCGCGGCTTACGGCGATCCCAACGTCCCCCATCAGGAATTGTCCGGCTATTTCTACCTCGTCGGCCGCACGGTGCCCGAGGGCGGTCACACCTATTTCGGCTCCGTGAGCAACTGGCTCGCCCGCACGCGCCTGGATGGTCCGTATCGCGATGCTCCGATCGTCAGCGACATGCTGCAAATCCAAGGGACTCCCGGACCGCAGCCCACCGGCATGCCGTTCACGCCCACCGCCGTCCGCGTCACCATCAACGGCACCGGCGCGATGGCCGGCCAATCCGCCAGCGTGGCGACCACCAGCCACCGCGCCAACCAGGACATCATGGAAGGCGGCCACTTCCTGTTCGAGGACGGCCATGTGAATTGGTACAAGCAGGACAAAATCACCCTCGGCTCGCAGATCGGCGCGTGGCTGGCCTTCTACAACATCCCCGTGCCGTGAGCCCGGCCCGCGGGCGACGCCGGCAACGGAGCGGTGCGAGCCGCGCCTGCGAACGACACCGAACCAGCGGCCGCGCCGGCTGCGGGAGCTGTGCCCCGCGCCGCGATCTCCGCGCCGAGACAGGCGGGGCACAAGCAATCCTCCTCCGGCCCCGCCACCACTCCCACATGCGGCAATGCCGCGCACCAACACTCCGCACAACCCGCTTCCGCGCCGCAGTGGAAACTCGCGCCACATCGCGCGCAGAGAAGTTTTCGGGGCTGGCTCATTTGGCTCACTTCCGTGCCGGCGCGTCGCGCCGCACGCGCGCGACGTACGCCCCATCCACCCCGTTCGCGAACGGCGTGAGCTGGCGCTCGGCTTCGAGCCGGAAGCCGGAGTGCGCGCAGAGAAACTGCTGCACGACGGCGTGGTTCTCTTCGGGTTCGAGACTGCACGTGCTGTAAACCAGCGTGCCGCCGGGCTTCAGGCGCGTTGCCGCTTGTTCGAGCAGGCGCGTCTGCGCCGCGGCGAGCCGCACCAACTCGGCGGGCTGCAGCCGCCAACGCAGCTCGATGCGCCGCCGCAAGACGCCGGTGTTCGAGCACGGCGCGTCGAGCAGGATGCGGTCGAAGGTTTGCGCAGCGGGCAGTTCGCCCGCGAGCAGCGTGCGCGCGCCGGTGACGCCGAGGCGGCGGCAGTTTTGTTCGATCAACGCCAACCGGTCCGCGTGCGCGTCCGTGGCGACGATGGTTCCCTGATTGCCCATGCGTTGCGCGATGAACGTCGTCTTGCCGCCGGGCGCGGCGCACAGGTCGAGAATCTCTTCGCCAGCGCGCGGCTCGAGCATCTGCACCGCGAGCAGCGTGCTGGGGTCCTGCACGTAAAATCCACCCGCACGAAAACTCGGCAGCTCGGCGAGCGACGGATGTGAGTCGAGTCGAAACACCAGATCGTCGCCGGTCCAGTCCCACGCACACGGCGAGAAGGCTACTCCTTCCGCGCGCCACGTATCCGCCAGCGCCACGGCGGTTGTGCGCAACGTGTTCACGCGCGCGTAGGTCGCGGGCGGGGAGTTGTTCCATTCGAGGAGACGCGTGGCCGGTTCGATGCCCCAGTGCTTTTGCCAGCGTTCCCACAGCCACTGCGGATGCGACCAGCCGCGGGCGGGTTCTTTGATTTTGAGCTCGGCGAGAAGCGCGATGGTGTCGTCGCGTTCGCGCGCATAGCCGCGCAGCACGGCGTTCAAAAAACCCGCCTGCGGACCGCAGCCCATGCGCTTGGCCGTCTCCACGGTCTCGTGAACCGCGGCGTGATCAGGAATGCGCCCGAGCCAGAACATCTGGTACAGCCCCAGCCGCAACGCGACCAGCAACACCGGCTTCTGCGTGCGCCCCGGCGCCTTGCGGCCGATGAGCCAGTCGAGCGCGCCCTGCCAGCGCACGGTGCCGAACACCAGCTCCTGGCACAGCCCCCGATCGGCGGGCGCGAGCCGGGCCGGCGCCAGCGCGGCGTCGAGGAGGTTTTCGACGAAGTCCGCGCCGCGTTCGCGACGCAACAGCACTTCGGCGGCAATTTCCCTTGGTTTCTGATTCGGCACGGCCTAATAATGCCCTTTGCGCTCGCCGGGGCGAGCCATTTGAAACATCTATGAAAGAAGAATTGGAACGACTCGTCGCTGCTGAAAAAATCGGCCGCCAACACATTGACGCGCTGCTGGTGCTGGCCAAGGGCGGATATTGCTTTCACCGCAGTTGGGGCTTCGGCCGGATCACCACCGTGGACACCGTCCTCGGCCGCTTGATCATTGATTTCAAGGGCAAGGCCGGGCACCCGATGGAACTCGCCTTCGCCGCCGAATCGCTCAAGCCGATTCCCAACGAACACATCCTCGCGCGCAAGGCCTCCGATCTGCCCGCCCTGCGCCAGCTCGCCGCGCTCCACCATCTTGACCTCATCAAGATCGTGCTCCTGAGCTTCGGCGGCCGCGCCACCCAGGACCAGATCATGGGCGTCCTCGTGCCGGACGTCATCGCCGACGACTGGAAGAAATGGTGGGAAGCCGCCAAGCGCGAGATGAAGAAGGACGGCCATTTCCAGGTGCCGCTCAAGAAGGCCGAGCCGATCATTTATCAGGCCGTCGAGGTGTCCTTGCAGGACCGCCTGCTCCAGGAATTCCGCTCCGCCAAGGGCCTGAAAGCCCGCCTCACCGTCGCCGGCGAAATCCTGAAAAACATCGCCGACATCAAGGACAAGGTCGCCGCCGCCAACGAAGTCATCCCCGCCCTCAACGTCGAGATCGCCAGCCACCAGCGCACCCAGACCTCGCTCTCCCTCGAGGCTATCTTCGTCCGGGACGACATCCGCGCCGCCGCGGGCGTTCCCGTCCAGGAAGGCGAGATCACCACGCACAAGATTCTCGGCAATCATTCCCGGCCCGGCCCGCTGTTCGAAGCCATGCCCGCCGCCAAGCACAAGCGCGCGCTCCAGCATTTCAAGGAATCCAACCCCGACACCTGGGTGGCCGCGGTCTTGGGTTTCATGAACACCGTGTCCGCCAAACTCTGCGGTGAATGCGCCGACACCCTGATCGAGAGCGGCAAGCTCGAGGCCCTCAAGGACGCCCTCGCCCGCCTCATCAGCCAGCATCAGGCCAGCAGCGAACTGCTCCTCTGGCTCGCCAAGGAACGCTCCGATTCCTTTGCCGACATCCTCGGCCCCGAAGTCTTCCGCGCCATGCTCACCGTGATGGAACGCGACGCCTTCAACGAGAAAAAGTCCAACCGCCTGCGCGACTTCATCATGGCCGACCCGACGCTGCTGATCGAACTCATCGGCTCGGCGGACATCGAAATCATCCGCGATCTGACCCGCGCCCTGCAGCTCTCCACCAGCTTCGATGACATGGACAAGCGCTCGCTCTTCGGGCGCATCGTCAAGAGCTTCCCCGGCGTCCAGAGCATGATCTCCGGCGACCAAAACAAACAGGAAGCCAACCTCATCGTCTCCTGGCCCAGCCTCGAGCGGCGCAAAAACGAGTACGAAGAACTCGTCAAAAAGAAAGTCCCCGCCAACTCCAAGGAAATCGCCATCGCCCGCAGCTACGGCGATCTCCGCGAAAACCACGAGTACAAGGCCGCCAAGGAAATGCAGAAGTTCCTCATGCGCCGCAAGACCGAGCTGGAAGCCCAGCTCCTGCGCGCCCGCGGCACCGACTTCTCCAACCTCAAGACCGACGTCATCGGCGTTGGCTGCAAGGTCAAGGTCACCGATCTCAACGCCAAGCACGCCGAGACCTACTCGATCCTCGGCGCGTGGGATTACGATCCCGACCACAACGTCATCAGCTACCTCACGCCGATGGCCCAGTCGCTCCTCAACCACAAGGTCGGCGACGTCGTCGAGTTCGAGCTGGACTCCGTGAAGAAGCATTACCGCATCGACGCCATCGAAGCCGCTGAGGTGCCCGCTGCCCTGGCCGACGCGCCGCCCGTGACGCGCGACGCGTGACGCGGCGGCGGCTCCGCAAGCGCCAAGGCTAAAGCTCAAAGCTCAAGGGAAGCTGCAAGGTCCAAGCTCCTTGCAGCGTCTCGGCCACCGATTGGCCGACCGAATGGTTCGGCGCTCACCGATCCGCCGGCTGAATGTCCACGACCATCACGATCTGAACCGGGGCATCGAACCAGAACGTGACCGCGTAATCGCCGACGATCTTGATCTGCCGCTCGCGGAGAGAAACATCCCGGTCAGTGATATCCCAAGGGTGTACGGCTCGTTTCGCAGGCAATTGATGAAAGCCATGATCTTTCGGCGCTGGCTGCCGCCTTTGGGAACGGCATCCAACAGGCCAAAGTGAAGGTAAACCTCGCAGGGCCGCATGAAAAGAGTTACCGCTGATCAAGCTGGCGCTCGAATTCTTCCGGCGTGAGCCAATGCGTCGGATCGCGGTCGGAGAGCTTGGAATTAATGCGCTCCTGATAAGCCGCGTCGGCCGCGTGTCGCAGGTGAAAAAGGAAGGCCGACACTTCCTTCTGCTCCGTTGGCGAGAGGGCGGTGATGCTGTGCTTGATTTCTTCCACGCTCATGGCGGGAAGAGTACGAGCGGTTCCCGTCGCGGCAAGCGCACAAAACCACCGTCCACCGCACATTTGACCGCTACCGTTCCCCGCGTGGTCCTTGGTTCTTGGTCATTCCCTTGAACCTTGAACCTTGAACTTTGAACTCAGAGTTCTGAGCTTTGAGCTTTCTCCCCCCGCTTTCGCTTCGCTACTCTCCGCGCCGCATGTTGACTCTCGAAAAATTCACCATCGGCGTGGGCGACCGTTTCGCCCATCAAGCCAAAGCCCAGCTCCAAGCCTTCCAACGCGCCGCGGCACAGGGTGTCGCGGTCGTGCCCGTGTGGAACAAATCCAACCGCGAACACACCTTCATCGGCTCCGAGCCGCAGAGCGTGCTCGACGCCGCACAGGCCGCGGTCAAGGCGCTCGGCTGGACGCAGGGCTGGCACGTCGATGCCGATCACATCCGCCTCGAGACAGTCGATCGCTTCCTGGCGTGCTCGGATTTTTTCACCATTGATGTCGCCGACTCCATCGGCAAACCCGCCACGCCCGCGGACGTCGCCGCCTTCGTCGCCCGCCATCCCGAACTCATCGGCACCGTCAGCATCGCGGGCGTCAGTGCGCCGTTCACCACGACCCGCGCGGATGTCGAACGTGTCGCCGCCAAGTATCTCCTCGCCGCGCAGGACGCCGGGAAAATCTACCGCTACATCGCGGGCAAGAAGGGCGAGGGCAACATCATCGCCGAAGTCTCGATGGACGAAACCGACGCGCCGCAAACGCCGCCGGAACTGCTCATCATCCTCGCCGCGCTCGCCGACGAAAAGGTCCGCGCGCAGACCATCGCGCCGAAGTTCACCGGCCGTTTCAACAAGGGCGTGGATTACGTCGGCGACCTCGCGCAGTTCGAGCGCGAGTTCAACGACGACCTCGCCGTCCTCGCCCACGCCGTCGCGCGCTACGGCCTGCCCGCGAACCTGAAGCTCAGCGTCCACAGCGGCAGCGACAAGTTTTCGCTCTACCCGATCATCCGCCGCGCCCTCGCCCGCACCGGCGCGGGCGTGCATCTCAAGACCGCCGGCACCACCTGGCTCGAAGAACTCATTGGCCTCGCCGAAGCCGGCGGCGACGGCCTCGCGCTTGCCAAGGAGATTTACGCCTACGCCCTCGCGCACGTGGACGAACTGTGCGCGCCCTACGCCAGCGTGATCGACATTGACCGCGCCAAACTTCCGAGCGCCGCGACGGTGAATGGCTGGACCGGCCCGCAGCTCGCCAACGCGCTGCGCCACATCCCCGGCCATCCCGAGTTCAACGCCAACGTCCGCCAACTCCTCCACGTCTCCTTCAAACTTGCGGCCAAAGCCGGCACCCGCTACACCGACCTGCTGAAAGCCAACGAAGCCATCGTCGCGAAAAATGTCGTCGCGAATCTCTACGACCGGCACCTCAAACCGCTGTTCATCGGCTGACCAAAGACAGAAAGCCTGCAGCTTTCATCTCACTCGTGTACCTCACTGTCGTCCTCTCATTAGCACCCGGCTTCAGCCGGGTGTTGGCGCGGGAAAGAAGCGCAGCCGTTTCAACGGCTTTCCGAGCGCGGCTGCGGAAACCGTTGAAACGGTTTCCCTGTCGCAACGCCTCCGACACCCGGCTGAAGCCGGGTGCTAATGAGAGGGGCGCGGGCGCGAACCCGAAAGTCGGAGAAAAAACTCATGCGTCCGGTACCGCGGCAGCTCCCGAAACCATCAAGCTGGCGACAGCCGTTGAAATCGTCCAACCCCGGATAAACCCCCATAAACACGGATGAAAACCGATCCCTCCTGCTTGCCCGGCCCCGCCAAAAACGCCCTTCAAGAATCCCCTTCCCGATCCGTGTCCATCCGTGTCCATCCGTGATTAAAATTTTTCCCCTCGCCCTCCCGCCCCACCACCACTAACTCGCTCTGCATCTTATGAATTCCACCAAAGCGCAACTCTGGGACCGGTTTCAAAAACACTTCACCGCCTTCCCCGCCCTCGGCCTCAGCGTCGATGTCAGCCGCGTGAGTTTCCCCGACGATTTCTTCGCGCGCATGGAGCCGCCGATGCAGCGCGCCTTCGCCGAGATGGCCGCGCTCGAACGCGGTGCCATCGCCAACGCGGATGAAAAACGCATGGTCGGCCATTACTGGCTGCGCAACGCCGCGCTCGCGCCCGACGCCAGCCTGCGCCGGGAAATCGACGACACGCTCGCCGCCGTGAAAGCCCTCGCCGCGGGCGTTCATGCCGGCCGCGTGGCAGGCGCGACCGGCCGCTTCCAAAATGTGCTCGTCATCGGCATCGGCGGCTCGGCGCTCGGACCGCAGTTCGTCGCCAACGCCCTCAGCCAGCCCGCGAGCGACAAGCTGCGTCCCTATTTTTTCGACAACACCGACCCCGACGGTATGGACAAGGTGCTCGCGCAATTGCACGGGCAGTTGGGGCAAACCCTGGCCGTCGTGATTTCCAAAAGCGGCGGCACCAAGGAAACGCGCAACGGCATGTTGGAAGCCGCCGCCGCGTGGTCGCGCGCCGGGCTGGACTTCGGCCGCCACGCCGTCGCCGTCACCGGCGTTGGCAGCGAGTTGGACAAATATGCGACCGCGAAAAACTGGCTCTGCCGCCTGCCGATGTGGGACTGGGTCGGCGGCCGCACCAGCGTGATGTGCGCCGTCGGACTGCTCCCCGCCGCGCTGCAAGGCCTCGACATCGACGCGATGCTCGCGGGCGCGCGCGCGTGCGACGAGGTCACGCGGCAGCCGAACACCGCGCAGAATCCCGCGGCGCTGCTGGCCCTGATGTGGCATTTCCTCACCGACGGCCGCGGCGCGAAGGACATGGTCGTGCTGCCTTACAAAGACCGCCTCGAACTGCTCTCGAAATATCTCCAGCAGCTCGTGATGGAATCGCTCGGCAAGGAACTCGACCGCGACGGCCGCGTGGTGAGCCAGGGCATCAGCGTGTACGGCAACAAAGGCTCGACCGACCAGCACGCCTACGTGCAGCAGCTCCGCGAGGGCGTGCTGAATTTCTTCGTCGTGTTCGTGGAGGTACTGAAAGACCGCACCGGCGCGAGCATGGAAGTCGAGCCGGGCGTGACCAGCGGCGATTATCTGAGCGGTTTCTTCCTCGGCACCCGCGAGGCGTTGTTCGAGAACGGCCGGCAGAGCGTCACGCTCACCGTGCGCGACAGCTCGGCCTTTACTGTCGGCGTGCTCATCGCGCTGTTCGAGCGCGCCGTCGGCCTCTACGCGTCGCTCGTCAACATCAACGCCTATCATCAGCCCGGCGTGGAAGCCGGGAAAAAGGCCGCCACCGCCGTCATCACCCTGCAAGGCCGCGTGCTCGCGCACCTCGCCAGCGCCCCGGGAAAAACCTTCACCGCCGCGCAACTCGCCGCCGCCATCGGCAGCACCGACGCCGCCGAAACCGTCTTCAAAATCTGCACCCACCTTGCCGCCAACGGCCGCCTGCGCCACAGCGGCGGACCCGGCGCGGGCGAGGTGCTGTTTCAAATCGCGGGCTGAGCCGGCATCGCCGCGCGCCCATCCCTTGTAGGAGGCGAGGTGACGAGACTCTAACCTCCTTCCGCGAGAGGTCCGCCAAACCTCCCCGCGTTGCGTCTTGGAACCAGGTTCCGGTTCCACACGCCTCGCCCATGTCAGCCCACGAGACTCAGTCCGCTGCTTGCGCCGAAAAGGTCAGAGTCTGCCAACGTACCCCCTTCCGCCTCCTGAGCACGACGGCCCCGGTTCTGCCCCGCTTTCCGGCCCGGGTTGTGGCACGCCAACGGCGGCTGCGGGCTATCACCGGCTTCGTAGCCAACTTGAATCTGCCGCCCTTCCCCGAAACCTGTTTGGCAAAGGAATGGAGGCAAAGGAATGAAGACAAGAAGTTTTGCCGTCCCCATTCCTTTGCCTCCATTCCTTTGCCAATATTTCCGCTGTCCGTCGGCATCGCCCCGCTCCCGGCCGATGCCTTGCCGCGGCCACCCGAGTACGATGGCCCCATGCTGCACCGTTGCGGCGCTCGGGTTCTCCTCACGTCGTCTCCTACAAGCGTTGGCGATCCGTTTCGCGCCGCGAAACCGACTGCGGCATTCAGCTTCACACCACCGCCCCGATCATCGCCGCAATCGTCGCCAGCGCATTACCCTCGAGCCGGTTGTTCACGTAGATGAAACCCTTCCTCCGGCCCTCTGCGGCGACCACTTGGCGAATCAGTTGCGTGCCGGCGGCGCGGGCCTCGGCGTTGATCTCTTTGACCTTGCGATAGGGGCTGAACTCCTTCACCGCGTCCTCGTATTTGCGCCCCGGCTTCAGCAGAAAACGAGCGCCAAAAAAATCCGGCACCGGAAACGCATCCGGCCGCGCGAGCTGTTCGGTCACGGACGGCATGGCCTCCCAACTGTTGAACACATGCGCCACGCCGTGCCGCGCAAGCATGGCGAAATACTCGGGTTGCAAAAACGCACGGTTGCGAATCTCCACGCCGTAGCGCCAGCCCTTCGGCAGCGCAGCGAGGAAGCGGTTCAACGCCTCGACGAAGTCGCGTCCGCGCGCGAAATCCGCCGGATACAGCCGCGTGAACTCGAACATCAGCAGTCCGATGTTCGCGCGGAACGGCTCGCACGGCTGCAGGAACGCGCGCGTGAAAAGCTCCGCGTTCAGGAAGCTGTCGTTCGGCTGCCCCGCGAGTTTTCCGAAGCGCGGGAGGTTGGGGAAATGCTTGAGCGTGATCGTGTCCGTGACCTTGAACGAAAACAGAAAATCCCCCGGCACCTGTTCCACCAAGCCGGTCAGATACCGCTCCGTCGGGAATTGATAGTACGCCGCGTCCACCCCAACGCTCTTGAACACCTCCGCATACTCGGACAGACACGCCCGCTCGAAACGCGCCTCGGAAATTTTCCCCCGATAAACATAGCGCGCCTCGTCGTAGAGCAGCCCGCGCCAGCCCGGATACTTCCACGACGACGTGCCGATGAACACGCCCTGCCGCGCCAGTTCGGCGAGGCGGGTCTTGAGTTGGTCGCGGTCAAAATTCATGAGGCGGACGAGCTGAAAGCGGGGCGCGCGGGCAGCGGGCGGGGCCGTAAACTTTTGGAGTGCGGTGACTTGTCACCGCTTTGGCGAGGCGACTTGTCGCCGTCGAACTGCCGAGTTCGTGCGCGAGCAACCGGGGCTTTCACGGCTCGCGCCAGCGCAGTCACGCCCGCGTGGCCGGGCGCGCTCGACTGTTTGACGGCGACCAGTCGCCTGCGCAAAAGCGGTGACCACTCACCACGCTCCAAAACATCGCGCCGCGCCGGAGCGGGTCCGGCGCGGCGCGGGCACAGGGAGAAATGCGGCTTACTTCTTCGCCTTGGGCTTGAACTCCTCGTGACACGCCTTGCAGTTCACGGCCGCCTTGAATTTCTCGGCCGCACCGGCTTCGCCTTTTTCGAGGGCGGCGGTGGCCTCCACGAGGGTGGCGCAGAGTTTGGCAAACTTGACCGGGTCGCCCTGCGGCGGCTTGGTGGCGGCCATGGCCTTGTAGGCGGCGAGCATGCCGGAGATCTCTTCCTTCGTCGCCTGCCCGGCACCGGCGCGTTTGCAGATGGGATCCACATCCTTGGGCGCCTTGTTGTATTTCTGCATGGCTTCCTTGATGGGATTGCTCGGGGCATCGGCGGCCGTGAGGGCGGTGGCGCACAATCCGAAGGCGACGCCGACAACGGCGGCGGCGCGGAGAACGGTCTGGGTGGTGGCTTTCATTGACATGTGTTTGGTGCTGCGGTGTGTGTTTCTGTCGCTGGGCTGTTCGCCCTTGGCGTCCGCATCGCTCCCGCGCAGCGGTTCGCCGGGCGGCAACGTGCCGGCATTGGATGCACTTCGGCAATTCCCATTCGATGTCATCGGCCCGCGCGAAAACCCATCGTGCGCTAATTTTTGCCAGCGCCGACCGAACGCAAACAGGACATCAAACTGCTGCTGATGGACAACCTCATGCCCCTGTTGAGCGCCGCCGCCCGCCGCGTCGCCGCGTCGGCCGACCCGCCTGGTTACAGCAGAGCCTGCCCCGACCGGAGTCTCCCCAACCGGAATCTATTATGACTACTCGGCTCAACCACCGTTAGCCGAGGCGGGACTTCCACCCGCAGGCGTGCCAAAGATCGAAGGCAGCACGCCATGGCTATGCAATGGAAACCGCCGGCAGGACCACCGAAGTAGGACCAACTCAGAGAAAAACAAGGACTGGCGTCTGCTCGGAGACGTCACCCACCAGTGAACCCATGTCAGCCCCGAACTCAGGGATTTCTCTGCGCTGCATCCACCCTGACTGCCCCACGCGCGCCGCGTTGGTTACGGCCCCGCCGCGCTGTGTGCATCGTGTCACTGTGGTCAAAAAGACTCGGCTCGACTGAATAATTACGCCTGAGAAATCGGCGCGCCGCGGCACCGCGCGGCGACGCTCTCCGCCGCGCCGCGCACCCGGCGATAAGGCTTGTCCCTCACCCGCTCACCCCCTTAAATGCCGCGCATGAAAGCCGTCCAAATCCGCGCCCACGGCAGCCCCGGCACCCTGACTCTCTGCGACCTCCCCGATCCCATCCCGGCCGCCGACGAAGTCCGCGTCCGCGTCCGTGCCTGCGGCCTCAACCGCCTCGATCTCTGGTGCGAAGCCGGCGCGCTCCCCATCCCCATCACGCTCCCGCGCATCCCCGGCTGCGAAGTCGCCGGCGAGATCGAAGCCCTCGGTACCGACATCGATCAATGGCGCGTCGGTGACCGCGTCGCCGTCCAGTCCAACGTCTTTTGCGGCACCTGTGAATTCTGCCGGCAAGGCCAGGAATCCATCTGCCTCAACAGTCAACTCCTCGGCGTCCAGCGCGACGGTGGCTTCGCGGAAAAAGTCGTCGTCCCCGCCCGCGCCCTCCTCGCCCTGCCCGCCGGAGTGGATGAGGTCACCTCCGCCGCCCTCACCCTCGCCGGCAGCACCGCCATGCACATGCTCACCGACCGCGTCGAGGTGAAACCCGGCGACTGGGTGCTCGTCGTCGGCGCCTCCAGCGGCGTCGGCAGCGCCGCCATTCAAATCGCCCGCGAACTCGGCGCGCACGTCATCGCCACCGCCTCCAGCGACACCAAACGCGCCCTCGCCCTCAAGCTCGGCGCGGAATTCGTCGTGGACTCCACCGAAACCGACTGGCCCGCGCAAGTCCGCCAGCTCACGCAAAAACGCGGCGTGGACATCGTCATCGAACACGTCGGCGGCGACGTCCTCCGCCAGGTCTTCCAATGCCTCGCCCGCGGCGGTGCCGTCGTCACCTGCGGCGCGACCGCCGGCCGCAAAACCGAACTCGACCTCTGGCCTTTCTTCGTCAAGCAACAGCGCCTCATCGGCAGCTACGGCCGCAACCACGCCGACGCCTCCGCCACGTTGCAATGGGCCGCCGAAGGCAAACTCAAGCCTGTCATCGACCGCGTCTTCCCCCTCGCCCAATTCGCCGAAGCCTACACCGCCCTCCGCGACCGCCGCGTCCACGGCAAAGTTCTCCTGTGCCCCTGAAAACGAAAGCGCCCGCCTCCTCCCCTCCCCATTCCCTTGCCCCAAATTCCCCTGCCAAAATCCCCTGAAATATTCCCCTGTAACATTTTCCCCGTGATTTCCTCCGTAAAACCCTAGAAAAACTCCCCCGCATGTTTTCACTCCAGCAACTCTTCGGCAAAGGCGACCGCTTCTTCGAACTCCTCGAAGCCAGCGCGGAAGAAGCCCTCACCAGCGTCCAGCTCCTCATCCGCCTCCTCAACACCACCCCCAAGCCCACGACCCTCGACGACTTCGTCTTCTCCCGGCGCAAAGACAAGCGCCTCACCGAGCAGATCTCCGAGGAACTCGTGAAAACCTTCGTCACCGGCCTCGAACGCGAAGACATCGAGACCCTCTCCAACGCCCTCTACAAAATCCCCAAGACCGTCGAGAAATTCGCCGAACGCTACGAACTCTCCCTCGCCATCGTCAGCACCACCGACTTCTCCAAACAAGCCGACCTCATGGGCAAGGCCGCCGAAGCTGTCGTCGCCCTCGTCCGCCAGCTCCGCGACCTCCAGCAACTCGAACGCACCAAGGAACTCAACGACCGCCTCCAATACGTCGAAGGCGAGGCCGACAAACTCATGCTCGTCCTCCTCAAAGACCTCTACAGCGGCAAACACGACCCCCTCAAAGTCATCATCGTCCGCGACCTCTACGAACTCATCGAGAAAGTCATCGACCGCTGCCGCGACGCCGGCAACGTCGTCTCCCACATCGTCCTGAAAAACTCCTGACCCGCGCCCCGCATGACGCTCATCCTCACCGTCATCATCGTGGCGCTCGTCTTCGAGTACATCAACGGCTTCCACGACACCGCCAACTCCATCGCCACCGTCGTCTCCACCAAGGTCCTCACCCCGCGCCAGGCCGTCTTCATGGCCGCCGTCACCAACCTCATCGGCGCGCTCTGGGGCACCGCCGTCGCCAAGACCATCTCCTCCGGCCTCGTCGATGGCAAAGTCGTCACCTCGCAAGTCCTCATCTGCGCGCTCATGGGCGCCATCATCTGGAACCTCGTCACTTGGTGGTTCGGCCTCCCCTCCAGCTCCTCCCACGCCCTCGTCGGCGGCCTCTGCGGCGGCGCGCTCGCCGCCGCGCACGACAATTGGAACGTCATCGTCTGGTCCCTGCCCGCCGCCTCCGGCCACTGGTGGGAAGGCAAAGGCATCCTGTGGAAAGTGATCGTCCCCATGCTCCTCTCGCCCATCCTCGGACTCCTCGTCGGCTTCGTCATCATGGGCGTCTTCTACTTCCTCCTCCGCCACTGGCGGCCCCGCACCGTCAACAACGTCTTCGGCAAACTCCAGCTCGTCAGCTCCGCCGGCATGGGCTTCATGCACGGCACCAACGACGCCCAGAAAACCATGGGCATCCTCGCCCTCGCCCTCGTCACCGGCACCAAGGCTGGCGCGTTCGACAACCTCCCCTCCTGGCTCATCTTCCTCCACACCCCGGAACCCGCCAAAGGCCAGAGCCTCGAAATCGCCACCTGGATCAAAATGACCTGTGCCATCGTCATGGCTGCCGGCACCGCCGCCGGCGGCTGGCGCATCATCAAAACGCTCGGGCACAAAATGGTGAAACTCCAACCCGTCCACGGTTTCGCCGCCGAGACCACCGGTGCCGCCGTCATCGCCGTCGCCTCCCACTGGGGCATCCCCGTCTCCACCACCCACATCATCTCCTCCGCCATCATGGGCGTCGGCGCGGCCAAACGCCTCAACGCCCTCCGCTGGAACGTCGTCGAGCGCATTCTCTGGGCCTGGGTCTTCACCATCCCAGTGAGCGCGCTCATCGCCTACCTCCTCTTCCGCCTCGTCGCCGCCACCGGCAATGCCGGCTAGACCTTGTAGGAGACGACGTGAGGAGACTCTAACTTTTCCCCGAAGGACGGCACCAAGGCACTGAGGCACCAAGCCCGAACGATACCGTCGGCGAGCGGGCATCCCGCGCCCTGACCGTATGAAAGCGACTAAACCCGGCAAAGGCACTTGGAACTGAGCACCCACGGATAAACAACGATGGAAAACGGTTTTCCGGCTAAAGCTTCCGCAACCGGAAAAAATTCGCCCGCGCCGAGGGAATATTCGTCACCGTCATTGTTCCTCCGTAGAGAGCCGGTGCATTCGTCACCGGCAGCCAGAGTGGCGGACTTAGCGAGTCACTTGTCTCCAAACTGAATCCGGTCAAAGTACTCGGCCACGAGACCGCCGTGGTCGCGTTGGTCTGAGTGATGGCCAACTGCGGCGGAGTGAGGGTGAAAAACTTGAGATTCTGTAGCTGCACCGTGCTGTTCGTTGAAGTCCCGCCGAGCAGTCCGAAGAAGAACTCGTTGGTCTTGCCCGCATAGCTCGTCACGTCGATCAGGCGGCTGCTGCCGGTTTCCCCATCCGCGAGAAACTTGGTTTCGAGACTCAAGAGCTTGGTTCCGTT
>BJHT01000123.1 GCA_014193395.1 Verrucomicrobiota bacterium
AAGGTTGGAATTCATGCGGCCAGCCTACCGGTGGAAAGCTAACTTGCGAGTGCCGCCGTCCACCCCCGTCATTTTAGTCGTATTGATTTGGAGGCGAGCTTGTTACGAAAACTTTCGCAACACCCTCTTAGAGGCAAAATCATGGAGAGCAGTGGATGGGGGAGGTGCCTTGGCTGGCGGATCGCCGGAAGATTTTCTCCAGCGCGATCATTCCAGTGTTCTCTCTGCGTACTTTCCAATCTCTGCGGTGTTCTGTGTTCTCGCCGCAAATACCGGGCACGCGTTGCGTATGGAGCGAAAACAGAACACCGCAGAGATTGGAAAAGACGCAGAGTGCGGATGCGGCGGGAACTCCGCCTGCCAATGTACCCCGTCCGCCCGGCGAGCGCGGCGTGGCCAACCTGAATCTGCAGCGCAATCTCCAAAACGAATTTGGCAAAGGAATGAAGACAGAAAGCTTCCGCGTCCCCATTCCATTGCCTCCATTCCTTTGCCCAAAGCTCCGTGCCCCACTCCTGTGCGCTCAAGGGCACTGCGCCGTTGCAGCATCCGTCCGCCTCCTCACGTCGGCGGCTACCAGGTCGCTGGCGCCGGAACGATTTTTTCCGCCACCTGCATCAGGCCGCGCATGTAGCCGTAGGCGAAGAGGCGGCCCAGCATGGTGTAGCCGGGCTCCCCATTTTCTTCGCCGATGAGCTGCGGGACGTGGTCGGGGCGCATGGGTCCGCGGAAGCCGACTTCGCGATAGGCGGCCATCGCCGCGACCATGTCGGTCGGGCCGTTGTCATGGAAGGTCTCGACGAAGCGGGTCGGGCCGGCGGCGCGCACATCGCGGAAGTGAACGTAGCGGATGTGGCGTCCCAGCCGGCGGATCGTGGCGGGAATGTCCACGCCCATCGCGGCGAAGGTGCCCTGGCAAAAGCAGATGCCGTTGTGTGCGCTGGGCACGAGCTGCACGAGGCGCTCGAAGTTTTCCACCGAATTCATGATGCGCGCCTTGCCCTGGAATTCCGGCAGCGGCGGGTCGTCCGGGTGCATCGCGAGAAATACGCCGCACTCCTCGGCGACGGGGACGAGCTCGCGCAGCAGGCGCTCCAGATTCTCCCACAGCGCGTCGGCGCTGATGCGGTTGGCAGCGATCTGGCTGGCGGTGGCGCTCAACGACATCGCGCGTTCGGCCTCGGCGAGATCGAAGCCGGTGACGCGCGCGCCGCCGCGTTCGGGCAGATCGAGCCGCGTGCGCACCCAGTCGGTGCCGGCCATGAAATTGTAGCAAAGGAGGCGGATGCCGGCGCGGCTGAGATTGCGAATGAGGGCCTTCATCGCGGCCAGTTCGCGGCCGTCGTGATCGCGGCCGAGCTTCAGCAGTTCAATCGGAAGATAGCCCTCGACGATGGCGAGCTTGAGGCCGTGCGCTTCGATCTGGCGCTGCAATCGCAGCAGGTCCGCGAGGTCGGGGCCGGGATAGCGGACGGTGATGTCCTCGACGCCGCACTGCGCGGCGAGGGTGAGATTGTAGTCGTCGAGCGGGGTGAGGACGGAGGCGAGGCGGAGGGCGGGTGCGGCGTTCATGGCGGGAAGTTTCAAAAGCGTGCGGGTGGACGGCAAGGAGGAAGGCGGCGAAATGTTCGGTTGGGCCGCTTTGCGCGCGGCCCTGACATTTTTCCGAACGGCCCGGGTGACGGTGGTGGCGGGATTGAACGGTTCGGGTTGGTGGGCGCCGCGGTCGGGAGGTTACGGACGCGCGCAACGCGTCCCTACCGGACTTCATCCGAGCAGCTCGCGGATGGGTGCGCCGTTTTCGACGACGTAGCGCGGGCGTTGCTGGTGGTCGAGGTAGGTCGTGTCGAGGGGCACGCCCATGTGGTGATAGATCGTCGCAGCGAGATCGCCGGGGGTCACGGGGCGCTCGGCGATTTGTCCGCCGTCGCGCTCGGTCGCGCCGATGACCTGGCCGTGGCGGAAGCCGCCGCCGGCGAGGGTCATCGACATGACGTGCGGCCAGTGATTGCGGCCGTCGGTGCTGCCCTGCGTGCCGGTTTGCGGCGAGCGGCCGAACTCGCCCATCGCGATGACGAGCGTGTCGTCGAGCATTCCGCGCTCGCGCAAATCGCCAACGAGCGTGGTGAGCAGATGATCGAAGACGGGCAGGAGCGGGCGCAGGCCGTTCCAGATGCCGCCGTAGGGCGGGATGTTGTCGCCGTGATTGTCCCAGGTGCCCGAGGCGGAATGGTTGCTCAAATCAATCGTCACGAAACTCACGCCCGCCTCGACGAGCCGGCGCGCGAGCAGGGCCTTCTGGCTCCATTCATGGTCGCCGTAGCGCGCGATGACCGCGGCCGGTTCCTGTGACACGTCGAACGCCGCCTGCGCCCGCGCGCCGGCGATGATGTCGTAGGCCTGCTGGCCGTAGCGATCCATCGCTTCCATCGCGCCGCTGGTGTCGATGTCGCGGCGCAGTTTGTCCATTTGCTGCGCGAGCGACTGGCGGTTTTGGAGACGGTCCATCGTGAGGCCGCCGGGCAGTTCGAGGAGCTTGCTGACGTTGTCGCCGATGAAGGGCTCGTAGCGTTTCCCCAGATAACCGGACCAGGCGAAATGCGTTTTGTCGCGGACGTTCAGGTGAACGGCGGGCGGCAGGCCGGGCTGATTGGCACCGTGATGTTTGGCGACGATCGCTTGAAATCCCGGATACCGCGACGCCAGCGGATTGAGGCGCGGCTCGGCTTCGAGGTTGGCGGTCTGCATCACGGTGTTCGGCTGGTGATTGCTGAAGCGGCAATCGACCGAGCGGATGATCGTCATCAGATCGAGCATCGCGGCCTGCTTGGGGAGATATTCGGAAAGGCGCACGCCGGGGATTTTCGTCGGGATGGTGCTGAACGGCCCGCGAATCTCGCGCGGCGCGTCGGGCTTGGGATCCCAGGTGTCGATGTGACTCGGCCCGCCGGCCATCCAGAGAAGGATCACGCTTTTGCCCCGGCTCATCGCGCGTCCGCTCGCCGCGGCCTCGGCGCGGATGCGGAGCAAATCAGGCAGCGACAGTCCCGCCATGCCCGCAAGACCGGCCTTCAACATGCCGCGCCGGCTGAACACCGTGAGGCCCTCGCGCGCGCGGCCGTTCAACGACACGAAGGCATGGCGCTCGGAATGCGAGTGCGGGGATTTCATGCTGGCAGGCTAGGTTTGGCGGGGAGGGTGGTCAAAGCGATTTTCCCGGCGGAGGAGAAGGAGTCTCGGGCTTGCGATGAGCTGGAGCGCGGAGGATTGGTGGGTGCCCCGCGTTTGGCCATGCTTCGCCGGGTGGCGGCACGGGTGCCGGGGCGACGGAGTCACGCGGCGACGGCACGGACTGCGAATCTCGGCTCGCGGAATATGCCATCGCAGAAAAAAACAATAACGCGGTTGAATCAGTCGGGAGAGGTGCTATTCTCCTGCAACCCGAAAGGGCAGGCGGATAATTCAAACATCAGAAACAGGAACAACTACGGATGAAAACCAACACTGTCGCACACAAACTTCTCGGCCTCGTCCTCGTCGGCGGGACTTTGGCGGCCTTCTCGGCGCGGGCCGATCTGCTCTCTTTCTCGGCCAGCTACCCGGCGCCGCTGGGAGAATTTCAAATTCCCGACTGGACTTCGTCCGTGACGCTGCCGCGCTTCGACCCCTCGTTGGGGACGCTCAACAGCATCACGTTCCGCCTCTCCGGCACGGTGCAAGGCTCGGCGCAGTCCGAGAACACCAGCCCGTCGGCGGGCAACGACATCACGCTCAACCTGTCCGCCGCGCTGCAACTTTTCCGCCCCGGCAGCCTGGACCTCGCCAACCGGTTGGTAGTCACCACGCCCACAGTCGCCAACACCTTCTCGGCGTCCGTGTATGACGGCGTGACGGATTTCGCCGGCACCTCTGGCGTGACCTACGGCGGACTGAGCGCCACCAAGGTGAACAAGACGGTGTTCAGTTCCGACGCGGATAAAGCCCTCTTCACGGGGTTGGGCACGATTGATCTGCCGCTGACGGCCATCGGCAAATCCAAGGCCACCGGGGGCGGCTCGGCCATCTCGGTGTTCGACACCCAGGCGCGCGGCGAAGTGACCGTGACATACAATTACGGTACCTCGGCGGTGCCAGAACCCCGGGTTTACGGCGCGTTTGGCGTCCTCGTCTGCGCCGGTCTGGCCGCGTTGCGCCGCCGCTCGACGGCGAAAAAGGCCTGAGCCACGCGCTCCATCCCTTCGTAAAGGACGCAGGTTTCCCCTGCGTCCTTTTTGCTTTTTGGGAACCGGAGCCGAGGACGTGGGGAGCAAATGTGCCGCCCAGCCGAGGCACCGTCGCAGCACGAAGTTCATTCCGCCAAACGAGCGGTGGAAAAATATCTCGGACTCCCCCGTCATCCAGGCGTCCCGCCCCATCGCGAATCCCCATCCCATTCCCGCCCCATTTTTTCTGCCCCCATTTTTCTGCCGGCCCGCGCCCCGCTTTCTGTTTCAGCCATCCCGATTTCGCACCGATAGCAAAGCCAGGCGCCGCACCACCGCGCCCCGACTGACCGCCGTGAGCCAGCGTGGTCCTTCCTGCGAACGCAACCGACGCGGTGAGCAAACCAACGTTAGACAATTGCACGACCGCCCCGTGGACCAATACAGTCCCGCGGATGGCGTTCCCCTTTCCCCAACTGCCCTTCTGGCTCCTGCTCGCCGCGGGCGCGTTGTGGTCGCTGCTCTTCCTCCAAGTTCACACCGTCTGGACCTCCGCGCCCCAGTACAACTACGGCTGGGCCGTCCCGCTGCTCGCGGTCTATCTCTTCTGGACTCGCTGGGAAACCCGCCCCGCGCCGTCCGCGTCCCCGTCCCCGAAACTCTGCCTCGGCGTCGCCGGCGCGCTGCTGCTCACGCTGCTGCCCGTGAGCATCATCCACGAAGCCAACCGCGACTGGCGCTTGCTGAACTGGACCTTCGCCCTCGCCGTCGCCGGCCTCACCTGGCTCGCCATCGCGTGGGCCGGCGGACGCGCCTGGCTGCGCCACTTTGCCTTCCCCAGCACATTTCCGCTCCTTGCCGTCCCGTGGCCGACCGTGATCGAAGACCCGCTCGTACTGAGCCTCATGCACGTCGTCAGCTTCGTCGCCGTCGAGGGATTGAACCTCTGCCACGTCCCCGCCATCCAGCGCGGCAACGTCATCGAAATCGGTCCCGGCCTGGTCGGCGTCAACGAAGCCTGCAGCGGCATCCAGTCCTTCCAGTCCGCCCTCATGGTCTCGCTCTTTCTCGGCGAACTTTTTCAATTCACCCGCGCCCGCCGCTGCGGACTCCTCGGCGGCGCGGTCCTGTGGGCCTTTCTCTGCAATCTCGCCCGCGCCTTTTTCCTCGCCTGGATCAGCCACCGCGAGGGCCTGCGCGCCCTCGACCGCTGGCACGACCACACCGGCCTCGCCCTCATGCTCGCCTGCTACGGCGGCATCATCGCCCTCGCCCTCGCGCTCAACCGCGTTCAAGGCCGCGCCCCGCCCACGCCCACTCCTGCGTCAGCTCCAGCGCCTCCGCCCGCGGCCCCGGCTCCTTCACCGCCGCCGACATCCCGGCCCCCCGCGCCATCCCACGCCCCATCCTCCTCGGCATCCTCGCGTGGCTCGCCTTCGTGCAACTCGCCACCGAAGCCTGGTACCGCCGCAACGAAACCGGGGTCGCCCCGCAGCCCGCGTGGTCCGTCGCGTGGCCGCAGCAACTTCCGAAGTTCAAAACCGAGGAATTCTCCGACCCCGTCCGCCGCATGTTGCTCTACAAGAGGGTGTTGCGAAAGGGTCGGACGCGAACTGCGAAATCATTGGCCAATTTACAGATTTCCTTATTTCCACTACTTTGTGTGGAGCAAACGCTTGCGAACGGGCGCCTCAGCAAACCCACATGGTAGCGCGGGTTTCATCCACATTTGGCTACCCATAAAAACGCACATACTCGGTGTCGGGGACGCAGATGCCCTTTTTCCGTAACCAAGTCGCCGAAATCCAAGCACTTACGCGAACTTTCGCAACACCCTCTACAACGAAGCCACGGGCGCCTCGTGGGATGACCCCGACGGCCCGCATTGGCTCGCCTTTTTCTTCCGTTGGCTGCCCGGAAACTCGCGCGCCAAAACCACGCAAGTCCACAACCCCGAAGTCTGCCTCCCCAGCAGCGGCATGACCAAAATCGCCAACCACGGCCGCCGCGAATACTCCGTCGGCGCGCTGCGAATCCCCTTCGAGACCTTCACCTTCCGCGACCAAAATCACATCGCCCACGTCTTCTACTGCCTCTGGCAAAACAAAATCAGCACCGCGGTCGCCGCCGCCACGAGCACGCCCGAGGCCGCGCCCGAACACGCCCCCATGGGCAACTGGAAAACCCGGGACCGCCTCCGCAACGTCCTCCGCGGCGAACGCCACTTCGGCCAGCAAGTCCTCGAAATCATCATCTTCGACATCCCCGATTTTCCCCAGGCCGAAGCCGCGTTCCTCCGCCGCCTCCCCGACCTCATCAAACCCCGCTGAGGCCAGCATGAAACCGCACTCACTCACGATTCAGGAACGGAAATGGCAAAGGAATGGAGGCAAAGGAATAACCCGGAGACAATCCCCTGTCCCCATTCCTTTGCCTCCATTCCTTTGCCATTTCTGCTGCACGGACACGCGGCACCTCCCGCAAAGCCAGCCACCCATTCGGGCTGTCAACCGCAGAGTATTTCCCGCCGATTCAAAGCGACCACCGATAAAATTCTTATCTGTGGTCGCCCTGAATCTGCGGGATTTTCCCGGAAAAAATCGCGCTGCTGTAAGAGGTCTCGCCGTCACTTTCCCTCCGTCTATCTTGCGCTCCGCCTCTGCGTCCATCCCGTCTCTGCGGTCCCTCCCCCGCCCATGAGCGCCGCCCAACCCCGCGTCCTCATCCTCCCCGCCTCCTACTTTGCCCGCGACCGCACCGTCGGCGGTGGCGAACGCTACGCCCTCGAATACGCCCGTGCCCTCGCCGAACTCACCCCCACCACCCTCGCCCTCTTCGACCCTACACCCGCCCGCGAAACTCTCGGTCGCCTCACCATCGAGACCTTCCCCATCCGCCACTTCCACCAACGCCGCCTCTTCCCCCTCACCCGCACCGGCCTCCGCGCCACCGCCCCGTTCGATCTCCTGCACGCGATGGTTTTCCCCACGCCCGCCACCGACCTCCTCATCTGCGCGGCAAAAATGCGCGGACAAAAAATCGTCCTCACCGACGTCGGCGGCGGCGGCACCTGCTGGAGCACCTACCTCCGCAAACTCCACCGCGCCTTCGACCTCAACCGCCGTGCGCACGGCCTCGCGCTCCTCTCCCGCCACGCCGCGCGCTTCTTCGACGACTGGCCCCAGCCCCGCACCCTCCTCTACGGCGGCGTGAACCTCACCGAGTTCACCCCCGCCACCGAACCGCCCCGCGGTTACGCCCTTTTCGTCGGCCGACTCCTCCCGCACAAAGGCGTCCTCGAACTCATCCACGCCCTCGGCCCCGACACCCCGCTCCACGTCGTCGGCCGCCCCTACGACGACGCCTACGCCAAACAACTCCAGCGCGCCGCCTCCGGCAAAGACGTCCTCTTCATCTTCAACGCCGACGATGCCGAACTCCGCCGCCAATACGCCGGCGCCAACGTCGTCCTCCAGCCCTCCCTCCCCAGCTTCAATCCCGACGACGACAAATCCGAACTCCTCGGCCTCGTCACCCTCGAAGCCATGGCCTGCGCCAAACCCGTCATCGTCACCCAGACCGCCAGCCTCCCCGAACTCGTCCTCGATTCCGAAACCGGCTACATCGTCCCCCCGCACCACGCCGAAACCCTCCGCGCCCGCGTCGAACTCTTCCTGCAACAACCCGCCCTCACTCAAAGCATGGGCGCCGCCGCCCGCCGCCACATCGAACAAAATTTCACCTGGGAAAAAGTCGCCCGCCGCGGCCTCGAATTCTACCGCTCCCTGCCCCGCCAACCCTGATACACACCACGACCCGCCACCGACGGAGCCAGAGTTTTGGCGGACCTCGTAACCGTCTCGCTCAAATGCAGGTTCCGAGAATTAAGGCTCGCCCTTACCTCAACTGCTCAGGCACTGTTCCACTTACAGCTTCCCCAACCATTTCAGCAAAAATCATGAAAGCCTCGCTCAGCCACTCCGCCCGAATCACGCTGGCATTCTTCCTCGGCATTTTCACCAGCGTCATGGCCCCGGCCGGCCACCTGCACGCGGCCACCTTTGGCGTCACCACCTACTAAAACCGCTTGGAGATCCTCAATGTCTGGCCGACTGCCTGGCAGCTCTCAACCTACACCGACAGCTATGTGGCCGGCGTGGGCGCATTCCAGCGCACCCAACTGGATTATTCGTGGGAGGTGCCCGCCGGCTCCTATCCCGACGGATCGCTCGTCAGGACGTTCACCACGGACGTGGCGCAATTATCCTGGATTTGGGGCACCAATGCCCTCGATAACGCCTAGCTTGGCATCGGGTCCACCAATCTCTACTACTACATGCCGCAGACGAACCTCGCGGTGATTACCACCACTGGCCCCACAATCTGGCCTTGCCCCCAGGGCTACCAACCCTCCCGAGCCTTCACCGCCCCCACCGGCAGCTATAGTTTCACGCTCGGCACCAACACGTCCACTTCCACGGGCGTGATCTTCACCGATGGCGCTCCCGACTCGACCAACCAGTCGTTCTACCGGGTCCGCCTCAGTTTGGAGGACCAGACTCACACCGCCCTCCCGCCCTCGGTGGTCACCAACTTTCTCGGCCAGACCCCGGACACCAATGGCAACGTCTATGTCTGGTTGCCAGACGCCACCCAGACCCCGGCGGCACCCACCTTCAATCCGGGGATGCAGCCGCCGTTTTATTCCTATGACGCGGCTCCATTCCAAGCGCAAAAACTGGGCACCTTGGCGGTCGCAACCATCACACGCGGGGCCACCTGGTCGGTCAATCGCCCCGCAGGGATGGCAGCTCACATGGGGTATCCCACGGATGAGGGTGCCCCGTCCGATGATCAGTTGGCTTTTGATTACATCATGAATTCACCTTTGGCAGGCTATTTCACCACTGGAATCAATGCGTTGCTCACGGCCGGTGGTATTCCGCTGTCGTGGGAGAAGGATCAAAGCCGGGGACAGATAGGAGCGCTAACGGATGATGAGCGAAAATACTTGGTCCTGGCGCTATTGGCGCGCTCGACAAATCCCGACCCGCCGTCGGAACTGGACTATCCAACCCTGGCAGCCTTCATCGGCACCAACTTTGTCTATCGTTTGGTCAACGAATTCAGCGTCGAGGCGGCCGGATACCAGGGCAAGCTGGGCCACGATGTCGCTGGGCCTCATATCCTGCGCAAGCAGGCGAGGATCGGCAAAACCAAACTGGCCCTCGAGAACGATGTCATTTTACGCCTCAAGATATGGCCGGGCCTGCCCTTCCTCGAATACACTGAGGAACTCGGTTTCGATAAAAGGGACATCAACGTGGTAATTGATTTCTTCTCCGGACTGTTGTCGAACGACGCTGGCGGCGGACACAACACGCTTTTTGGTGGCCTGAAGGGATTGGATTCAGCGAGCTACATGTGCGCGGCTCATGCGGGAACAATTCTACGGAGTTTGGAGCAACCCTTGCTCAGAAAGCCACCTCCAGATTTCTCCTGCCTGATCCGCTACTTCATGTGCGGTGACTCGTTGCTCGGCGAGATCAAACCATCGCTCAATACCACTTCGACATGGCCGACATTTTTTGAGTACCACTATGACTTTGACAAGAATAAATACTTTTTTCAAGCCCCGGCACGCGCACAGATTGAAAACCCGTTCGACGGCTTCCTAACCTTGGGAGAGTGATCAACGATTATGAATAAACCGTTCTTAGCACTGTTGTTTGCTGGTGTCGGGGTTGTCGGCTGGCTCCTGTTTTCAGCTTGGCAAAAGGCCGTGCCAGTTGTTCCACCACCGCCACCACCGCCAACTCAGGTTCAGGCACCAGCCACCCCAAACCTCGCCGTCACCAACATTCCCGGCATCGGAGCGGTTCCGACCGACCCGCAGGAAATCGAGAAGTTCAAGGCCAAGTCCAAGCGCGAGTTACTGACGGCGCTACGCGGGGTCGGGGTGTTCTCCAACCGGCAGGATCAGATTCGAGCCCAGGACAGTGGAGAAATGGCGTGGATTTTCATTGAACAGCGCAAGAGCCTAAGTATGGCACTGGGGCACATTCACGAAGACGCGGTGGAGCCTTATTCCCCGCGAACACTGGAGGCACTGGAGCACATCCTCAAGCACGGCACCGACCCGCAGATGAAGCTCACCGCCGCCACGCTGCTCTACCGCTATGATCAGCCGTCGGGGAAAGAGTATCTGCTCGCAGTACTCAATTCGCCCACCACGGACCTGCTCACGCGACATGTGGTGCTAACCTTGGCCAGAAACCGGGAAGTTGAGGCGATTACCGGTATTGTCGCCGCATTCCCCAAGCTTGGGTCGCCTTCGAGTCAACTTTTTATAGCACTTGGCGTGTGGAACGATCCTGCCTTAAACGCGATGTTGCGCCAGCAATACCAACTCACTCCTAAGAATTGGGACTATGCGCTGGCGTTGGCGCAAGGCGGCAGCCAAGACGCCATCAAGCAGTTGACCGAAGTCCTAGCCACCAAGCGATCACTCGGCTATCTATCTTTTACAGTCGAAGGAACGTTGGTTAGAGAACACGCTTTGGAACCAAACACTTGGGAGGCTCACATGCGGGAGTTTTTCAAGAAATCCCCGCGCGATGGGGTATCAACAATGTTACCAGCGTTTGCAGCCGCCGGACCGCAAGTGGGTGCGAAATGTCTGCAAGAGATGCTGGCCAGCACCATCCCTCTCCACGAGGAGTATCTGGCAGGCATGGAGCTACAAGCCAAGCGAGTGCGCGAAAAAGACCCGCTGGCCTTCCAGTGGTTCCCCAAGGACACGCCCACTGACTTTATGAAAGGGGCGGCCCAACTGCTCGGCCAGTGGGGTGTCAAGGAGGCCGTCCCCACGCTTGAACAGGTGCTCGTCACCACGCAAAAGGACAACCGCGTGAATGTCTTCCTCAACGAAGCCCTCGGCCTGGCACTCTACCGCCTCGACCCCGCGCATTGGCGCGACACCCTGCTCAATGCCGGCGTCCCCACCTATCATGTGGACCGCATCCCCCCGCTCGCCAAGCTCCGACCCATACCGTCCGAGTATCTTCCTAAGCAGGTGAACCTGAAGGCGCGGTAAGTGTATCGGGAAATTCCCGCCCGGTCCTTGACTCTGTAGGGACCGGGGCAGACGCTTCGCGATACCAACCAGAATGAACCGACGACACATCAGCTTATTACTCGGTGGCGTGGGGCTGATCGTGTGGCTCCTAAGTCCTGCCTGGCAGCAGCGTGTACCCGTTTCTGCGCCAACGCCTCCCGCGCCGACTCACGTTCAGGCTCCGCCAGTAGCCAAGCCCACTGTGACCAACATACCCGGCATCGGCCCGATCCCTACGGACCCAACCGAACTCGCCCGGCTCAAGGCAAGGCTGAAAGCGGAAGTGGAGGCGGCCTTCAAAGGGACGGCCTTTTTTACCAACCCCGAAGAATCCCGACAAGCGGACGAAACCGGAGAAATTGCATGGATTCTAATCAATGCCCATAAAAGTATGGAAATGGCGATGGAACACATTACCAAGTCTGCCACCGAGCCATTTCCGCCCCGGATACTGGAGGCACTGGAGCACATACTGAAACACGGGACCGATCCGCAGATGAAGCTCACCGCGGCGACGCTGCTCTACCGCTATGACCAGCCGTCCGGGAAAGAGTATCTGCTCGCAGTACTCAATTCACCCACCACAGACCTACTCACACGACATGCGGCGCTAACCCTGGCCAAAGGTCGAGAAGTTGCAGCGATTCCCGGAACTGTCGCCGTATTCCCGAAGCTTGGTCCACCTCCAACGACACTTCTGCTTACGCTTGGGACGTGGAATGACTCCGACGTGGCTGCACTTTTACGCCAACAATACCAACTAAAACCTCAAAGCTGGGGGTTAGCGTTGGCTCTGGCACAAGCGGGCGATCCGGACGCCGTCTCGCATCTCATCCAAACGCTTGCCACCCACAAGTCACTTGGCTATCTGGCGCTGACCGTCGAGGCAACATTGGTCAAGTATCAGGGATTGGAAGGGGAAATCTGGAAGACCCATATGCAGGAGATGTTCAAGAAATCACCGAGGGATGGGGTATCAACAATTTTGCCGGCGTTTGAAGTGGCTGGGCCACAGATTGGTGCGAAATCCCTGCAAGAGATGCTCGCCTCCACCATCCCTCTCCACGAGGAATTCCTAGCGGGCATGGAGTTGCAAGCCAAGCGGGTACGAGAGAATGACCCGCTGGCCTTCCAGTGGTTCCCCAAGGACCCGCCCACTGACTTTATGAAGGGGGCGGCCCAACTGCTGGGCCAGTGGGGCGTCAAGGAAGCCGTCCCCACGCTCGAACAGGTGCTCGTCACCGTGCAAAAGGACAACCGCGCGGATGTCTTCCTCAACGAAGCCCTCGGCCTGGCACTCTACCGCCTGGACCCTGAGCACTGGCGCGAAACCCTCCTTAACGCCGGAGTTCCCACCTACCATGTGAACCGCATCCCCCCGCTGGCCAAACTCCGCCCCATCCCTTCCGAGTATCTCCCGAAACAGGTGAATCTGAAGGCGCGGTGAGCGGTAGCCAGGCGGTTGGAGCGCGGGCTTCCAGCCCGCTCAGATCGTCCGCACTATGGGATGGTGCCCTGCCGAGCGCAGGAATCGGTCGCTGCACACTGAACCGACGGAATCGGCCCAATCCATCGCGCCAGCTCCCCCTCTGTGTCCTCCGGGTCACAGTGGTTTTCTGTAGCCCATCCTCTCGCCCGCGCCCAAACTCCGCTCAGGTTCGCCCCCCGGCGGACCGATGAACCGTGAATATGCCCTTCGCGCGCCTCCAGCGGGTCTGCCAACGCCGGCTCCTCCTGCCGCTGCTCAAGCGCTTCCACCCCGCCGTGCGGGCCCGCGTCGGCCCGTGGACCCTGCGCGTCGATCTGCGCGACGACATCATCGGCTACCTCCTCTACACCACCGGCGAATACGAAGCCCACGTCCAGCGCCTCTTTAATGCCATGGAACTCTCCGGCGCAACCTGCATCGACGTCGGCGCGAACCTCGGCCTCCACACCCTCGCCCTCCGCGACTGCGTCGGCCCCCGCGGACGCGTCATCGCCTTCGAACCCGAGCCGCACAACTTCGATCTCCTCACCGAAAATCTCCGCACCAACGGTCCCTCACCCCAGGTCACCACGCACCGCCAAGCCGTCGGCGCGGCCCCCGGCACCTGCCGCCTCGCGCTGCATCCCACCAACTTCGGCGACCACCGCGTCACCACCGCCCCCGCGCGCGACGCCACCACCAACAGCCCCGCACCCACCACCGTCGAAGTCCCCATCGTCCGCCTCGACGACACCCTCGCCGACCTCCCCGCCGGTGCGATCCGCCTGATCAAAATCGATGTCCAAGGTTTTGAAATGAGCGTCCTCGCCGGCATGACCCGCACCCTCGACCGCCACCCCGACGCGCTGCTCATGGTCGAGGTCTTTCCCGAAGCCCTGCGCGCCGCCGGTTCCTCCGGCACCGCCCTCGTCACGCGCCTCGCCGAACTCGGTCTCACCGGCTGGGAATTTCACGAACACCGCCTCCTCCCCATCGCCCCCGCGTGGGCCTACGACCTCCTCCAAGACGGCAAAGACGTAAACCTCATCCTCGGGCGCAACGCCGAAAAACTCCGCGAAGTCATGACCCGCTGGTGGGGCCGGCCGCTCTCACTCCCAACCCGCGGATGAACGCCGTCCCCCAATCCAGCCCCGTCCCGCCAGCCTCCGCCCCTGCCCCCGGCAGCGTCGCCACCGCCCTCGTGAGCGTCGTCATCCCCGCGTTTAACCACGAAAAATTCATCGCCGAAGCCATCGCCAGCGCCGCCGACCAAGGCGCGTGCGTCGCCGAAATCCTCGTTGTCGATGACGGCTCCACCGACCGCACCGCCGCCGTCGTCGAGCAAATCCGCGAGCCGCGCCTCCGCCTCCTCCGCCAACCCAACGCCGGTCCCTCCGCCGCGCGCAACACCGGCTGGCGCGCCGCCCGCGACGAATGGATTCAATTCCTCGACGCCGACGACACCCTCCCGCCCGACGCCCTCGACGCCCTCCTCGCCGCCGCGCAAAGTGCGCCCGGTAAAATCCCCTTCGGCATTCAGACCGTCCACGGTCCCGACCTCACCGCTGCGCCCGCGTTCACCGCCACGCTCGCGACCCACGGCGGCAGCCTCCTCGACGACATCGCAGTGCGCTATCAGGGCAGTATCTTCACCGCCCTGATTCCCCGCGCCGCGCTGCTCGCCCTCGACGGCTTCCGCGAAACCATCCGCTACGGCGAAGACTTCGACCTCGCCCTCCGCCTCGCGCAACGCCACGAGTTCGTCCCCGTCGCGCAGCCCACCTACCGCGCGCGGATGCACGGCCAGAACCGCCACGCCCACTTCAGCATCTCCGCCCGCGAGCAATACCTCCAAATCCTCCACGACAATCTCAGCGCCGCCACCGACCCCGCGAGCCGCCGCCGCTACCGCCGCGCCCTCGCCCACTGGCTCTGGCAGCTCGGCCGCCGCGCCCAGCACGACGGCGCTCCCGACCGCGCCCACGCCTACTTCCGCCAATCCTGGCAACACCAGCCCCTCAAACTCGGTGCCTGGCGCGGCTGGATCGAAACCCTCTTCGCCCGCTACACGCCGCCCGCCGCATGAAACCCACGCCCCCACCCCAGGAGCGCGGGCGGCCCGCCAGCGTAGCCGCCGACGTGAGGAGGCGGACGCCGCACGCCCAGCAGCCGACCTGCCGCAGGCGCAAACGTGTGGAGCACCCCGGTGCCGCGACACCGCACCATGAAGCCAACGAACTCGGTGAACGGCGGAAGATAAGTTTGCAGCAAGCGTCACGAAGCCGATGCGCCGACGGGAGTGGAGCACGGGAATATTTGGCAAAGGAATGGAGGCAAAGGAATGAAGACAAAAAGTCTCCCTGTCCCCATTCCTTTGCCTCCATTCCTTTGCCAAATCGGTTTCGGGGTTTGCGTTTCAAATTCACGTTTGCCACGCCACGTTCCCGCGCCCACCGCCCCATCCGCCTTTGCCCGTCAACGGCTGCCCGGCGCAGAAGTAGTTCCCGGTGCAAGATTCCGATTTCGCGACATTCCCGCGCCGAGCATCCCCGCCTCCCCTTTTCGTGTCTTTCGTGTCTTTCGTGGTTCCTTTCCCTTCCCCCAAAATGACCCCCCGCGTCGCCATCGCCTGCTCCGGCCTCGGCCACATCCGGCGCGGCAACGAAACCTGGGCCGCCACCGTCGCCCACGCCCTCCACCACGCTGGCACCACCGTCACCCTCCTCGGCGGGGGCCCCGACGTCCGCGTCGCGTGCCCGTTCTTTCGCCTCAAAAACCTCCCGCGCGAAACCCCCATCACCCGCGCCTGGCTCTCGTGGCACCACCGCTATCTCCTCGAACAACGCACCTTCGCCCGCAGCCTCATCCGCTGGCTCCGCGAGAACCCTCACGACATCATCCACGCCGCCGACCCCGCGCTCGCATGGATTCTCCAACGCACCACCGCCACCCACGGCGCGCGCGTCATCTACAAAGACGGCCTCCTCCTCGGCCCGCCGTGGTGCAGCAAATTCGACCACGTCCAAGTCCTCGCTCCCTACTATCTCGAACAAGCCCACGCCGCCGGCCACAACACCCGCGGCTGGCATGTCATCCCGCACCTCGTTGATCCCACCCGCTTCCAGCCCGCCGCTGATCGCGCCGCCGGCCGCGCCGCGATGTTCCCGAACCGCCTCCCCGCCGACGCCTTCGTCGTCCTCGCCGTCGGCGACTTCTCGCCCTCGAGCAACAAACGCCTCGACTGGATCGTCAGCGAAACCGCCGATCTCCCCGCCGCGGCGAACGTCCACCTCCTCCTCGCCGGCCAAGCCTCACCCGCCGACCTCGCCACCTTCGAGACCCGCGCGCGCGCCGCGCTCGGCGCACGCGTCACCTTCGCGCCCAATTTTCCCGCCGACGAAATGCCGCGCCTCTACGCCTGCGCCGACGCCTTCGGGCACGCCGCGCTGCGCGAGCCGTTCGGCATCGTTTTCCTCGAAGCCCTCGCCAGCGGACTGCCCGTCGTCGCGCACCAATTCCCCGTCACCCGCTGGATCATCGGCGACGGCGGCACCACCGTGGACGCCGAATCCCCCGGCGCAATGGCATCCGTCCTCGCCGAGTGGCAACGCGACCCCGCCGCCCGCCACGCCATCGGCCAGCGCGCCCGCGCCCGCGCCACCGCCTTCGCCCCGGAAAAAATCATCCCCCTCTACCAAAGCCTGTATCAAACTGTCCGCAGCAGTTGAACCTCGATGAATCCGGAAAAACACAGCGCGACAAAACGACGGCGGGCGACGGAGTCGTTATGGAGTGCGGTGACTTGTCACCGCTTTCCCGAGGCGACTTGTCGCCGTCGCAGGACAGGGCGCGTGCTCTCGCGAAGGAGAGGCTCACCGCTCGCGCCCACCCAGGCACGCGCTCGTGATCGCATCCGCGTCGCAGTTCGATGGCGACAAGTCGCCTACGCCAAAGCGGTGACAAGTCACCGCACTCCAAACTGCTGCACGGCCCACCCGACAAAAATCTCGCCCGACCCCGCCTCCCATCCGTGTCCATCCGTGTC
>BJHT01000124.1 GCA_014193395.1 Verrucomicrobiota bacterium
GACGCGGGCGTCGCGCAACTCACCGGCCTCGAAAACCTGGTCTATCTGAACCTCTACAACACCAAGGTCACGGACGCCGCGATCGACAATCTGAAAGGCTTCAAAAACCTGCGGAACCTCTACCTCTGGCAGACCAAGGTCACGGACGACGGCGCGAAGAAACTGAAGGCGGGATTGGCCAAGACGGACATCAACCGCGGCTGGGATCTGGCGACGATCATCAAGCCCGCCGAGCCGAAAAAAGAAGAGCCCAAGAAGCCCGAGGCCAAGAAGGAAGAGCCGAAAAAGCCCGAGGTGAAAAAAGAGGAACCGAAGAAGCCGGACGCCAAAAAGGACGAGCCGAAAAAAGAAGAGCCCAAGAAACCGGACGCGAAGAAGGAAGAGCCGAAAAAGGCTGAGGTGAAGAAGGACGAGAAGAAGTAGTCCGGTCGCACCAAACGTGTTTGATCACGGCCCGCTCGCAGGAGCGGGCCGTTTTGTTTTCCGGGGGGGACGATGGCAGAAAAATGGGGGGCAGAAAAATGGGGAGGGGGAGGAGGGGAGGTAAATCGGAACCCTGCAACCGAATGGGGATCGCTCATCCCGCCGGGTGTTGGTTTCCACGTCCTCGCGGTAAACCGGTGCGGGACGAATGTGACTGCTATTTTCCTGTCGGCGCGCCGTCCACCGAAGCGCGATGCGAAAGCGAAGCGAGCGACACGCGCGGGCGCGTGTGCCCCCCTTCTTCTCGACCCGGGGTGGAGAAGAAGGGGCGCGGAGGTTGGGGCGAAACTGGTTACGCGGTCGCGATGGCGGCGGCGGACTTCGAGGCGGCCAGATCGACTTTGCGTTGGTTCAGGCTCTTGAAGAATTCGTAGCCTTCGCGGCAGCGGCGGACGAAGACGTCCTTGTCTTCGAGCATCGTCTTGATGATGCGGAGGATGGGTTTCGGGCGCAGGTAGTAGCTGCGGTAGAAACGGTCCACGGCCTCGAAGATTTCGTCCTTGGTCGCCTCGGGATAGGCGAGGGTGGACTGCTGGAAGCCGTCGCCTTCGACGAGGTCGGTTTTGTCTTTCTTGGTGAACCAGCCGTTGAGCTTGGCCTGGTCGTAGAGCTCGGTGCCGGGGTAGGGCGCGGCGAGGGAGACTTGAAGACTGAAGACATCCAGCTCCTGGGCAAAGCGGATGGTCTGTTCGATGGTCTCTTTAGTCTCGACGGGGAGACCTAGAATAAAGGTGCCGTGGATGATGACTCCCGCCTGGTGACAGGACTTGGTGAACTTGCGCATCTCGTCGGTGGTGACGCCTTTTTTGATGCGGGTGAGTGTTTCATCGTTGCCGCTCTCATAGCCGACGAGGAAGAGACGGAGGCCGGAGTCTTTGAACTGTTTGATGGTGTCGGCATCCAGGTTCGCACGGCTGTTGCAGGACCAAGTGAGTCCGAGGTTGGACAGTTTTTTGGCGATCTCACGGGCGCGCGGGAGGTTGGCGGTGAAGGTGTCGTCATCGAAGAAGAATTCGCGCACCTGCGGGAAGAGTTTCTTCATGTAGGCCATCTCGTCGGCGACATTTTGCGGGGACCGGACGCGGTACTTATGACCACCGATGGTCTGGGGCCAGAGGCAGAAGGTGCATTGGGCCGGGCACCCGCGGCCGGTGTACATGCTGATGTAGGGGTGCATCAAGTAGCCGATGAAGTATTTCTCGATTTCGAGGTCGCGCTTGTACACGTCAGCCACCCATGGGAGTGAGTCCATGTTCTGGATCATCTCGCGCTCGGGGTTGTGTTTGATCTTGCCGTCTTTGTCCTTGAAGGAGAGTCCGGCGACGGTTTCGAGCGGGCGGCCTTCGGCGACTTCCTTGCAGGTGAAATCGAACTCCTTGCGCCCGACCCAGTCGATGGCGATCGAGGCTTTGAGAGTCTCGGTGGGCAGCACCATGGTGTGCGCGCCGACGAAGCCGATCTTGGTCGCGGGCCGCTGCTGCTTGATGGCTTCGGCGACTTTGCAGTCATTCTTCAGCGACGGCGTGGAGGTGTTGATGATGACGTGGTCAAAGCCCTTGGCGATGTCGAGGCATTGCTTCACGTCCACGCCGTGCGGCGGGCAGTCGAGCAGCTTCGAGCCGGGCACCAAGGCGGCGGGCTGGGCGAGCCAGGTGGGATACCAATAGCTGGTGACTTCGCGCCGCGCCTGGTAGCGCGCGCCGGCGCCGCCGTCAAAGCCGTCGAAGGAGGGGGGGGAGAGGAAGAGTGCGCTCATGTTAAGTCTAGTTTTTCCGATTCGATTCAATGGATCGTTCCATTGCCATTCTGGACAAGGTGAGAGTTGATGGTGGCTGACAGTTGTCGGGCTTCTGGCTGTTTTGTATGGCAATACGCTGAAATCATCGCCAGACGAACAGTCTCTTCTGGCACGAAACCTAGACGCTGTCCAATCTTGCTGAACACCAAGTGCATATCCGAGGTTCCCATAGCCTCTGATTCGATAACTCGCCTGACCAGCTCCTGTTCGTCTGGACGGCGGTTTAGCGCAACGGTAAGAACACCCAGATTTGCGGGGTATCCTTCACGGACGGCGTCCAAAATCACTTCTTCGGGCATCAGGCTGCCGGGCAGCCGGAATACTTTGTCTGGCAGGGAGACATCCGTGGGAGTGTCTCCGTCAACAAAACCAATGGCCGGGAACCGCTTCGACGGATTTTGATTGTGAGCTTCGGTGTGCTGAACGACCGCACTGTGGCTGCCGATGGGGTAGAACTCCACCAGTGACATTTCATCGGTCATTCCCGAAAAACGCATCATCCCTTGAATCCAAGCGATAGCTGTCGAATCCTCGGCATAGATTACCAGCTTGGTGTCAGATTCACCACGAATCGCCAGGACGTCTTGGACACGCAGCCGCCCATTGACCAGTTCCCCGCCACGAGCCGCCCAAATTGCCTCCCGGGGCAATGGATCGAGTGCGTATTCGGAATGGGTGGTGAAAATAATCTGGCACCGTTTCCGGTCAGCGACCCCCACCAGATATTCGACCAGCTTTCGGACCGCGAAAGGGTGAAGAGTGGTTTCGATCTCTTCAATTAGGACGAGCGCCTGGTCCTCGGGGGAAAGCTGTTCAAGATGGGCAACCAGTTCGATGATGACGGAAATGCCGGCGCCAAAATGAAACTGCGAGTGCCTCATTGGCCCGGCGAAGCCGATCATCGGCTTTTTGGAAGCGGCCTTGGAATAACGGCTCAGGTCGACACCAAGAATTCGAGACGCGTGCTCAATCACCGCCGAATCAAGGACCGCATAGTCTTCCTCAGTTAGTTTGTCTGGATAAAGCCGAAACTTGGTAAACTCAGATCGTTCGCCGGCCGGCAGAGCGCGCTTGACTCCGAAGAAAAGAATCTTCCGTTGAAGTGCCTCACGATTCCATCGACTCTTGGGGTGCGTAACACTTCTCTCGATTTCTCCCTCCCGCTTTTTCTCCCGGTCAATCAGGCGATAGGCAACCCGCACATCCTTCATCGCCTCTTGATCGACTGAACTGACGGCAAAAAAAGAGCTCGGAGTGCATTCCCGATAGATGAGCGCGGACGCGCCCAGAACGGTTGATTTTCCGCCACCGTTGGGGCCGATCAACGCAGTAACGGGGAAACGGAAGCGGATGGTTGCGTCCCTAAATGCCCGCAACTTGTGAAGGGTCATGCTATGGAGATACTTCTTGTATCCGCCGCCTTCGACCTTCTCTTTCAGATTACGAATGAGGCTTTCTCGAACTTCACTTCGATAAGCACCACCCGTCGGACCTGTGGGGTTAATGGGCATTGGTTGAGAAGATGACCGCAGTCAGCCGATCAGTTTGTTGTAATTTTCGTGCGTGCCGATCCAAACCCATTCCACGGTGTCACCGGCCAAGTGTCCGATGGCCCGGTACTGATCGCCGATTCTGACGGAGAACCGGTTGGCTCCACCCTTGAGTTTCTTGAAATGGAGCGATGGGTGTTGATGGTCTTTCAGCCATAGATGGTAATTCTTTCGGGCGAGCGACTGGACGCTGACGGGCAGTTCCTAGAAGGCCTGCCAGCAGCGCCGGGTGGCCCGTGACTTCATTTGGGCCAGTCGGTCAAATGTCCTTCGCGGCGCTCCGTTTCGGCTTCGCGGAACAGGAAGTCGAGCTTCCCAACCTCGGCATCGCGGTCCATCTGCGCATCCCAACTCCGTGCCTCGCGACCGGCCAGCCACGAAGCGAGCGTGGACTGCTCGGGCGCCGGGAGTTTCTCAATCGCCTGTTCGATTTCGAGAAGCGTGCTCATTCCGCCTTGGTCGTCACCGTGCCGTTCGCCTTGATCTTCGCGAGCAAGTCATCGCGCTGCGACGTGTCACCGGTGCCGCAGGCTCCGCCCGTTGCGGCGGGGGCGGGCGCATGGGTGTGGTCTTCCACTTCCTTCCGCGAGAAGGCGCCGCGGGCGTTGGCGGCGGGATTGATGGCGGCTTTGGCCTGGGCGAGGTGGCCTTTGCCGATGGTCACTCCGTTGAAGGCGCGTTTTTCCAGTTCGATGCTCGCGGGGTAGGCCTTCGGTTTCGCGCCGAAGTTATAGCGCATGTTGATCCAGGTGTCGCGGGGCTTGTTGCTCAGCGCGCCGCTCGGATCGTAGCCGCAGTGGACCATGCAGTGCTCGCAGCGGGGATCGCGGGCGACGCCGTTGACCACGCCGTATTTCTCCCAGTTCACTTTGCCGAGCATTTCCCCGTAGGTCGGGTAATGGCCATCGGTCATGAGATAGCACGGGGCTTTCCAGCCTTTCACATTGTAAGTCGGGATGGCCCACGCGGTGCAGGTCAGCTCGCGTTTGCCGGCGAGGAATTCCTGATAGACCGGCGTGCCGAAAATGGTGAACGCTTTGCCCCATTGCTCGATCTTGGCGAACTTGGCCCGCGTCATGTCGCGGGTGAGGAAGAACTCTTTCGGGTCGCGACCGAGGCGCTTGACCATGTCTTTCTTGGCGGCGTCGTAGTCATAGCCAGGGGAAATGGTGTGACCGTCCACGTCGAGCGAGGAGAGATACTTGAACATGTCCTCGATCTCCTGCACGTCTGTCTCGCGATAGACGGTGGTGTTGGTCGCGCATTGGTAACCGAGAATCTTGGCCATCTTGATGGCGGCGACACATTCCTTGAAGACACCCTCGCGCTCGACGATGAGGTCGTGCGTGTGTTCCAAGCCATCGACATGGACATTCCAATAATGCCACTTGCTTGGGGAGATGGTGACCTTCTTGCGGGCGGCCTCGTCGGCGTTGCGAATCTGGTTGGATTCCTTCTCGGTGACGAGGTTTTCGGCGACGAGCTTCTGGAGCTGCGGTTCCATCGCAGGCGAAAAGTTCGCGGCCATGTAGTCCCGCATTTTCTTCCGCATGAAGACGCCGTTGGTGCAGATGTAGATGATGCGACCCTGGGCGCGCAGGCCGGCGACGAGTTCCTCGATTTTCGGATAAATCAGCGGCTCACCGCCGCAGACCGACACCATCGGGGCGTCGCAATCCTGCGCGGCTGCGAGGCATTGTTCGAGCGGCACCATGTCCTTGAGATTCGTCGAGTACTCACGGATGCGTCCGCAACCGGTGCAGGTGAGATTGCAGGTGTGCAGCGGTTCGAGCTGCAAAACCATGGCGAACTTGGGGGTCTTGGCCAGCTTGTGCTTGACGATGTGCCGGGCGATCTTGACCGTGAGCGCGAGTGGAAAACGCATAGGTAATAGCTAAAGGAAAATGTCTCTAAGCCAACTGTCCGGTGGTCTCCACCACAGGCGCTTGCGGCTGCGGCGCAGCGGGCGGCGGGGTGGCTTTTATGAAGCCAGGCAGCAGGAACATCAGCGGGGAAACGCTGCCGGTGCCGTTGATACCCGAGCAGCCGACAAGCATTCCGCCCGCCAGCAGACTGAGGATCACGGACCCCATGAAATTGCGAGTGTGTCGCATCGGCGCAATATAGGTACGGTGCGGGTCGTGGCAATGCCAATTTCCAAAATTACCGTCCAGGCCAGCGTCCCCGCCGCGCCGACACGATTTGCGACCGTCCGCACGGGTGCTGGCGCGCGGGCGAGGTCGCGCTTTCTCCGCCGCTTGATCTGGCTGGTGGCGGCGCTCGGGTTCATCGCCGCGGGGAATCTTTTTGCCGCCGAATCGCCGGCCGGCCCGGAGCGGTTCGTCAAGCGGGCACAGCGCCTTTACCTCGAGGCGCGCGAACGCCATGCGCAGCAGCCCGGCGACCCGGCGGCGGGCGTGCGACTGGGAAAGGCCTGTTTTGACCGCGCCGAATTCGCGACCAATGACACCGAGCGCGCCGCCCTGGCCGTCGAGGGGATCAATGTCTGCCGCCAGGTCATTGAGCGCGACGCGGCGTCGGCTGCGGCGCACTTGTTTCTGGGGCTGAATCTCGGCCAGTTGGCGCGCACCAAGACCTTGGGCGCACTGCGTCTGGTCGGGGAAATGGAGAGCGAATTCAAGCGTGCTATTGCGCTCGATCCGGCCGTCGAGTACGGCGGCCCGGACCGCTATCTTGGCCAGCTTTACCAACAGGCGCCGGGCTGGCCCACCAGCATCGGCAGCCGCAGCCGCGCCCGGCAGCACCTCGCCCGCGCGTGCGAACTCAGTCCGGATTTTCCCGACAACCGCCTCGCGCTGTTGGAGGCTTTGATGGATTGGAATGACCGCCGGAATTTTCCCAAAGAAGCGCGGCTCTATCTCGAACTGCTGCCCGCCAGTCGCGGCAAGTATTCGGGAGAAAATTGGGCGGCGGCATGGGCCGAATGGGATCAGCGCTGGCAGAAGCTGGCCGCGTATCTGGCGAAGCTCGAAGGCGGCAAGAATTAGCCGTAACTACTCATTCAACGTGAACCGCCCGCGCCCTCCGCAGACCATGTGAAAATGCAACCGCCGACGTGAGGGAAGTCCGGGCACCGCAACGAAGCAGGATGGGGCCATCGTACCCACCGAGGAGGGCAGGGGAATTCTGGGCAAAGGAATGGAGGCAAAGGAATGGGGACGGGGAATCTTTTTGTCTTCATTCCTTTGCCTCCATTCCTTTGCCAGATCAGTTTCGGAAATTGAGGTTGATTTTCGTGTTGGCCGGAACGCTGTGCGAGCCAACGTGCGAAACCCCCGAGCTTTCGTTCGGCGGCTATAGACCTGCGGTGGGCTTTGCGCTCTCGCCCCCCCCATTGCCCGGACCGGATGATTCCGCAGCGGCCCTGTGGTCGTTTGTTCCCGCCGTTTTTCCAGCAACAGATTGACGCTGCGCGGCGGGACTCCTACTGTCCGCGCTCGTTAATTTTTTATGAATGCCAAAGTCCTCCTGAAAACCATTTTCGCCATGTTGATGCTGTTGCTGCTCGTGCTCATGGGCATGAACAACAAGCAGGAAGTCAGCTTCACCCTGCCGCCCCTGCTCAAGGGTGTCAGCCAGCCGGCGGCGATCATGTACTTCGCCTTCTTTGGCGTCGGCGTGCTCACGGGCACCCTCCTCAGCGCTGGGGGCAAGAAGGGGGCCGCGCCCAAATCCGGCAAGTCCGACAAGTAACCGCCGGAGTTCCCGACCAGCCGGGTTTTGCATGAAGACGACAGGCTGCCGGCGGCTGCGGTGGCTGGCTGTCGTCGTACTGCTGGGTGTTCTCCCCCGGAATCTCCCAGTCACTCTCAGCGCGCAAACTCCGAAACCGCGGGCCGATCACTGGCTGGCCGGGACGTACCAATATCCCGCGGTGGCGGGTGGCAAGGTGGGCAGCACGGCGGGCTTCGAGTTGATCGAAACCGATGCCATCGCCGGCCGCCTCAAGGTGTATTGGAATTCCGGCGCGGCGGCTGGTTCCGGCAACGTGACGCTCTTCGCGAGCGCCGACACTGCGGGGCACTGGCCCGCGCGGGATTGGCGGCCTTACCCGATGTCCTTTCGCGCCGGTCGCTGGGAGGCGAGCGTGCCGGTCGAGAGCGTGGACATTCCAATGATTTTCTTTCTCCGCGTCGGCGATGGCGTCGGCGCGGGCGCGCGGCTGTCCGCGATGCGCACCTGTGTTCCGCGCGCGGCGGGCCTCGAGGAACCGAGCCGGATTTTCTGGCCGTACCTCGAAGGGTTTGAGGACGGATTGATGAGTTGGCGCTCGTTTGGCGCTTCGTCGGGTGTGGGGCCGCTCGAGATTGATCCGCTGGCCAAACAGGGAAAGGCGTCGCTCCGCGTGACGGTGCCGGGCGCGGGGCAAAGCGTCGGCGTCGCGACTACGCGCGTGCGCGGGTGGCAGATCGTCGAGCGGTCTGCGACGGGCTTGCGCCTGTGGATGCGTACGCGGAGCGGGGCCGGGCGGGTGCGCTTCACGCTGTTCGCCAACGCGGGCGGGCCGCTGGAGGTCGTGATGGCCTACGACCGCGAGGTGACGCTGTCGGACCGCTGGCAGAAGGTGGACTTGGCATTCGGCCGGTTTGGCAAGGGGCCGCTGGCGGAAGTGGATTTGCTGGCGCTGGAGTTTTCCGCCGACGGCGCGCGGGAATTTCTCATGGACGAACTGCAATTGCTCGGTCCGTGGAAGCTCGAAGTGGAGTGATGCGATCTCGGCCCGGAACCGGAGCGCAGCGTTCACGCCAATCCACCCTTCGCACCCACTTGAAACCTCGGCCGCTGAAGCGGCATAACTGCCGTGCGCCCACCGTTCCCCCTCAAATCCTTGACCAACTGCGCTCCACCCGTTCCACTCGCCACATGATCCAACCCACCGCGACAGCCTTGCCTGTCATGCCCGCGTCGCCCGCTTCACTCTCTCCGCTCATGAAAACCCTCGCCCTCACCCTGCTCGCCCTCGCCTTCTCGTTGCACCTCGTCGTTGCCGCCGCGCCCGCCGAGCCGCTGAAATTCGACGCCGTCTCCGCGCGTGACGGCAAGTGGACCGACGTCACCACCTGGGCCAATGCCCGCGCCCCGCGCGCCGGCGACCGCGTCCAGATTCGCACCGGCCACTCCGTCATCTACGACGCCCACTCCGACGCCGCCATCCGCATGATCCACGTCGCCGGCAAGCTCACCTTCGCCCGCGACAAATCCACGCGCCTCGACACCGGCCTCATCAAGATTGAACCCGGCGACACCACCACCGAAGACGGCTTCAACTGCCACGACGCCACGCCGTCCGCCACCGCCCCCACCGGCCAGATGCTCGCCGCACTCGAAATCGGCACGCCGGATAATCCCATCCCCGCCGCCTTCACCGCCACCATCCGCCTCAAACATTTCGAAGGCATGAACGTCGAAACCCTCCCCGCCATCATCGCGTGCGGCGGCCGCTGGGACACGCACGGCGCGCCGCTCAGCCGCGCGTGGGTGAAACTCGGCGCGAACGCCCCGACCGGCGCCACCACCGTCACCCTCGCCGAAGCCGTCACCGGCTGGCGCGTCGGCGACCTGGTCATCGTCACGGTCTCGAAGGAAGACTACGGCTCCGGCAATTCCTTCCGCCAATCCGTGAAAAAACCCCGCAACGTCCACACCGAGGAACGCCGCATCACCGCCATCGACGGCGCGAAACTCACCCTCGACCGCGCCCTCGACTACGACCACCTCGGCACCGGCGACTACCGCAGCGAGGTCGGCAACCTCTCGCGCAACGTCGTCATCACCTCCGCCGATCCCGCCGGAATCCGCGGCCACACCATGTTCCATCGCGACAGCTCGGGCGGCATCAGCTACGCCGAGTTCAGCCATCTCGGCAAAGAAGGCGTGCTCGGCAAATACGCCATCCACTTTCATCTCGTGCGCGACACCATGCGCGGCAGCGGCGTCACCGGCGCGAGCATCTGGGATTCCCATAACCGCTGGATCACCATTCACGGCACCGACTTCCTCGTCATCCGCGACAACGTCGGCTACCAGTCCGTCGGCCACGGCTACTTCCTCGAGGACGCCACCGAGCAATACAACGTCCTCGACCGCAATCTCGCCGTGCAGGCCTACAAAGGAAAACGCCTCCCCAAACAAGTCCTCCCCTTCGATGCGAACGACGGCGCGGGTTTCTGGTGGGCCAATGGTCGCAATGTTTTCACCCGCAACGTCGCCTGTGAAAATGACGAATACGGCTACCGTTTCGAGATAGGCAAACACAGCAACTTCAACCCCGAGCTGCGCGTCCGCCAACCCGACGGCACCCGCGAAATCCGCGACGTTCGCCACCTTCCCTTCCTCCGCTTCGAGGACAACGAATCCCACAGCGAGGGCCTCTACAGCTTCAACTTCGGCCACGATGTCCCCGGCTCCGTCCACGGCGACCGCCAGCATCCCTACATCGCCCGCAACCTCCGCGCCTGGGAAACCCACTACGTCGTCCGCCCGAATCTCCAGTTCTTCCTCCTCGACGGCCTCACCGTCAGCAACGGCGTCTATGGCGTCTATCACCCCGACTACGACTCCCACGTCTATCGCAACCTCACCCTCACCAAGGTCAGCTCCGAGCCCATCAATCGCGGCCACGACGACGAGAGCATCCAATACGGCGACTTCACCTACGAACACGTCCGCCTCATCGACTGCTACTCCGGCCGCGACCCGCTCATCCAACTCACCTGCACCGCGCCGCGCGCCGGCGTCAGCGGCCATTTCAAAGACATCACCTGGGACGGCAGCATCCGCCGCCAGCAGCGCAAAGTCGTCGATCTCGGCGGCGGCCCGCGCAACTCCAAGCTCGAAAATCCCGTCGCCTACTACTTCCACGACTACCCCGCCGCGGGCGAACAAACCAAAGTCCTCAGCGTGAAATTTCCCGCCGCCCACACCGGCGGCGACTTCCGCAGCATCACCAACTTCACCGGCAAAGACGTCCTCGCCGCCCGCGTCACCCCCGTCGCCTTCCCGCAGCTCCTCGACCCCGTGGACGACCTCCCGCCCGCCACCTCGATCCAATCCGCGCGCCGCGCCGCCGACGGCCGCTGGCATGTGCGCGGCCTCACCTGCGACAACGGCGAAATCGCCACCGTCACCGTCAACGGCCAGCGCGCCAAAATCCTCACCCAACACGCCGGCGTCGCCGACTGGGAAATCACCCTCCCCACCGGCAGCCCCGCCGAAATCCGCGCCGAAGCCACCGACCGCGCCGGCAACGCCGAACGCAGCGGCCACCTCCTCATCGTCCGCAACCTCCAGACCGCGCAGCGCTGATCCCCACCGCGGCCCGCGCTTGCGCCTGTAGGAGACGACGTAAGGAGACTCTAACCTCCTCCCGCACCGGCCGCTCCTCTCGCCGAAAAAAGTTAGAGTCTTCCAACGTCCGGTCGCGCCAAGGTGCCGCAGGCTTCCCCGCCCGCGAGTTCCGGCGGCATCTCACCGCCTGTCCCCGAAGTCCCGCAGGGACGGCCGAAAATAGCCCAGCGATTCATCGCTGGGTGCAGCGCGTGAGCAGGGAACAAGTCCCGCCAGGGACGAAAGAAAACGGGGGCCGCGAACGACGCCTTCTTTCGCCCTGACGGGGCTTTGGTCCGTCGGTCATCGATAACCCACCGTTGAAACGGTGGGCTATTTTCGGTCGTCCCTGCGGGACTTGCGCGCGGCGTTCACGCCGCTGGCGTGCCGTTTTCGGCGGCCCGCCGAAAACCTCGTCCCCCACCCACCATCTTCCCCTGGCGAAAAAGGCAGACCGGGGAACGCTGGTTTGGGCGGGCCGCCCAAACCCGCACGCGGGCCGCGTGCGCTCCCCAGCGCGAGAGCGCCCGCGCGCCGGCGCGCGGCGTTCACGCCGCTTCAGCGTTCGCGTGTCGGGCGTCGTGAAATGACTCGGACCAGCCCCGCCGATCCTCGCCGAAGCGGCCGGAAGGCCGTTCGCCTTTTTGGAGTGCGGTGACTCGTCACCGCTTTCCCGAGGCGACTTGTCGCCGCCGCCAACCCGCGAGGTGGAATGCGCATGGCTCATCCCCCGCTCGCGCCAGCGGTGGCGGGGGGTGGGGACAGCTTGTCCCCACTACTTCCCACCACAGCATTGCGGGGAGAAGCTGTCCCCGCCCCGCGGAAGTGCGGTGGGCGTACGCGCGCCGGAGCGCGGCTGTGCCGTCCTGCGACCAGTCGCAGCACGTCCGCACCGCCCGCCGCTGCGGCTGGTCTGCGACCCAGCCGTGCCCCTCGCCAATCCACGCAACCCCGCCTTGGATCTTGTTCCTTGGTCCTTTCCTTGAGCTTTGAGCTTTGAACTTTGAACTTTGAACTTTGAACTTTGAACTTTGAACTTTCCGCTTCCCCCGCCCGCTGAAGTTCCCCGCAAACCCACGAGCACCCCGATTACTCATGACTAATGACTTTCCCCGCCCCCGACCGCCGCTCTTGGCAGCCCGCGCGGCACCACGTAGATTCGCCGCGTCGATTAACGCAATACCGCGCGCCGCGCACCGAAAGCCATGAATGCCACGAAAGCCGTTCTCATTGTCTGCTCGATCCTCGTCGCCACGTTGCTGGGCGGCGTGACCGTGCTCTCGCGCGTCCACCGCCAGCAGCGCGAACTGCAGGCCCAGCTCACCAGCCGCACCGGCGAGGTCGCCGCGCTCAAGGCCGCGCTCGCCGCGTCCGAGGACACCGCCCGGCAGATGGAGGAAAAATTGCAGCGCATGACCGGCGTGCTCCTTCAGTCCACCGCCCAGCTCACCGAAGCCCGCACGGAACTCGAGCGCCGCGCGGTGGTCCCGCCGCCGACCGCGGTCGTCGCCGCACCGCCCCCGCCCAGCCCGCTGCCCGCGCCGATCATCACGGGAACGAAGGAAGAGAAAAACCTGCGCGTGATTTTCCCCGAACTGCGTTCCAAGACTGGGCAGTTCATCGCCAAAGATCAGGAGTTCTCCAGCCACTTCGGACGCAACCTGGTCTTCAAGGACGCCGCCGGCGCGCGGCTCCGGCTGGACGTTGACGAGGTGCATTACGGCATTCTTGCCACGCTCGGCATCGACCTCGCCACCGCCAAACAAGAGCAGCGCGATCTCGACGCCAAATCCGCCCAGTTCAACACCGCCGCCAAGCAGGCGCAGGCTGCCTACGCCGCCGCCGTGGCGCAGGCCGCCAAGGAGGCCAAGGAACGCGAGGTGCAGCTCGCCATCGAAATGGCCAAGCTGGATGAGGAGCGGCGCAAAGCCATCCAGGAAGAAAACCTCCGCCAGCAATCCGTCGAAGCCGACCGCCTCCGCTCGCTCGCCGCGCTTCGTTCCGCCGACGCCGCGATCTATGGCGCGATTTCCCAGCCCATCTACTTTTTCAACAACGGCAACTTCAACCCGGACGGGACGATCAACTACAACCCGACCGGTCCCACCTCCACTGTCGCCGCGCCGTTCGCCTCGAACACGTTTTACACGGCGATCTCCAACAAGGTCCAACTGATCACCGTCCCCAAGGTTCAGCCGACGCCAACACCCGCGCCGAAAAAGAAGTAGGATGGCAGAAAAATGGGGGGCAGAAAAATAGGGCGGGAAGCGGGAGAGAGAGCGGCGGTGTGAGGCATTCCGGTCGGACCTCACCATCACGAAACCACTCACAGCACCATCCAGCCCACCGATTTTCCGCCCATTTTTCTGCCCGTTATTTTTCTGCCGTCTCCGGCCCGGTCCCGGTCACCGTCCCCAAGAATCAGCCGCTGCCGTCACCCACGCAGAAAAAAAACAGCAGGGCGGCAGAAAAATGAGGGCAAAAAATAGCGGGAGAAGAGGAAGCGGAAACAGTGCTGCGAGGAAATCCGGTCGGCCCACGGTAGCTCCAAGGCGCGACGATTCAGTGAGGGCAACGGGAGTGTGGCCTTCAGCACCGGCAGGCGCACGGGGGTGGGGCCGGGAAATTTTGGGCAAAAGAATGGCGGCAAAGGAATCGGGACACGGAGACTTTTTATCTTCATTCCTTTGCCGCCATTCCTTTGCCAAATCCGTTTCGGGAATTGGGGGCCAGATTCTGGTTGCTCGAGACGCGTGCGATGGGCCGTTCACCGCCAGCACGTTTGCACGGCGATCTTCAACAACGCCCTGCTGATCGCTGTCCCTGAGAATGGCGATGCGTTGTTTCAAGTCGTCAGGTCCGGCGCGTTCGGGGCTTCCGCGAAACCGAGCGCCGACGGATGTGGCGCGGCGCGGTTTTCGTCCCCACCGGATCACTTTCTGCCGGGAGATTCCCATTTAGCTTGAGTCGGTTTCCGCCCTGCCGTCATGGTTTGGTCAACCCACAAAGCAGGCATGACAACAACACTTCGCATCCCCGGCGTACGCGCCGAAAACACCCACTCGAGTGAGTTCATCAGTCCGGGTCGTAAACCACGCGTGAAGGTCACTCAGAAGGCCGCCGTGCAAATCGACCTGGCGCGCGGCGCGGGCGATCAGGGCGTGGTGCTGGAGATCGACGACGACGATGTGCTCGAACTGGAACTGGAGGGCGGGCTGCGGCTCTGGACTTCCTTCCATCAATTTCAACTCGATTTCCCCGGCGAAAAAACGGCGACGCCGAAGTCGCGCGACGCCGGGCCAGCGCCCGGCACCGCAGCGGCGGGCGAATCCGAGCCTCAGCCATTCCCGGTAAATCTGGTGGCGGGCGGGGCCAGCCGCGGTGTTGGTGGCGCGCTGCTGCGGGCCGTGCGCGTGCTCGACGTGGACCTGCCCGAGCAGACCGCGCTCGGCGTGGCCGCCCTGCTCGAAAAACAATTGCGCCCCGGCCCGGGCCTTTTCCGCTGGTCCTCCGGCAACACCTTCGAACTGACGCCCGTCTCGCCGAAGAAACTAACCACCGAGAAGCCCCTGCTCATCTTCATTCACGGCACCGCCTCCAGCAGCAGCGGCAGCTTCGGCGAACTGTGGGAGCCGGCGCAACGCGCGGTGAAAGACGAGCTGTTCGCGTTCTACGGCGAACACATCTACGCACTCGAACACCGGACGCTCACCGAAAGCCCGGTGCAGAACGCGCTGCAATTGCTGGAAAAATTGCCCCCAAACGCGCGGCTCCATCTCGTGAGCCACTCGCGCGGCGGCTTGGTCGGCGAACTCGTCTGCCTCGGCCAGCGCGTGTGCTCCCCGGAATTTGATCCTCTCGCGCCGGAGGTTCTTGCCCGCTATTTCCCCGATGCGCCGACGGATGCAGACGCCGACGCGGCGGACACGAACACTCCAAGCCCCGGCACCGCGGACGACCTCTCGCGCGGCCGCCGGGCCGAGCGCCAGGCGCTCACCGATCTCGCGGAGCAACTGAAAAAAAAGCAGCCCCGCGTCGAACGCTTCGTCCGCGTCGCGTGTCCCGCGCGCGGCACGACGCTCGCCTCCGGCCGGCTCGACCGCTGGCTGTCCACGATGGTCAACGTCCTCGCGCTCGCCGGCCTGAAGGGCAATCCCGCCTACGCGCTGGTGATGGATTTCGTGCTCGCCGTGGCCAAGCAACGCACCGACCCGCGCACGCTTCCCGGCCTCGAGGCGCAGATGCCCGAGTCGCCGCTGGTGAAATTGTTGAATCGCGAAGACTTCACGCTCGCTGCCGATTTGACCGTGATCGCCGGAGACGCCGAGGCGACGGACCTGTGGGGCCGGATGAAACTCCTGTTGCCCGATTTGTTCTACGGGGAAGACCACGACCTGATCGTCAACACCCGCGCCATGTATGGCGGCGCGGCGCGCTCCAAGGCGCCCCGATATTTTATGGATCAGGGTTCCTCGGTTAACCATTTCCACTACTTCAAAAACCGGAACACCACGCGGCGGCTGATCGCGGGATTGACCCGCCCCGACGGCTTCGAGGCCGAATTCAGCACCCTGACGGACGCGCTGCGTCGGGCCGCGCCCGCCTCGCTGCGGGCCGGGTTGCTCGACTCTCCAGTCGGGCCGCCCGCGACCGTCTCCGCAACGTTTCCGGCACCCGCCGGCGCGCCGCCGGCAACGGTGTCAGACGAGGAGAATTCCGCGACGCCCAAGATCCTCGTCACGGTGGCGCACGGCGATCTGGCGGCCACACACAACGTCGTGGCGGTCGGCCATTACCGCGGCGATGCGATTGTGAGCGCGGAAAGTTATCTCGATCAAAAGCTGGACGGGCGGTTGCGCGAGCGCGAGCGGCTTGGGCTGTATCCGGGGAAATTGGAAACCACGGCGGTGTTCTTGAAAGCCGGCGGAACCCCCGGTGGCGCGGTCGTCATCGGCCTCGGCGAGGTCGGCGATCTCACGGCGGGCGATTTGTCCCGCGCCTTCGCCCACGGTCTGCTCCGGCTGGCAGTGGCGGTGTTGGAAACGCCCGCCACGAGCGACGAGCGGCGGCCCGGCGGTTCGCGCGGCCTGCGCTTCAGCACGCTGTTGATTGGCACGGGCGAAGGCGGCCTCGCCGTTGCGGTCGCAATGAAGGCGATCCTGGAAGGCGTGGCGAGCGCGGGCGCGGCCTTGCGCGTCGCGGCGCTGGACAAAAAGCTCGTGCTCGAGGGGATCGAATTCATCGAGTTGCACGAGGACCACGCGATTCAGGCCGCGCAGGTGCTGGTCAGCCTGCGCGCCGACCGGCGTTTCACGGGCCGGTTCGACTTGGATTCCACCGTCATCGTGCGGCCCGGCGGACGCCGCCGTGCCCGCGTCGAAGAGCCGCCGGGTTGGTGGGATCGCCTCGAGATCACCCGCCGGTCGGATGCGGCGCTGAAGTTTGTCGTCCCGACCCGCCGGGCACGGGTCGATGTCGAGTTGGTGCCGACGCAGATCGCGCTCGTGGACCAATCCACCGATCGATCTCCAGCACCGGGCGCGACCCCGGCACGGCGCGCGCATTGTTCGAACTGCTCTTGCCAAATGATTTGAAGGATCTCGCCACCGCCGGTCGCAACCTGCTGCTGCTCGTCGAT
>BJHT01000125.1 GCA_014193395.1 Verrucomicrobiota bacterium
CCAGCAGCATCATGCTCCCAAGCACCGATCGCACATCGATTCGCGACCAACCCGGCGCGTCCGGAAACAGCACCTCCGCCAGTTCCCGCTCCTTGGCGGACAGCGCCCGCGCGACCAGCCGCTCGATCCAGCCCGACCGCCACCAATCCGCCGGGGTCCGCAGGCGTTGTCGCAATTCTTCCTCCACTTGCTCTCGCGTCCATGTGGTCGGCTCTTCGTCCGGTCGCAGCACAAACTGATGGTCCGGCGTGAAACGGATGAACCGGGCGCGCACGCGGCGCAGCCACACCGGCACCAGCAACACCAGCAGGACCGTCGGCAGCACCGCCCAGGTGAATGTCAGCGGCGCGCTCAAACTGCGGCAGAACGGTTCACCCACCCAGCCGCCCGGTAGCGCCGCGTAAAAGGGTTCCACGAATCGTGCGAGCTGTTGTTCGTTCAACGCCGCCGGCAATAATCCGGTGAGCACGAAAGAACCGAGGACAACACTGTTCAACACCAACCCCTTCGTCGGAGCAGAGAATCTGGAAACCTGCGCGGGACGATTCGCCGCCCACGCCGCCCACGCCGTCGCCAACGCGAAGACGTTAATCGCCTGCAGGCAACCGAACACCAGCCCAGCCTGCCACAGAAACCGGCCCTCGTAATAAACCGCCACGAGCGCCCCCAGGAGACCAAGCCCGCCAGCCAGCAAGATCATCTGCTTTCCGAAGCCGAACACACACTGCCCGAACAACCGGTGCTGCGATAACGACAGTCGCTGGACCGGTGCCAGCAGTGCCTGTTGCAAGGAGACCCAAAAAAATCGCCCGAGCAGCAGCGCCCACGTCAGGATCAGGTCGATCAGCAACCGGCACTCCACCGACACGGGTACGGTCTCCGACGAGGAGTCCACCAGCAGCGGCTTGATGATATTGAAGTACAACAGCAGCGCCGCCACCGCCAGCCACGCCGCTGTCGGCACCCACGCCGGCGGGTGCGACCAATACGTCCGCCGATACGCCCGCCATTGCTCCGGCGACTGGCGCAACTTCGCCCGGGCCGCCGCGTGCAGCGCTTGCTCGAAGGCCGGTGAGTGCAGTCGCATGATTCAAACCGGGGCGCGCAGTTCCCGGAACAAGGCTTCCAGGGCGGTAGTCATACCGCCTGTTTCCCGGCGCAGTTCCGCCAGCGGCGCGTTGGCCGCCAACCGGCCGTGATCGAGCACCAGCACGCGGTCGGAGAACCGCTCCACCAGGTCGAGAATCTGCGTCGTGTAGAGGATCGTCCGCCCGCGCTGCACCGCCGCCTGCGCGTAGGTGCGAAACGCATTGAGGCCCAGCGGATCCATGCCGGACGCGAACGGTTCATCCAGCAGCCACACCTCGGGATCGGCCGCGAGCAACCCCACGAAGGCGGCCTTGTACGCCTGCCCGCGCGACAGCGCCGCCAGCGGCTTGCGGATGAGCGGCAGCAGGTCGAACTCCTCGAGCCACGCCACCACCCGCTGCTCCGCGCCCGCTTCGTCGCGGCCGTACAGGCGCATCATCGCGGACACGTTGCGCAGGATCGAGTGCGTGGGAAACAACGCCGGGAAGTCCGGCAGGAAATGCAGCCGCCGCCGCTGCGCCTCGGATTCGCGGTCCAGTGGCGCGCCGTCCAGCAACACGCGGCCCGCGTCGGGCGTCGCGAGTCCGCTGAGACAGCGCAGCAGCGTGGTCTTGCCTGCGCCGTTCAAGCCCAGCACGGCGACGAGCTGGCCTGGCGCGAGGTCCAGCGACACGTCCACGAGCGCGGGGGTGCCGAAGAAGTTTTTGGAGATGCTCTCAGTTTGGATGCGCATGGAAAAATCACCCCTTGATCGGGTTGGCTGGGGCGGAAATCTGGGAGTCACGTTCCGGCGGGGCAACGGAAAAATGGGTGGAGGATTGGGGCCGAGGGAGGTAGCCCGACATTCCAATGTCGGGAGTGGCCCCCGAGGTCGTCGCGTCTGTGGGCGTTCGGTCTCGACATTGGAATGTCGAGCTACGGTGGCGAGCAGGCGAATCCACCCCTCACGCCAGAATCTCCCGCACCACGTCGCCGCTCACGTCGGTGAGGCGATAGTCGCGGCCGGTGTTGCGGTAGGTGAGCTGCTCGTGGTTCAGGCCGAGTTGGTGGAGAATCGTCGCGTGCAGGTCGGGGACGGAGACGCGCTTGTCCACGGCATGGTAGCCGAACTCATCGGTCGCGCCGTGGATGAGGCCGCCGCGGATGCCGCCGCCGGCGAGCCACATCGTGAAGCCTTTCGGATGATGATCGCGGCCCTTGCCGTTCTCCGCGACGGGTGAGCGTCCGAACTCGCCGCCCCAGATCACGAGCGTCGTGTCGAGCAGGCCGGTGGCCTTGAGATCGGCGAGCAGCGCGGCGATGGGCTGGTCGGTCTCGGCGCAGTGGAGGTCGTGGTTTTTCTTAAGATCATCGTGCGCGTCCCAGGCTTTCGGGCCTTCGTTGCCGCCGCTGTAGAGCTGCACGAAACGCACGCCGCGTTCGACGAGCCGGCGGGCGAGCAGGCAGTTGCGGCCAAAGTGCTGCGTCACCGGGCGATCGAGGCCGTAGAGCTTGCGGATGGACTCCGGCTCGCGCGCGACATCGACGCATTCGGCGGCGCTCATCTGCATGCGAAAGGCGAGTTCGTAGGAGGCGATGCGCGCGGCGAGGCTGGTCTCGGCGGGATGGGCGGCGGCGTATTCTTCGTTCCACTGCCGGAGCAGATCGAGGCGCGCGCGCTGCTGGCGGGTGGTGACATTTTTCGGCGGCGTGAGGTAGGCGATGGGGTCGCCGTTCGAGCGGAAGGGCACGCCCTGAAACGACGCGGGCATGAAACCGTTGGACCAGTTCAACGCCCCGTTCACCGGCGCGCCCTGGTGATCGAGCAGCACGACGAACGCGGGCAGATTCTCGCTCTCGGAGCCGAGGCCGTAGGTGATCCACGAACCCATGCTCGGACGGCCGGCCTGCGTGAAGCCGCTGTTCATCTGGAAGAGCGCGGGGCCGTGGTTGTTGCTCTCCGCGTGCAGCGAGCGGATGACGCAGAGGTCGTCCGCGTGCCGCGCGAGATGCGGATAGGTCTCCGCGATGTCGATGCCTGCCGCGCCGTGCTTGGCGAACTGGTAGTAGCTCTTCATCGCCACGTTCTGCGTCTTGCGGCCCATGAAGGCGTCCTCGGGTTTCCACACGGGAATGGCCTTGCCGTGCCACTTCTCCAGTTCGGGCTTGGGGTCGAACAAGTCCACATGGCTCGGCCCGCCATACATGAAGAGGAAGATCACGGCCTTGGCGCGCGGTGCGAAATGCGGCGGATGCGCGGACAGCGGGTTCGCGACCGCAGGCGCAGGCGGGGCGGCGAACGCGCCGTCCGTGTGCAGCAGCGAGTTGAGCGCCAGCGCGCCGAAGCCGCCGCCGCTCAATTGCAGCATTCGTCTGCGGGTCAGGTTTTGCATGGAAAAATGCGGGCTTGTATGTGACTCTATCATCTCCATCTCCAGGGTGATGCGAAGCCTTGGCGAGCAAGCCAAAATTGGCAAATCGGACGATAAACAACCAGTGCCCACTCGCTGCCGTCATAAGATGCCCCGCCCGGTATGTGGAAATAGGCTGGGTTGCAAAATGAAAGGCGTGGGCGCGGGCCAAACGCAACTTGCCGCCCATCGAATTCTTCTTCGTCGTGGGGGTAGGCGACTTCAGAGAAATCGAGGACGACAAATGCACCCCCAAAATAGCAGAAGAAAAGGAGCAACGCGGCAATCACGCCTCGTGCTGCTTTGTTCTGTGGCCATTTTAGTTTTGGAACTGCCATGTGCGTGCGAATACCATCGAACTACAGCCTTACTCGACGTAGATGAACTCGCTGCCGTTGAAGAGAACGTATGCCAGGTCCGTGAGCGCGCGCTGGCGTGGCGGTTCCTTCACTCCGGTTTCCTTCTGGTAGGCCGCCTCACGCGCCGCGACAAAGCTCGTTGCCTGCCCCAACCGTTCCGCTGTCGGCACGCGGGCGAGCGCGTGCAGATGCATCCGCTCAATCGCCTTGGACAAATCCCCGCCCACCTCTGTCACAACGCGTTGTGCGAGGAAGCCTGCGTGGTCTTCGACGAACTCGTCGTTCATCAGCACCAGTGCCTGCGTGGGCACCACGCTGGTCAGCCGCTCGGCGCAACTGTCGGTGGTCGTCGGCGCATCGAAGAGTTCCATCATCGGCATGAGCAACTGCCGCTTCACGTAGATGTAAACGCTACGCCGCCATTGCGCCGGTCCCTCGGTCGTGAGCGCCGGCCACTTGTTGCGCTGGCTCGCCGTCAGCAGGTCGGCACGGATGCGCGGCTTGATGCCCGGCCCGCCCGCCTGCGGATTCAGCTTGCCGCTCACCGCGAGAATGCTGTCGCGGAGGGACTCGGCGGAGAGGCGTTGGCGGTTCGCGCGCCAGAGGAGCGTGTTGTCGGGATCGAGGGTTGAAGAGTTGAAGGGTTGAAGAGTTGAAGCGGAGCGAACGCCACCGGCCGGCATCGCTTCAACCCTTTCACGATTCAACTCTTCAACTCTGCTCGCCTGCCGATAGGTCGCCGACATCACGATGAGCTTGTGCAACGGCTTCCACTTCCCGCCGTCCGCGATGAGTCGGGCCGCAAGAAAATCCAGTAGCTCGGGATGCGTCGGGCGCGCGCCGTTGAAGCCGAAGTTGCTGGGCGTCGCGACGAGGCCGCGCCCGAAATGATGCTGCCAGATGCGGTTGGCCAGCACGCGCCAGGTCAGCGCGTTGTCCGGCGAGCCGAGCCACGCCGCGAACATGCGGCGGCGGCCCGAGGACTTCGCATCGGCCTCCGGTTCGGGAAAGCGGAGCGGACTCGCCGTGAGCACGAGCGGCGCGGCGGGCGGGACTTCCGGCCCCTTGTTTTGCAGGCTGCCGCGCCGCAGCAGATGCGTCGGCGGCACCTTGGCCTTGGTCTCGATGAGCGCCTGAAATTTCACCGGCTCCTTGGTCTTGTCCTTCGCGTCGGCGTCCTTCGGCACGCCCTTCTTCACCGTGCCGTTGAAGACCGCCAGCAGGCTGTAGTAATCCGCGCTGGTGATCGGGTCATACTTGTGGTCATGGCACCGCGCGCAGCCCACCGTGATGCCGAGGAAAACCATCGACGTCGTCGCGATCACATCGTCCAGCTCGTCGAGGCGATACTGCTCCTTGTTGTTGCCCATATTGTCGTCGTTGCTCGGGCCGTTGCGGCAGAAGCCCGTGGCCACGAGCGTTTCCTCGCCCGCGCCGGCGACCTCGTCGCCCGCGAGCTGCTCGGCGATGAAGCGCGCGTAGGGCTTGTCTTCGTTGAAACTGCGGATGACGTAGTCGCGATAACGCCACGCGTGCGGACGGTCGAGGTCGTTGTGAAAGCCGCTGCTGTCCGCATAACGCGCCAGGTCCAGCCAGTGCCGCCCCCAGCGTTCGCCGTACTGCGGACTCGCCAGCAGCCGGTCCACGACGCGCTCCCACGCCTGCGCCGACGTGTCGGCGACAAACGCTTCGACCTCCTCCGGCGACGGCGGCAGGCCGGTTAAATCCAGCGTCACGCGGCGGATCAGGGTGCGGCGATCCGCTTCGGGAGAGGGCTTCAAGCCTTTGGCCTCGAGTGCCGCGAGAATGAAACGGTCCACGTCGTTTCGCGCCCATGCCGCGTCCTGCACCACGGGAAGTTGCGTCGCGCGCAACGGTTGAAAGGCCCAATGTTTACGGCCGGTCTCGAGCGACGGCGTCGCGGAGTAGCCGCGCGTCGCGGCCACGAGGAGGCCGAGCAGCGCGAGTTGGAAGATGAAATGCAGAGCGGTCACGAGCGGTGCGAAAGCTGGCGGGGAAGCCCTCACCGCGCAAGGCCCGGCTCGTGGTTGGCCGCATGTCGCGCCTCACCACCCGATTTTTCTGCCGCCCTCTACACCACCCGGCTCTTCCCCGTGCCCTTCACCACTTCGCCGATCACCCACGCTGCGTGTTTCTCGGCCTTGATGGCCTTGAGCACCGCGTCCGCCTTGCCCGCCGCGACGATGATGACCATGCCGACGCCCATGTTGAAAACCTGATACAACTCGCCCTCGGGTACGCCACCCTTGGCCGCGAGCATCTGGAAAATCGGCGGCATCTCCCACGTGCCTTTGCGAATGACGACGTCGCATTTCGCCGGCAGCACGCGTGGAATGTTGTCGATGAATCCGCCGCCGGTGATGTGCGCCAGCGCCTTGATCGGCAGCGGCCCGGCCGCCGCAGCACCCGCGGCACCCGGCTTGTGAAACCGTTTCAGCAGCCGCTGCACGAGCGGCCCGTAGCTGACATGCACCTTCAGCAATTCGTCGCCAATCGTGTTGCCCAACTCGGCCACGCGGCTGGTCGGCTTGAGTTTCAACTGCTCGAAAAAAATCTTCCGAGCGAGCGAGTACCCGTTCGTGTGCAATCCGCTCGACGCGATGCCGAGCACCACGTCGCCGGCCTTCACCGACTTTTGACCGTTGAGCATCCGCGCCTTCTCGACCACGCCAACGATGGTGCCGCTCACGTCGTATTCGCCGGGCTGGTAGAAGCCCGGCATCTGCGCCGTCTCGCCGCCGATGAGCGCGCAATTGTTTTCCGCGCAGGCCTTGGCAAAGCCCTTGAGAATTTCGGTGAAGACGTGCGGCTCGAGTTTTCCGGTGCCGAGGTAATCGAGAAAAAACAGCGGCTCGGCCCCGAGCACGGCGATGTCATTGACGCAGTGGTTCACCAGGTCCTGGCCGATGGTGTCGTGCCGGTCCATGGCGAAGGCGATCTTCAGCTTGGTGCCCACGCCGTCGGCGGACGACACGAGCACGGGCTGCTGATATTTCTTGGTGTCGAGGGCGAAGAGACCACCGAAGCCACCGACCTTGCCGAGCACTTCGCGGCGATGGGTCGAGGCGAGCAGCGCTGGCAGCGTGCTTTTCACTTGGTTGCCGAGGTCAATGTCCACCCCGGCGGCGGCGTAGGCTTTTTGTTTCATGGTTGGGAAAAAGTTAGCGGAGTACTACGGCGGTAAATTATGCGGTCTGGGTCAGGAGCGCGGGCGGTCCCCGCCCGCAGCGGCCACACACTGACAGCGATGCGAAAAACTCAAAGCGCCATCGTTCCTACGTAGCCGCTGCGACCGGGGACCGGTCGCGCTCCGTTTTGGCTGCGGCCCCCGTCGCCATCCGTGTGCATCCGTGCGCATCCGTGGTTTTTCCATTCCCATTTCGGCGTCACGAGTCACAGCAGCCGCGGCTGCATCTCCTCCTTTGCCAGCGCCTCGCCGAGGCTCTCGGTGCGGGCGCGCCGACGCTCCATGATGTTCTTCTCGAGCTTCAGATCGTACTTCACCGGATAGTTGCCGTCGTAGCAGGCCATGCAGAAGGAATCGCGCGGCAGTCCGGTCGCGGCGACCATGCCGTCCTGCGAGAGGTAATGCAGCGAGTCGGCGTTCAAATAATTGCGGATGTTATCGAGCGAATAGTTCGCCGCCATCAGCTTGCTGCGGTCGGGGAAGTCGATGCCGTACACGCACGGGTTCATGTGCGGCGGGCAGCTCACGAGGACGTGAACCTCGGTGGCGCCGGCTTCCTTGAGGCTGTTCACGCGCGTCTTGCAGGTGGTCCCGCGCACAATCGAGTCATCCACGATGATCACGCGCTTCCCGCGCACGAGGTCGCCGATGAGGTTCAGTTTCACCCGCACCGCGAAGTCGCGGATGAGCTGCGACGGCTGGAGAAAACTGCGGCCAACATAGTGATTCCGCACGAACGCCATCTCGTAGGGAATGCCTGATTCGAGCGAATAACCGAGCGCCGCGCAGTTCCCGCTGTCCGGCACGGGCACCACGATGTCCGCGGCAATCGGGTTTTCGCGTGCGAGCTGGCGGCCCATCTCCACCCGCACTTTGTACACGTTTCGGTCGTTGATCGTGCTGTCCGGCCGCGCGAAATAGACGTACTCGAAAATGCAGAACGCCCGCCGCTCGTGCTCAGGAAACGCCTGGATGCTGCGCAGACCGTTCTCATTGATGATCACCACCTCGCCCGGCGCCACGTCGCGGACGAATTTCGCGTGGATCAAATCCAGCGCGCACGTCTCGCTCGACAGCACCCACGCGCCATCCACCTGCCCGATGCACAGCGGCCGGAACCCATGCGGATCACGCACGCCGATCATCTCGTGCTCGGTCATGATCACCAGCGAGTAGGCACCTTCGATGCGGCGGATGCTTTGCAGCAGGCTGCTCTCGCCGTCCTTCGCCGGCTGCGCCATCAGGTGCAGGATGATCTCGCTATCGACCGTGGTTTGGAAAATGGAGCCGCGGGCCTCGAGTTCGTCGCGGAGCTGCGCGGCATTGGTCAGGTTCCCGTTGTGCGCGATGGCGAGCTGCCCGCGGGCGCAATCCACCGTGAGCGGCTGCGCGTTGCGGATGTGCGACGAACCGGTCGTGGAATAGCGCGTGTGGCCGACCGCATTCTTGCCGACGAGGTCGTGCAGGATTTCGCCCGTGAAAATTTGCGGCACCAGGCCCATCCCGCGATGCACGCGGAACTGCACGCCATCGGAAGTGACAATGCCCGCGCTCTCCTGTCCGCGGTGCTGGAGCGCGTAGAGGCCGTAGTAGGTCAGCTCGGCGGCGTTGGGATGGCCGTAAATGCCGAACACGCCGCAGTAATGTTTGGGATAGTCCTGCATGGATGATTGCATCGGGTTGGCGCTGAGGGTTCGGGCTTATTGCATCGCGTTCGCGATGGAATTCCACCACCGGTCGTGCAACTCGGGCAAGGCCCAGGTATGCTCGCCGGTCGAAAGTTTGATCTTCAAATCCGCCCCGCCCACCACGCCGATCTGAACGGCCGGAACTCCGAGCAGTTTCGCGCGCGCCATCACCTTCACCGCATTGGCCGCCGCGACGGAAATCACGATGCGGCTCTGCGTTTCACCGAACAGCAGCGCGTCCGTGCGGACGTTCGTGACGCCCGACAAATCCACCGTTGCGCCAATCAGCCGTGGCGTCTCTCGCGCAATCATTTGGCTGATGCAGCTCTCCGCCAGCGCCACCGCCAGCCCGCCGTCGCTGCAATCATGCGCGCTCTTGATGTCGCCGGTGTGAATCAAACCGAGCAGCGTCGTGTGCAGCGTCTGCGCGACACCGAGATCGACGCGCGGCGGCAGGCCGGTTTTCTGCCCGTGGATCGTCTGCAAATACGCGCTGCCGCCGAGTCCCTGCAGCGGATCGCCCGTGTCCACCGGTGCGCCGAGGAGAATGATCGCGTCGCCCTCGTCCTTGAACCATTGCGTCGTGATGTGCTCCGGCTTCTCGATCAAGCCCACTACCGCGACCGTCGGCGTCGGGTCGATTGAACCCAGCGCGCCGCGCTGGTTGTAAAGCGAGACGTTGCCACCCGTGATCGGCGCATTGAAGGCGCGGCAGCCCTCCGCCACGCCGCGCACGGATTCCTTGAGCTGCCAGAAAATCTCCGGGTTGTGCGGATTGCCGAAGTTCAGATTGTCCGTCGCGCCCAGCGGGGCCGCGCCCGAGCACGCGAGATTGCGGCACGCCTCCGTGACCGCCGCTTTGCCGCCCTCGTAGGGATCGAGATAAACGTAGGTGCCGTTGCAATCGACCGTGAACGCAACGTATTTGTCCGCGAACGGAGCGGGCGCTGGCGCAGCCGACGTCGCATTTTTCCCCTCACCACCCGCGGCATTTGCGGCCGCCGCATACTCGGCCTTCGTGATCGGCAGGCTGTCACCCTTGATGCGAATGACCGCCGCATCGCTGCCGGGACACACCACCGAGCCGTCACGCACCATGTGGTCGTATTGGCGATAGACCCAGTTCTTCGAGGCGATCGTGTGGTTCGCCAGCAGCTTCTTGAGATCGCCCGCGGCGTCCTGCGTGTCCGCGATGCCGTCGAGCCGGAACGCGCGCACGCCCGCCATATACGCGGCCTCCGTCGCCTCGCGCACATAAACGGGCGCTTCGTCCGCCAGCTTCTTCGCCGGCACATCGACAACGATCTTGCCGCCGTGACGCACCACCATCCGCCCCGTGTCGGTGACCACGCCGATCTCCGACCAGGGCAGATCCCACTTGTCGAAGATGCGCTTCACCACGTCCTCCTGCCCCTTGTGGACCACGATCAACATGCGCTCCTGCGACTCCGAGAGCATCGTCTCGTAGCTCGTCATGTTCGGCGCGCGCTGCGGCACCTTGTCCAACTCGATCTCGATCCCCGTGCCCGCGCGCGCCGCCGTCTCGCAAGTCGAGCACGTCAACCCCGCCGCGCCCATGTCCTGCATCCCCGCGACCACGCCCGTGGCGAGCAGTTCCAGACACGCCTCGCACACGAGCTTCTCCATGAACGGATCGCCCACCTGCACCGCGCCGCGCTGTTTCTCCGCTGATTCCTCGGTCAAATCCTGCGACGCAAATGCCGCGCCCGCCAGCCCGTCACGCCCCGTCGCCGGCCCGACGTAAAACACCGGATTGCCCACGCCCTTCGCTGCTCCGCGCGTGATCTGATCATGCCGCAGCACGCCCAGCGCGAACGCGTTCACGAGCGGATTGCCCTCGTAGCTTTTGTCGAAATAGACCTCGCCCGCGATGGTCGGGATGCCGAAGCAATTCCCGTAATGCGCGATGCCGCTGACCACTCCAGAGAAAAGCCGCCGCACGTCGGGATTCGACAACTCGCCGAACCGCAGCGAATTCAGCGCCGCCACCGGCCGCGCGCCCATCGTGAAAATGTCGCGGATGATCCCGCCCACGCCCGTCGCCGCGCCCTGAAACGGCTCAACCGCGCTCGGATGATTGTGCGACTCGATCTTGAACGCGATCGCGATGCCGTCGCCGACATCGATGATCCCCGCGTTCTCCTCGCCCGCGCCGACGAGGATGTTCGCCCCCTTCGTCGGGAACGTCTTCAGCACGGGCCGCGTGTTTTTGTACGAGCAATGCTCCGACCACATCACCGAGAAAATCCCCAGCTCGGTGTACGTCGGTACGCGGCCGAGGATTTCGAGAATCTTCTGATACTCATCGGGCGTGAGATTATGCTTCTGGACCAACTCGGGAGTAATGGCGGGCTCGATCATCAACGTTCAGGGCTGCAAGTTTTCGGAAACCGAGCCGGGACAATGCGTTTTCCAAAAAGTGGACACAAGCAAAGTCTCGATTGTCGCGCCGCATTCCGTACGCCCCGCGGATGACGGCCGCATCGGCGCCAACTTCCCCCCTGCGATGGCGCGCGCCAGCCCTCGCTGCGCCACACGCTCTCCCGGCCTCGTCCGAGACATCGTACCAGCGCGCTGAATCGCGCCGCGACCTTGATTCGGTTTGACACTTCCGTCCTGCAAACCGTAGCGTCCGCCTCGAAATTTATGGCTGAGAAAGAGAACGCCCAGACCACCTCGCTGCCGCCCCAAACGCTGGAGGCCGGCAAGGTCCAGCCTAAAAAGGAGACGGTGCGCATCAGCCTGCCGCCCCGTCCCGGCGCGGCCAAGGAAACGCAAAAAATCTCGCTCCCACCGCGCCCCGGCACCAAGCCCCCGTCGCAGCCGATGAACCTTCCGCCCAAGCCCGGGTCGAAGGAAACCGTCCGTCTCACGCTGCCCACCAGCAAGCCGCCGTCGCAACCCGTCAGCGTCAAGCCCGGTGGGGCCGTCCCCGGTTCGACCCCGCCTCCGCCTCCGCCCCCGCCGCCCTCCGCCTCCGCCCCCGCAGCGGTCGCACCGCCGCCGAAACCCGCCGCCACCGTCGTGGCCGGCCAGACACAGAAAATTAAAATCGCGCCGCCGGTCGCCCCCGGCGCTCCCGCGGCTCCCCAAGCCGGTCAGACCCAGAAGATCAGCGTCCCCGCGCAAAACCTCGGCAAGGACGCAAAGAATCTCAACCTGCTTGTCCCCAGTCCGGGCACCGATGCCACGGTCAAGGTCCCGGCCGCCGCGCACGGCGCGCCCGCCGGAGCTGCGCCCGCGAAACCCGCCGCGCCGCCGAAACCGTCCCTGCCCACCACCCCGAAACAGCCCGGCACCGGCGCCCCCACCTCCGCCGCCAAACCCGTCGCCCACGGCGCGCCCGCCCACGGTGCACCCGCTGCCGCCGCCGCGCCGGCTGCGAAAGAAAAGGAAGCCGCCGCCCCGGCGGCAAAAGACAAGGAAACCGCCGCCCCTGCCAAAGCCGCCGCCGTTGTCCCCGCCAAGAAAGCCCCACCCGCCGCGCCGAAAGAAGTCGCCACGGGCGGCGCCAAAGCCGGCGTCCTGGACCTCGTGCTGGCCGTCTTCGCCATGGGCGTCATTGTCACCTTGGCCGTTCAGCTCTATATGCTGAACTCCAGTATTTCCCGGTAAGCCACTGTTCCCACCGGCTTGCCCCAATCCCAACCAGAACCCTTATGGCAGCAGCAAATATCGTCACCCTGTCCACCACCAACTTCGACGCCGAAGTCCTCAAATCCACCGTCCCCGTGCTCGTGGATTTCTGGGCTGAATGGTGCGGCCCCTGCAAAATGATCGGACCGCTGCTCGACGAACTCGCCGGCACCTACGCGGGCAAGGTCAAGATTGCCAAGGTCAACATCGACGAACAGAACGCCCTCGCCGCGCAGTTTCGCATCCAGTCCATCCCCACCCTCCTCATCTTCAAGGAAGGCCAGGTCATCGAGCAAATGGTCGGAGCCAAGAGCAAAGCCGCGCTCTGCGCCAGTCTCGACAAAGCCGTTGTGACCGCCGTTAAAAAAGCGACCGTCTGAGCGCCCGCCGCCGCAGGTTGATATGCCGGCCCTCCCCACGCCCGGACAACTCAACCTGCGGGCCGAGCTTTACCAACAGATCGCCACCTTCACGGCCTCGGGCATCCCGGTCCGCAAAGCCCTCGAGACCCTCCGTCGCGCCCCGCCCTCCCGCTCGTTTCGCCAGCCGCTGGCGCGCCTCATCCCACACCTCGACAACGGCCTCACCTTTGCCGAAGCCCTGCGCACCGAAAAATCCTGGCTCCCGGAATTCGACATCGCCCTCATCGACGCGGGCGAACGCAGTGGCCGCCTCGACACCAGCCTGAACCTCCTCGCCGGCTACTACCGCGAACGCGCCTCGCTCGTCCGCACCATGCTCGGCGAACTCGCCTACCCGCTCTTCGTCCTCCACGGCGCTGTCTTCATCATCCCCTTTCCCGATCTCTTTCGCACCGGCGACATCCTTGCCTATCTCGTCGCCACGCTGGGCGTCCTCGTCCCGCTCTACGCCATCACCGCACTCCTGATCTTCGCCGGCCAGGGCAAACACGGAGAACGCTGGCGCGCCTTCATTGAAATCTTCTGCCGTTACCTTCCGATCCTCGGCAAAGCCCGCCAGGCCCTTGCCCTCTCACGCCTCGCCGCCGCCCTCGCCGCCCTCCTCAACGCCGGCGTCCTCGTCATCAATGCCTGGGAACTTGCCGCCGCCAGCAGCGGCTCCCCCGCCATCCGCCGCGTCGTCGGCACCTGGCGGCCGCTACTCGAAAACGAACAGCGAACCCCCGCCGAACTGGCCGGTGAGTCCAAAGTCTTCCCCGAACTCTTCACCAACCTCTATCACAGCGGCGAAATCAGCGGCCAGCTCGACCAATCCCTCGAACGTCTCCACCACCATTATCAGGACGAAGGCTTCCGCAAACTCCGCACCCTCGCCAAATGGCTCCCCATGTTCGTCTATCTCGCCATCATGGTGAAAATCGCCATGACCGTCATCGGCTTCTGGAGCGGCTACTTCAACAGCATCAACGCCCTCTGATCCATCCCATCCTTCACCTAAGTCAGATCATGGTATTCAGGAGACAGGAGACAGGAGACAGGAGTCAGCAGTCAGCAGTCAGCAGTCAGGAGTCAGCAGTCTGAGATCACGCATCACGCATCCCCAACCACTAATCACTAATTACTAATCACTAATTACTAATTACTTTCCCATCCCCATGACCCTCCCCGAACTCCTCGCCAACGAAGACCTCCGCCGCCACGAATTCCCAGTCGTTCAGGAACGCATCTTCCTGGGCCACGCCGGCGTCTGTCCCCTGCCCCGCCGCGTCGCCGACGCCATCGCGGCGACCGCCCAGCGCGGCGCGCGCAATGACCAGGAACACGAAGTCGCCCCGCTTCTCAAACACACCCGCGGACTCGCCGCGCAACTCCTGGCCGCCAAGCCCGAGGAAATCGCCTTCGTCGGTCCGACCTCCCTCGCACTCAGCATGGTCGCCGCCGGCCTCTCCTTCCGCAAAGGCTCCAACATCCTCATCTATCACGATGACTTCCCGAGCAACGTGTACCCATGGATGGCCCTCGCCGATCGTGGCGTTGAGGTTCGCTTCCTCAACACCCGCGACCTCGGCCGCATCCGCCGCATTGATGTCCTTGGTCAGATCGACGAACAAACCCGTTTGGTGGCCCTCACTTCCTGTCACTACCTCTCCGGCTTCCGCCTCGAACTCGAAGCCATCGGCCGCGAACTCAGCCAGCGTGGCATCCTCTTCTGCGTTGATGGAATCCAAACTCTCGGTGCCTTCCCGACCACGGTCGAACACGTTGATTTCCTCGCCGCCGATTCCCACAAATGGCTCCTCGGCCCGTGCGGCGCAGGCCTTCTCTACGTGCGCCAGAGCCGCCTCGATACCCTCCACCCCGTCGTCTATGGCTGGCACAACGTCCGCAGCCCCAACTACATCCCCGAAGAAAACATCGTCTTCCGCCAGGACGCCCGCCGCTACGAAGCCGGCTCCCACAGCATCATCGGTCTCGCGGGACTAAGTGCGGCCTTGGAATTACTGCTCGAAATCGGCATCGACGCCATCGGCCGCGAACTCCTCCGCAAACGCGCCTGGCTCGTGCCCGCCCTGCAAACCAAAGGCTGGACCGTCCTCAACGCCGACGCCGCCATCCCCAACGCCAGTGGCATCCTCACCATCCACCGCCCGGACACCGACCTTCCCGCGCTCCACCAACGCCTCACTGACGCCCACATTGTCACCTCCCTCCGCTCCGACCGCGCCGGCCAACGCTACCTCCGCCTCTCCCCGCATTTCTACAACACCGACGCCGAACTCCACCGCACGCTCGAACTGCTGTAAGTCGAAATATTGCGGGCAAAGCGAGAGAAGCGTGGCCCTCTGAGGTGTGTGAGAACCGCCGACGGGAGCGGACGGCGGGGTTTCGGGCAGAAGGCTTTTGGCAAAGGAATGGGGACGCGGAGACTTTTTGTCTTCATTCCTTTGCCTCCATTCCTTTGCCAATTCAGTTTCGTGGATTGGGTTTAGATTCAGGGTGCCTTCAATCCGTTTAACAATCCACCGCTGCCTCCGACGTGCGAAGAACCCGGGTGCCAAGGCAGCACAGCGATTCGGGATTTTCGTGTATTTCCGCGCCGCCCCCGCCACGCTCGCGCCATGAATTACCTCCTTCGCCCGGCCCGGTTTGTTTCCCTGTTCACCATTGGTTTGCTCAATCTCAGCGCCGTTGCCGCCGAACCTCCGGCGAAGGCCGCGGCGATCTTGCAGCCGTTTGTGGATCGTCACGCGCTCGCGGGCGCGGTCGCGTTGGTGGCGTCGGGCGAGAAGGTCTTGAGCGTCGAGACAGTAGGGTTCGCCGACATCAAGGCGCAGAAAGCGATGACGGAGAACGCGCTGTTCTGGATCGCGTCGCAGTCCAAGCCGATGACGGCCGCGGCGGTGATGATGCTCGTGGACGAGGGCAAGCTGTCGCTCGACGACGCGGTCGAAAAATATCTGCCGGAGTTCAAGGGCCAGATGGTCATCGCGGAGAAGGACGGCGAGCATGTTCTGCTCAAGAAGCCGAAGCATCCGATCACGATCCGCAACGTCCTCGCGCACACGAGCGGGCTGGCGTTCAAGTCCGGGGTCGAGGAGCCGACGCTCGATAATTTGAGCCTGCGCCTGGCGGTGCGGAGTTACGCGATGATGCCGCTGCAGTTCGAGCCGGACTCGAAATTTCTCTACAGCAACGCGGGCATCAACACGGCGGCGCGCGTCCTCGAGGTCGTCAGCGGGATGAGTTACGAGGCGTTCATGCAGAAGCGCCTGTTCGATCCGCTCGGAATGAAGGACACGACGTTCTGGCCGAACGAGGAGCAGGTGAGCCGGCTGGCGAAATCGTATCGCCCCACGGCGGACAAGCTGAACCTCGAGGAGTTCAAAATTTCGCAACTGATCTATCCGCTCACGGACCGCGTGAATCGCTATCCGATGCCGGCGGGCGGGCTGTTCTCGACGGCGCAGGACACGGCGCGGTTCTGTCAGATGCTGCTCAACGGCGGCACGCTGGACGGCAAGCGTGTGTTGTCCGAGGCGGCGGTGAAACAGCTCGGCACGCGACAGACGGCGGCGACGCTCAAGGACAGTTACGGCCTCGGATTCAGCGTGAACCAGAACGGCTTCGGCCACGGCGGCGTGCACGCGACCGGTATGAACATTGATCCGGCGCGGGGTCTGGTCACGGTGTGGATGGTGCAACACGGCGGGTTTCCCTTCGATGGTGCGAAGGCGCAGGGCGAGTTCAAGAAATGGGCGGAGGAGAA
>BJHT01000126.1:0-11027 GCA_014193395.1 Verrucomicrobiota bacterium
ACTCGAAATTCTGCCAACGTCCGCTCGCCGCACGCTGGATTCGCTGGCCCCGTGCTGCGCCGCTGCGGTGCCCGGGTTCTCCTCGCGTCATCTCCTACCGGACCCAATCCTCCGCGCCCTGCCCGCGCCGTTCGGGATCAATCTTGCACCCCGCCACCACCCCGCTCACCGCCGCGGATCCGTCAGCACCGATGGCAATGCGCCGCCATACTCCCAGCCCTTCGGCGAGTTCCACGGCCGCGCGGACGCGTTCTCCGGCTCCGTCGTCGCGCAACCCGTGAGCAACAAACTGGCGGCGCTCAGCAACAGCAACGCGCCCAGACACAGGCAGGAATTAATTCGGGTTTTCATTGTGCGGAAGCGACCGCGTCGCCTTCAGTGATTTCGTCCTTTTTCAACGCCAGGGAAATATTTCCAAACGAATAATTGGGCTCGACCTTGGTGATCTTTATGCGCCCGAGCATCCGCTCATCGCGATGCACGATCATCTCGCCGCCCGGCAGCACACCCTGATTGCCGCCCACATTCACAATGACAAACGCCCACTTGGGATCGACGACCGTCACCATGCCCTTGAGGCCGGGCGGCAGGCGGACCTTGTTGTCGAACCCTTTCGAGTTGGCGAGCTCGGTGGTCAGCCGCGCGTATTGGCCGTAGAGCAGTTTGCGCTCGGATTCAGCGATCATTTTCTCCTCGCGTGTCCTCGCCAAATCCACGAACGCCTTGCGAATTTCCGCGGCGGATTTGCCGATGTCGGTGAGTTCCTTGTTTTCGTCCTTGGCCTTCTGCACCGCGGCCAGGGCCTTGGCGGCGTCGGCCTCGGCCTTGGCAACCTTGGTGGCAGCCTCGGCCTCTTTTTTCTTGGCGTCTTCGACCTCCGCCTTCATCCGCACGTTGTCGGCGGTGGATTTTTCCAACTCGTCTTTCGTCGCGGTCAGTTCATCAGCGAGCTTTTTGCGGTCGGATTCTTTCCGGACCAGCGCCTCCGCTCCGTCGGCGATGGTTTTGTCCTTCCGGGCGATGTTCTCGGGAATCTTCGTGTTGACGAAATACAGCGCGGCGCCGCCGGCCAAGATGGCCAGCAACAGAAAGATGCGCGTCAGGATGGTGATCATTTGTGAGCGTGGTTCGGTCTGCCCGTGATTATGTAGGGGTTGCCCGTGGCAGTGTCAACGTCCGCCGGGCGAAGTTGAGTTGCGCCGGCGCATCGGCGCGCTGCACGCGACGTACCGCAGACTTCCAAGTCTGCTGTGTCGCGGGTTTCCAAACCCGCGGACCGTCCGGCCATCCGCAACACCACGGCTTGTCGCACGCGCCCGAAGCTCCGCGACCGCCACCGATTTGGAAATCAGCGATACAGCAGACTTGGAAATCTTTATGCGACGAGAGTCCGTCTCGTCGCTCGATCTGCCGCTCAATCAGCAATCCCCAGAACGCCCACTGTTACGCCCTGAACCACCACACCGAACCGCAGCACCGTTGACCTGCCCCCACCATCCCCCATCATCCCCGTGTGACCACCGCCGAGCGCACCCGCCAAATCTACGAACGCCATCCGTATCCCGCCGCCAACCTCGCCGAGATTGCCCGCAAGGGCCGCGCCATCCCACCACTCAAATGGCTCCAGGCCATCGGTCGCCCCGGCCGCCCGCGACCGGAACGCGTCCTCGTCGCGGGCTGCGGCACGGGCGCGGAAGCCTTCGTCATGCGCCGGCGCCTGCCCAAGGCGGAGATCGTCGCCGTGGATTTCAGCCCGCGCTCCATCGCGCTCGCGCGGCGGCTCCAGCGCACCATCGGCGTCCGCGAGCCGATCACCTTTCTCGTCGCCGACCTGACGAATAGGGACCTTGCGCGGCAGACCGGCGGCAACTTCGATCTCATCACCTGTCACGGAGTGTTGAGCTACCTCCCGGACCCGCAGCCCGCGCTGATCGGTTTCGCTGCGTGCCTCCGTCCCGGCGGCGCGCTCTATCTCGGAGTCAACGGCGAGGCTCATCCCGCGACGCGCCTCCGCCCCTGGCTCGCGAGCTTCGGTTTCGCCACGCACGAACTGCGCAACGAACGCCGCCTGCGCGAATTACTTGGCCTCTGGGACTCGCTCCACGACGGCGAGAGCGGCGAGTTCGCGCGCAAGTCCACGAGCTATCTCGCCGGCGACGTCTGCGGCCCGCATTTCAACAACTGGCCCCTCAGCCGCTGGCGCGCCGCCGCCCATCGCTGCGGCTGGGAACTGGCCGGCACCGCACTCCTGCCGCTCGCGTTGCGACTGACCATGGACGGCGACCATCACCGACAATTGTTCCCCGCCGGCATCGGAGAATTGGCCGAGCGCCTCGACCTGACCCGGCCCGCGAGTTTTCACAAACTGCTTCTGCGCCGGGCCGCCCCTGGCTCGCTCGACATCTTCCTCACCGGCGGACGGCCCGTGCCCCTGCGTTGGAGCGGTCTCTACTCCGTCCATTTCCCGCGCGCCAAAGCCGACCAGAAAACCCAGGCCACCTTCCATTGCCCCACCTTCAACCTGCGCTTCGACTGCCCACTCACGCGCCGACAAGCCGAAGCGCTGCGCACCTTCATTGAAACCGGCACCGCCTCGCCAAGCTGGCTGCGTCACTGGGGTCAAAGCGAAGCCGCCCGCCGTATCCTCTGGCTCTGGGCCGGCCTCGGCGTCGTGACCCCGGACATTCTCGCGGCGGAATCCAATGCCTGACAGTCGAGGAGGCGACGGCATTTGATCTGGAGATTGCGCCCCGCCCATTAGCACGCGGCTTCAGCCGGGTGTTTGCGGCGAGCAGACACGCAACCGCTTTAGCGGTTTTGCCGCTGCGGTGTGGAAAACCGTTGAGATGGTTTTCGTCGTGCTGTCCCGACAACACCCGGCTAACCCGGATATTTCATGCTCGTTTTGTACCGCAGGCTTCCAAGCCTGCTGTATCGCGGGTTTCTAAACCCGCGGGGCGTCCGGCGAGGCCGACACCCTGCCGACTTGGAAGTCGGCGACACAGCAGGTTTGGAAACCTGCGCTACAAGGGCGAGCGGCCCGTGACTGCGACTGGACCATGAAATATCCGGGCTAACGCCGGGTGCTAATGTGCGGGCTGCTCGCAAAGTTGTGAACTGGGTGAAACAAGCGGGGCAATCCGGCCTAATCTCCCCAATTCATCCGAGTCCATCCGCGGTTAAGCCATCTCGTTATCTTCGCCCCGCCCATCGCCTTTAGCCCAGCCCATTGTCACAAATCATGCACGCTGTCGATTCTTAGCCACCCCATTCCTACCCGCCTGCCACTTTCCGCCGCCAACTCCCCCTGCGACCGCCCGATTTGCCGCCATACTTTCCAGCTCTCACACGACTGTCAACCCATCCGGCCGCAAGTTATCGCGCCAAACTCGCCTGCCACATCCTAACCATGAATCGAATTCACCTACCAATTTCAGCCATTCCGCCGCCTGCGGCATTGGCGGTGCTACTACGCCGCTCCGACCCATGAATAGCGGTCGCATCTAAAAACACATGAAACCAAAAAACCAATCCCTCACTCCCCTCGTAGCCAAACTCTGTCTGGGTGGAGTCATGATGGCCACGGCTGCCGGCCTGCAGGCCCAGACCGCGGATGCCGGACGGCTCGAACGTCTCGAAAAAGAAAACACCGACCTGCGCAAGCGGCTCGATTCCCTGGAACTTGTAGCCCAGAAGGAAGGCCTGGTTTCCAGCGCGGCCAAAGGTGCCATGCCGGTCACTGCCATGTCCAAGATGAGCCTCAGTGGCTTCGTCACCGCCTCCTATTTCCACGACACCAGCAAACCCAACGGCAACGTCTCCCCCGGCTATCTCTGGAACTGCGTCTCCGACTCCTTCTCGCTCAACAAGGTCAAAGTCACCCTCGCCAGCCCGCCTGTCCAAAGCTCCGGTGATAAGTGGGACGCGGCCTATCGCGCCTCGCTCATCTGGGGTCAGGATGCGCCGATCGTGAACTCCGGCGCGAGCACGGTAGGTTTCCAAAACCTCCGCGAAGCCTATGTCGAATTGAATGTCCCGGTCGGCACCGGCCTGAACGTCAAGGCGGGCGAACTTATCTCCCTGCTCAACTATGAGTCAGGCGATGGTGGCGCGGCCAACGATAACTTCTCCCAGGGTTACCAATGGTTCTACACCGGCAACGGTCCCGCCGCCGGCGTGCAGCTTGGCTATACCTTCAATGACATGTTCGACATCAAGGCCCGCGTGCAAAACGGCATGTACGCCGGACCCATTGATAACAACGACGCCAAGACCGTCATGGTCGCCCTCGGCATCAAGCCGTCCAAGAGCGTATGGTTCAGCCTCATCGGTTTCGCTGGCAGCGAGAGCGCCGGTCTCTCCGTCAAGGGCGCATCCCTGCTGGCCGGCTGGCAGGCTTGCGAAAAGACCCACTTCGGCTTGGAACTCGACTACTTCGACTTCAATGGCAAAGGTGGCAGCTCCGGTGGCGTTTACTCCATCGGTGGTTGGGCTTCCTACGACTTCACCAAGAAAGTCGCCCTCGCCCTCCGCGCGGAATTTCTCAGCGATGGCAAGGGCGTGGACGCTTCCAAAGACCCGCTTGGTTTTGCGGCAAACAACGGCCAGGACATCTCCAGTGTGGCCCTCACGCTCAACTACAAGTCCGTCCCGAGCGTGAAGATTCAGCCTGAAGTTCGTTACGACCACACCTCGTTCAAGACTGGTTTCGGAACCAAGGCCGACCGCGTCGTCCTCGGCGCCGGTGTCTCCTACCTGTTCTAACCCCTGGCTCACCCTATCTGACCAGACTACAACCCAAATCACCCAACCCCGATTACTAATTACTAATTACTAATCACTAATTACTTCTTACTCCCATTCAAGTCCCAACAAAACCCATGAAAAACCTCCTCTCCAAACTCCTTCTTGGCACCGCCGCCGCCGCACTCACCTGCGCCGCCGTCGCCGCCGAGACCGTCAAGGTCGGCGTGCTCCACTCCCTCAGCGGCACGATGGCCATCAGCGAAACCTCACTCAAGGACGTGCTCCTCTTCACGTTCGACGAGATCAACAAAGCCGGCGGCATCAAGGTCGGTGGCAAAAACGTGCTCATCGAACCCGTCGTCGTTGACCCCGCCTCCAACTGGCCGCTGTTCGCCGAAAAGGCCGAACAGTTGCTCGTGAAAGACAAGGTCTCCGTCGTCTTCGGCTGCTGGACCTCCGTCAGCCGCAAGTCCTGCCTGCCCGTGTTCGAGCGCAACAACGGTCTGCTCTTCTATCCCGTGCAGTATGAGGGCGAAGAACTGTCGCAGAACATCTTCTACACCGCCGAAGCCGTGAACCAGCAGGCCGTCCCGGCCGTGGATTACATGCTCGCCGATGGTAAGAAGAAATTCTATCTCCTCGGCTCGGATTATGTGTATCCGCGCACGACCAACAAGATCCTCAAGCAGTATCTGAAGTCCAAGGGCATCCCGGACTCCGATATCGAGGAAATCTACACCCCGTTCGGGCACACCGACTATCAGACCATCGTGGCGTCGATTAAGAAATTCGCGGCCGGCGGCAAGGCCTGCATCATCTCCACGCTCAACGGCGACACCAACGTGCCGTTCTTCAAGGAGTTCGCCAACGCCGGGCTGACCAGTGAGAACTGCCCCGTCGTTTCCTTCTCCATCTCCGAAGATGAGTTCCGCGGCCTCCCTGCCAAGGCGCTCGTCGGTCACCTCGGCTGCTGGACCTATTTCATGTCCATCAAGTCCCCCGAGAACACCAAGTTCGTGAATGACTTCCTCACTTGGATCAAGGCACCGACCGTCACCGGCGTGGACTACAAGGTCAGCGGCATCGACACCAAGGGCCGCGTCACCTGCAGCCCGATGAACCTCTCCCGGATCGGCGTGTATCTGTGGAAACAGGCCGTCGAGAAGGCTGGCACGTTCGACGTGGACAAGGTCCGCCCCGCCCTCATCGGCCAGAAATTCAAGGCCCCAACCGGTGAAGTCACCATGCAGGCCAACCACCATCTCGTGAACCCGGTCTTCATCGGCGAAACCCTCGCCACCGGGCAGTTCAAGATCGTCAAGTCGCTAGGCGCAGTCGCCGGTGAACCGTTCAGCGAGAAGTTTCTCGGCAAGTAAGCCGACAGGTTAGTTCCACGGGAGGCGGGCGCGTGCATTCGCCCGCCTCCCCTGTTCGGAAACAACAGTCATAAATCAGTAATTGATTGTTTGTAGGTAGTAAGGGTTAATCGGGGAATGTGCCCGTACCGCATCAGGAACCAAACGTTAATCAACAGCCCGTGTTTGCTCGGTTTCACTGCTTCGCCGGATTAACGGTCAGGCTGTTTTCGCAGTATGAAGCGAGAGACCTTGATTCTCATCTTGGTTCCGCCGCTGCTAATTCCTCTAATGTTGGGATTAGTGTGGATCTTGGAAACCCTTTCGATTCGTGACTACTCACTTTCGATCTTCCTGATCTTTATAGCAGTTGAGTTCGTGAGTTGCCTAGTGGTACTTGTTCGAGGCGTGATTCTACTGAAGCGCGAAAAATGGCTTGGTTGCATATGCATTGTAATCGCAGTTCTGTATTTGCTTTCTTGGGCGGTATTGCTCAGGTGGGTGAGTCGAGGGTTTAGTTAACTACGGGAACCAACAATCAGGATTATTATTCCGGCAAAGTGTTAAAACGACACCGACAAGCCCTCTTGCTCGGAGACAGGTCTTGCGAATCGGCGCTTTCACACTGCCCCAATTGGGAACCACCGAGGATCATGGACGCGTTAAACCCTGGGCCGCATCATACCAGATAAATGTACACCATGCTTTTAAGGCCAGCAGTCCCGCTTCGGCCTGTCTGTTTCGAGCTGGTTGTTCGAATCCACCGGCTCTTGAGTTTTGTGCTGGGCTTCGCAACCCTCACTGCCCCGGCGTTGCGCGCTGCGGCACCCTCGCCGCACCGCGTGCTGCTCGCTGAGGCTCTGCTGGCGGATGACTCAGGCAAGCAAATCGCGCTCGTCAAGAAACTGGTGGATGCCGGCGGCGATCCACTCATCGCCCAGGCGCTCGGTGCGTGGCGGCAGGGCGGAGTATTTCTGCTGGAAACTAACAATACCCGGACCGCCTTCATCCTCGACCCCCAGACTGATGCCGACGGGAAAGCCAAAGCCATCGGCATCCCTTCGGGTGAACTGCTCAAAGACGCTGCGGGCAAATATGTATCCTACTCTGCCACCGATCTCACCCCGGTCGATACCGATTCCAAGTTACGCAAAGCCATCAAGCTCACCCTTGATCTTTTCGCCCTGGCCAACCCCAATCCCAATCTACGGCGCGACGCGGTGACCAAGCTCGGGCAGGAACAGAACCCTGACTATCTTCCCTTCTTCACCGCACGGTTGCCCGAAGAGAAAGACCCGCAAACCCAGCGCGCCCTAGCCGAAGCCATCGCCGTGACCCAACTCGCGGATGAGGATGCTAAGGTCCGAGTCCCGGCCATCCGCCGCCTTGCCGAGCTACGGTCCATCACCTCGCTCTCCTTCCTCCAAAAGCTCGAAATCGAAGCCAAGAGCGACACCAAGAAATGGGGCATCGAGACATGGGACACCGCGCACGCCGCGGTGAAACAGATCGAATCCTACATGGCTTGGGGTAACTTCGTCGGCACCGGCTTCCGCGGCTTGAGCCTTTCCGCCGTGCTGCTGGTGGCGGCCCTCGGACTGGCCATCACCTTCGGCCTCATGGGCATCATCAACATGGCCCACGGTGAAGTGATGATGGTCGGAGCCTACAGCGCCTATGTCACTCAGAACGTGTTCACCCGCTGGTTCGGCGCGAGCGGACGCGGCTTTGACAGCTACTTCCTCGCGGCCTTGGTTGTGTCCTTCGTCGTGGCCGGATTGGTTGGCCTCGCTCTGGAACGCGGCATCATTCGCTATCTCTACAAGCGCCCGCTCGAGTCTCTGCTTGCCACCTGGGGAGTTAGCCTCGTCCTCCAACAACTCTTCCGCGCCACGTTCGGTGCCGCTAATGTCCAGGTCAGTTCGCCCACCTGGCTGAGCGGCAGCTTCATCGTCAGTGACATCCTGCTCGCCTATAACCGCATCTTTGTCATTGGCTTTGCGGTGTTCGTTGTCTTCCTCACCTATCTCCTGCTCACGCGCACTTCCCTTGGTCTGCAAATCCGCGCGGTGATGCAGAACCGAAACATGGCCTCGGCCCTTGGGGTCCGCACCGAGCGCGTGAACATGATGACCTTTGCCTACGGTTCCGGCCTCGCCGGAATGGCCGGCGCGTGTCTCTCGCAAATTGGCAACGTCGGCCCGAGCCTTGGCCAGAACTACATTATCGACTGTTTCATGGTCGTGGTGCTCGGTGGCGTCGGCAATCTCTTCGGCACTGTCTTCGCCGCGCTCGGTATTGGTGTCACCGACCAGATACTTCAGCCGTGGCTCGGCGCGGTGATGGGTAAGATCACGGTGCTGGCCGGCATCATCCTGTTCCTGCAATGGCGGCCCGCCGGACTCTTCGTCACCCGCAGCCGCAGTCTTGAAGGTTGAGTAATGGTCACCATTCAGTCGAAACGAATTTTTTGACCACAAAGACACGATGAACACAGAGAAAACCGAGAAGTCGCGAGTTAAGCTTCGTTCACTGAATGGTGACTTCTTGGAACCGCTGCCGTCCGCCGTTCTTCTCTGTGTTCATCGTGTCTCTGTGGTTTTCTGTTCCGTTCCCACTAGATAGTTTCGAGGAATGAGCAAAGTGCTATCCAAACGCGAAGTCAGTGTCATCGCCGTGCTGGTATTCATCGGCCTTGTGGTGCTTCCGTGTTTGAATGCCTTTGTTCCGCCGGACACCTTCTTTCATGTAAGTAACTTCTCCCTCTCTATCTACGGCAAGTATCTTTGCTACGCCGTGCTCGCCATCGGCGTGAACCTGCTCTGGGGCTACACCGGGTTGCTTAGTCTCGGCCAGGCGCTCTTCTTCTCCCTCGGCGGTTATGCGCTGGGCATGCATCTCATGCTGCTCATCGGCAAGCTCGGTCAGTATAAGTCTGACCTGCCGGACTTCATGGTCTTCCTCGAGTTCGCCAAGCGCTTCCCCGAGACGGGTGGCCTGCCGCCGCACTGGATTCCCTTCAAGAACTTCTGGTTTGCCGCGCTCATGGTCGTCGTGGTGCCGGCCGTGGTGGCCTATGTCTTCGGGTGGCTGGCGTTCCGCTCGCGCATCAAGGGAGTCTATTTTTCCATCCTGAGTCAGGCGCTGACCTACGCCGCGACGCTGATGTTTTTCCGGAATGACTTCACCTTCGGCGGCAACAACGGACTGACTGACTTCAAGTTCATCCTCGGTCACGACGTCAACGCCGCGGCCACCAAGCGCGCGCTCTACATCGCCTCGGGTGTCCTGCTGTTGCTGGTTTATCTGGTTTGCCGCTGGCTCACCTCGACCAAGTTCGGCCTCATTCAGCGCGCCATCCGCGACAGCGAGAACCGCGTCCTCTTCTCGGGCTACGCGACCGCTGACTTTAAGCTCTTTGTCTTCGTGCTCTCGGCGGTCATCTGCGGCCTCGGCGGCGCGCTCTTTGTCCCGCAGGTGGGCATCATCAATCCGAGCGAAATGTCACCGGACAAGTCACTCGAAGCCGTCGTATGGTGCGCGGTCGGCGGGCGCGGCAGTCTGCTCGGACCTATCCTGGGGGCCATCAGTGTCAATGCGCTCAAGAGCTATGCGACCCGCGCGTTTGCCGAGCAGTGGCTCTATTTTCTCGGCGGACTCTTCATCTTCGCGACGCTGTTCATGCCCAAGGGAATCATCGGCCTGCCGGAACAGTTCCGAGCGCTGAAGCAGCGGCTGTTCAAAACCCCCGACGCGCCTGACGCCCCGGCGGTCAAACTCGCAACTGTCACCAAGGAATGAGCACTCAACCCAAGCGCGAGTTCATCCTGGCCCTCGAAGGCGTCCATAAGGAGTTCGATGGCTACAAAGCCATCAACGACCTCAACTTCTACATGGATGAGGGCGAGCTACGCGTCATCATCGGTCCCAACGGCGCGGGCAAAAGCACGATGATGGACATCATCACCGGGCGCACCCGGCCCGACAAAGGCAAGGTCGAGTTCGGCAAGGACACCGACCTCACCACGCTCAACGAGTACCAGATCAACCGTCTCGGCATTGGCCGAAAATTTCAGACGCCATCGGTGTATACGGACCACACGGTGCTGGAGAACCTATGGCTCTCGCTCGAAGGCTCGCGCAATGTCTGGAGCACGCTCTTCTCGCGCATCACGCCCGCCCAACGCGAACGCATCCAGGAAGTTCTCGTCACCATCGCACTGACCGACCGGGCCGACTGGAAGGCTGGCAGTCTCTCCCACGGCCAGAAGCAATGGCTCGAGATCGGTATGTTGCTTGCCCAAAACCCCAAGCTCCTGCTCGTGGACGAACCCGCCGCCGGCATGACCGACGAAGAAACCGCCAAGACGGGCGAACTGCTCGTGAGCCTCGCCGGCAAACACAGCATCATCGTCATCGAGCACGACATGGTCTTCGTCCGCCAAATCGCCCGCAAAGTCACCGTCCTCCATCAGGGTCACGTACTTTGTGAGGGCACCGTGGATCAGGTGCAGAATGATGAACGGGTGCTTGAGGTGTATCTGGGGAGGAAGAAGAAGGCGCAATGAAAGCTCAAAGCTCAAAGCTCAAAGCTCAAGGGAAGCCCCAATTCCCAAGCTCAAATAGCTTAGTTGCGCGACTCTGCCCTATTTTGGGTGGAACTTGGTGCTTGGTCATTCCCTTGAGCTTTGAGCTTTAAGCTTTGAGCTTTTCCAATCCGATATGCTTTCACTCTCCAACCTCGCCGTCAGCTACGACGGCTCCCGCATCCTCCGCGGTGTGAGTCTCGACGTGGCGCCGGGGACCATCGTGTGTCTCATGGGTCGCAATGGCGTGGGGAAGACCACGACGCTCAAGGCCACCATCGGGCTGGCGAAGATTGATGAGGGGTCGGTGAAGCTGGGGGACGTGGATTTGACCGGCTTG
>BJHT01000126.1:11037-16569 GCA_014193395.1 Verrucomicrobiota bacterium
GGATGGGCGCGCGCGGGCCGGCCTCGGTTATGTGCCACAGGGACGCGATATTTTCCCCAATCTCACGGTGTGGGAGAACCTTCGCATCGGGGCCATCGCCCAAGGGCGCAAGCTCAATGGCGAGGTGGACCGCGTGATGGCGCTGTTTCCGGTGCTCAAGGAGATGCTCCAGCGTAAGGGCGGCGTGCTCAGCGGCGGGCAGCAACAGCAACTCGCCATTGGCCGGGCATTGCTCACCAATCCCAAGGTGCTGCTCCTCGACGAGCCGACCGAGGGCATCCAGCCGAACATCATCGACCAGATTGGGGAGACGATTAAGACGCTGCGCACGCACGGTCTCAACCCGGATGACCCCAAGCGCGTTGAGGAGATCGGCAATGCGATCAAGTCGCTGCGCAAGGAGGGGCAGATCGGGATTTTGCTGGTCGAGCAATATTTGGACTTCTGCCTCGACGTGGCCGACCGGTTTTACATCATGGACCGCGGCGCGATTGTTGCGCAGGGGCCCATCGCCCAGCTCAACGACGCGATTGTAAAAGAACATCTCACCGTATGAACCACACCATCACGCAGTCTCTTGTCACCCACGCCCGCCGCCTGGCCGCGGCGTCGGTCGCCCTGTTCGCGGGCGTTCCGCTCGCGGGCGCGCACCCCGGTCATTCGCTCACCGACGCCACCGTCGCGCATCTGGTTACCAGCCCCGGCCATCTGGTCGTGCTGGTGCTGTTGGGCGCGGGGATGTTCCTCAGCGCGCAGTTCGTGCAGCAGCGCCTGCCGCGGCGCGCGTTGCAGGCGGCGGGGTGCGTGGCGTTCTTCGGCGGGGTGGTCCTTTTTGGCCTGCGTGCTTGAAGGCGAATGCGGGAGTTCGAGTCGGGCGAAGCCCGACCATCCGGGGAGCGCACGCCGCTGGCGTGCTGTTTTCGGCGGCCCGCCGAAAACTTCGTTCCTCAAACTTTTTCCCGCCGCCGGAGAGGCAGACTGGGGAACGATGTTTTGGGCGGGCCGCCCAAAACAGCACGCGGGCCGCGTGCGCTCCCCGTTGTGTTTGCAACCGGTCGGTTGCACGACTTCCGAGTTCCAGATGAACGCTCTTGCGGTGGCACCAACACCAACGCTCCGGTACGCGCCGCCGGTCTTTGCGCCGGGGCGCGGCGGGCTGGTGGTGGAGCGGGTCAGCGGCCAGAGCGCGGTGACGGCGGCGTGGGCTTCGAGTCCGCTCAAACTGCTCGTGCCGCGTCCGCGCGGGTCGAGCGTGTGGGCTTATCTCAGCAGCTTCGGCGGCGGATTGGTGGCGGGCGATGAAACGGTGCTCGACCTTCGGCTTGCGGCGGGGACACGCGCATTCCTCAGCACCCAGGCTTCGACCAAGGTTTATCGCAATCCGCACCAGCGGGCTTGCGGGCATCGGCTCGGCGCGACGCTCGGTGCGGATGCGCTGCTCGTGTTCGCGCCTGATCCGGTGCAGGCGTTCGCGGGGTCGAGTTATGTGCAGCGACAGGAGTTTCGGCTGCAATCCGGCGCGAGCCTCGTGTTGGTGGATTGGTTCACGTCCGGTCGTTCCGCGTGCGGCGAGCGCTGGGCGTTCAATCGCCTGCAAAGTCGCAATGAAATTTTTTTCGGCGACGAGCGCGTGCTCGTGGATTCGCTCCTGCTCGACCCGGCGGATGGGGCGCTCGCGAAGCCGCACCGCTTGGGCCGTTTCAATTGTATCGCGCTCGTCGTGCTGCTCGGGCCGGCGCTGCGCGAAGCCGCGGCGAGCGTGCTCGCGGATGTCGCGCAACAACCGGTCACGCGCCGCGCGCCCTTGGTGTGCAGCGCCAGCGCGATTCGCGACGGCGCGCTGCTGCGCATCGCCGGCGAGCACGTCGAGGACGTGGGCCGCGAGATTCACCGGCAATTGCGAGAGCTCGGCGAGTTGCTGGGCGATGACCCCCTCGCGCGAAAGTGGTGAAGGGAATTTATGATTTATGATTTTCGATTGATGATTTGGCGGAGTTCGCCCGCAGGTCAGGTCCGCTTGTTCCCAATCCTAAATCCGCAATCATAAATCATAAATCCCATGCACCTTTCTCCTCGCGAACTCGACAAGCTCACGCTGCATCAGGCTGGATTTCTCGCGCAGAAGCGCCTCGCGCGCGGGCGGCGGCTGAACCATCCCGAGGCCGTCGCGCTCATCGCCACGCAACTGCTGGAGTTCATCCGCGATGGGCGCAGCGTCGCGGAGTTGATGAATCTCGGGCGGCAGTTTCTCGGCCGTAACCAGGTCATGCCCGGCGTGCCCGGAATGATCTACGACGTGCAGGTCGAGGGCACGTTTCCCGACGGCACCAAGCTGGTGACCGTGCATCACCCGATTGCTGCGGAAGATGGTGATTTGGCGCTCGCGCTGTACGGGAGCTTTCTGCCGGTGCCGGAGCTTTCGGTTTTCAAGGCCGCGTCCGACGAGGTGGAACCCGGCGCGGTCGAGGTGAAAGCGGGCGAACTCGAACTCAATGCGGGCCGCGAGACGATCACGCTCGCGGTCACGAATCTCGGCGACCGGCCCGTGCAGGTGGGCAGCCACTACCATTTCATCGAGACCAATGCGTCGCTGCGTTTTGACCGTGGGCAAGCGTATGGCAAGCGGCTCGACATTCCCGCGGGCACGGCCGTGCGTTTCGAGCCGGGCGAGACCAAGACCGTGAAGCTCGTCGCCATCGCCGGAAACCAGGTCATCCGCGGCGGCAACAATCTCGGCGATGGACCGGTCTCCGAGGCGGGCAGACAGGCCGCGATGGAGCGGGTGAAGGCGCGGGGTTTTGCAAATCAAGCGGCATGAACTTTGTCGCGGCAGCATTTTGGGGTGCGCCAGTGCGCTCTGTTTTTTATGCGGATCGCAGCAGAAGCAACGCAGTTGTCGTGGGCGGACGGCCAAAGGTCGCCCTGGACTTCGACCCACGGTTGCCGAGGACGGAGAGCCGCAATCGAAGGAGAGCGACTGTGGAGTGCGGGGACTTGTCACCGCTTTCGCAAGGCGACTTGTCGCCGTCAAACAGCGGGAGGGGTGGAGAGCGGATGGGGCATTCGCGGCTCGCGCCAGCGCCAGCGCGCCCGCGTGGCCGGAGCCGCACGGAGGTTCGACGGCGACAAGTCGCCTGCGCAAAGGCGGTGACAAGTCACCGCACTCCAAAACTGTCGCTCCGCGACGACATGCCAACGGCTCTTCGCGATTCGTATGAAGAGCAGAGTGCTCTGGTGCTTTTGCTTGTCGCCTCGAGGCTCACGCGCGGACTGCGCGTTTCGCCGCCCGGCCGGATTGCTGGGGCGAGGACGCCCCGCAACTCGCAGGCGAGACGCCTGCGGTACCGGGCTGCGGTGCCGCGGTGTTTCGGGCGCGTGCGAACAGCCGGGGCCGTGCGGGTGGTCGGACGGCCCGCGGGTTTGGAAACCCGCGATACAGCAGACTTGGAAGTCTGCGGTACACGCGAGCAGGGCGCAGATCCGCATCTCGCCGCCGGGCCGGATTGCCGGGGCGAGGACGCCCCGCAACTCGCAGGCGAGACGCCTGCGGTACACCTGCCCGCTGCGCGGTCTCGGCCACGGAGGCTCGCGATGACACTTCCGTCCCCGCCCGCTTACTAATCACTAATTACTTTCGCAAAATGAGCCATCGCATGAACCGCCAGCATTACGCCGACATGTTCGGCCCCACGACGGGCGACAAGGTCCGTCTCGGTGACACCTCGCTCTGGCTCGAGGTCGAGCGCGATTTCACGAGCTACGGCGACGAATGCAAATTCGGCGGCGGAAAAACCATCCGCGAGGGCATGGGCCAGGCCGCGGGTGTGGCGCAGGCGGACGCGCTGGATTGCGTCATCACCAACGCGCTGGTCGTGGATTACACGGGGATTTTCAAGGCGGACATCGGAATCAAAAACGGCCTCATCGCGGGCATCGGCAAGGCGGGCAATCCGGATGTGATGGCGGGCGTGACGCCCGGCATGGTGGTGGGCGTGACGACGGAAGTGATCGCGGGCGAGGGCTGCATTCTCACGGCGGGCGGACTCGATACGCACATCCATTTCATCTGCCCGCAGCAGGCGCACGAAGCCATCGCCGCGGGACTCACCACGATGGTCGGCGGCGGCACCGGCCCCGCGACGGGCACCTGCGCGACGACCTGCACGCCGAGTGCGTTTTATCTGCGCTCGATGTTGCAGGCGACGGATGCGTTGCCGCTGAATTTTGGTTTCACGGGCAAGGGCAACACCGCGCTGCCGGCGGGGCTGGCGGATCAGATTCTCGGCGGGGCGATCGGCTTGAAGCTGCACGAGGACTGGGGCACGACGCCGGCGGCAATTGATTGCTGTCTCAAGATTGCCGACGCGCACGACATCCAGGTGACGATTCACACGGACACGCTGAACGAGTCGGGCTTCGTCGAGGCGACCATTGCGGCGATTGGTGGGCGCACGATTCACACGTATCACTCGGAGGGCGCGGGTGGCGGGCACGCGCCGGACATCATCAAGATTTGCGGCGAGAAGAATGTGCTGCCGAGTTCCACGAATCCGACCAAGCCCTACACGGTGAACACGATTGATGAGCATCTGGACATGCTCATGGTGTGTCATCATCTCGACCCGAGTTTGCCGGAGGATGTGGCGTTCGCCGAGAGCCGCATCCGCGGCGAGACCATCGCGGCGGAGGACATTCTGCACGACCTCGGCGCGATCAGCATGATGAGCAGCGATTCGCAAGCGATGGGGCGCATCGGCGAGGTCATCACGCGCACCTGGCAGACGGCGGACAAGATGAAACAGCAGCGCGGACGTCTGCCGGGCGAGACGGGGGACAACGACAATCTGCGCATCAAGCGCTACATCTCGAAATACACAATCAATCCGGCGCTCGCGCACGGCATGGCGCATGTGATCGGCTCGGTGGAGGTGGGCAAGCTCGCGGATCTGGTGCTGTGGAAGCCGGCGTTTTTTGGGGCGAAACCGGAGCTGGTCATCAAGGGCGGCGTGATCGCGTGGGCGCAGATGGGTGATCCGAATGCGAGCATCCCGACGCCGCAGCCGGTGTTCATGCGGCCGATGTTTGGGGCGTTCGGTCATGCGCCGGGGCCGATCGCGATTGCGTTTGTCAGTCGGCTTTGTCGGGAGCAGGGCGTGGCCGCGGGCTACGGGTTGAGCAAGCGGATCGAGGCGGTGCGCGGCTGTCGCGCGCTCGGGAAGAAGGACATGAAGTGGAACGACGCGACGCCGCACATCACCGTGGACCCGGAGACGTACACGGTGACGGCGGATGGCGAGGCGCTCGTGTGCGCGCCAGCGAGGGTGCTGGCGCTGGCGCAGAGGTATCAGTTGTTTTGAAGGTGAAGGCTGAATTTAGAACGGGAGCGCACGCGGCCCGCGTGCAGGTTTTGGTGGCGCGCCAAAACCTTCGTGGCTTGGTCTGCCTTTCCACCCGCACGGGAAGGTTAGTGGAACGAGGTTTTCGGCGGGCCGCCGAAAACGGCACGCCAGCGGCGTGCGCTCCCCGGGGAGC
>BJHT01000127.1 GCA_014193395.1 Verrucomicrobiota bacterium
ATTTCGCGGCGGCGAATGACAAGAACAAGGACGGCAAATTTTCACGGGATGAAATTCCGTCGGGACCGTTTCGCGAGCGCTTCTCGCAGTTCGATGCGAACAAGGATGGCTTCGTGAGCCGCGAGGAATTCGAGGCGATGGAGGTGGTGTTCGCCCAGTCGGAGAACGCGCTCTTTGCCCTGCGCCCCGGCGGTCAGGGCGAGATCACCAGCACGCACGTCGCCTGGAAGGTCAGCCGCGATCTGCCGTACATTTCGTCGCCGCTGTTTTATCGGGGCCGCGTGTACACGATGAAGAACGGCGGGCTGTTCTCGTGTTACGACGCGAAGACCGGCAAGCCGACGTACACCGCCGAGCGCGTGGGCGCGGTCGGGGATTACTATTCGTCGGCCGTCGCGGCGGGCGGGCGGATTTACGCCGCCTCGCAAAACGGCGTGATGGTGGTGATCGAGGCGGGCGACACGTTCAAGGTGCTCGCGCGAAATGAACTCGGCGAGAAGGTGATGTCCTCGCCGGCGGTGGTGGAGGGGCGCATCTATCTGCGGACCGAGAAGCATCTGTATTGCTTTGGCGAGTGAGGAATCGGGAACGGGGGATGCGCGGGCGAGGTTCAGTTTCTTGCGGCCGACTTTTTGGCTCATCAGCACCCGGCTTCAGCCGGTTGTATCGGAAGGCGAATCGGCGCAACCGCCTGAGCGGTTTTCCCGCCTCGCCGCCTTGTCTGAGCCCTCCGCCCACGCCGTTAAAACGGCCGCCCAATTCTCCAAGTCGTAACACTGAGAGGGGGAAGAAAAGAGAGGCGCGAGGGAGTGGTTTTCGCCCGGCTTGAGCTTCAGTGCGGTTTTCACCCGGCGGGATGAGAGCAGAGAAACCATCGTCCCCGCCCCGTTCTTTTTCCCTGCCCTCGTGCTTTCCTGATTGCTCCCGCCGGTGCCGGATCGAGCGGGGCATTGCGTTCCGGAGACATCCCGTTAGAAGTAGCGGCGCCGTTGCCGACTTCGCTGTTCGGACTCGTCGCGACATGATTTTGCATCAGTACATTGAGAATGCTTGGCAGCGTTGGTCGCGGCGGATGCGTGCATTGGCGGGTGCGGTGCTGATGGTGGGCGCGCTGGCGGCGGGTCAAGGGACCGGTGGGGCGGCGGACGCGGGGGACGCGAAAGCGCTGATCGCGCGCGCGGAGAAGGGCGAGGTGGCGGCGCAGTTCGAGTTGGGCATGGCGCTGGAAAAGGGCACGGGAATGCCGCGCGATTTCAGTCTGTCGGCGCGGTGGTATCTCAAGGCGGCGGAGCAGGGACACGCGGATGCGCAGCTCAAGGTCGGCTATATGGTGGCGCGCGGGATCGGCTTCGAGCCGAGCGTGGAGGAGGCGGTCAAATGGATGCGCAAGGCCGCGGCGCAGGGCGATCCGGACACGCAGAACACGGTGGGCGTGATTTTCGCCAAGGCCGACGGCGTGCCACAGGATTATGTCGAGGCGGCGAAATGGTTCCGGCTCGCGTCGGATCGCGGCTACTCGGAGGCGCAGAAAAACCTGGGTGCGATGTATGAGAATGGGCACGGCGTGCCGAAGGATTTGAAGGAGGCGGCGGCGTGGTATCGGCGTTCGGCGGAACAGGGAAATCCGAAAGGACAGGCGGCGTTGGGCGTGTGTTATGCGGAGGGGTTGGGCGTGTCGCAGAATTATGGCGAGGCGGCCAAATGGTTCTTCAAGGCGGCCGAACAGGACAATCCCAAGGCGCAGACGTATCTCGCCATTTGCTATCTCGACGGGCTGGGTTTGCCGCGCGATTGCGAGCAGGCGCTGCGATGGTTTCGCAAGGCGGCCGAGCAGAACGGGGCCATCGCGCAGTACCAACTCGGCCTCATGTCGGCCAAGGGCAAGTGCGTGCCGGGCGATCCGGCGGAGGCGGCGGCGTGGTTTCGCAAGGCCGCTGACCAAGGGTATGCCGAGGCGCAGCTCGAACTGGGGCTGGCGTATGTGAAGGGGCACGGCGTGCCGCGCAACAACATCAATGCCTATCGCTGGCTGGCGCGGGCCGAACGCCTCGGGTTGGAAAAGGCGGCGGTCGAATTGAAGGCGCTCGCGGCCAAGCTTTCGCCCCTCGAATTGAACGAGGCGAAGCGAAAATTGTAGCGCGGATTTTTCATGCTCCTTTTGTAGCGCAGGCTTCCAAGCCTGCTGTATCGCGGGTTTCCAAACCCGCGGCGCGTCCGGCGAGACCGACACCCTGCCGACTTGGAAGTCGGCGACACAGCAGGTTTGGAAACCTGCGCTACAAGGGCGGGCGGCGAGACGCCGCCCGAACTCGCAGGCGGGGACGCCCGCGCTACCGGCGGGTTCTTAATTTCGGTGTGACCTGGCCATGAAAAATCTCCAACCCGCCTCCCTTCCGTCGTTGCGTGTGCTGTCGCTGGTCGCGCTGGCGTGGGTGGCGCTCGCGTGTGACAGCCGATCGGCACAGGAGGCTCCGCCCTTGCCCGTGCCCAAGCCGGTGCCGCGATTGCAGGTCGTCCCACAGCCGTATCACCAGGTGTCGTTCCAGCGCGGCGGCGTCGAGATCGGGCGGTATCACTACGCCCCGACGTTGAACCGCCCCTTCGTTTTCCCCCTGATCGGTCCCGCAGGCGTGTCGGTCACGCGCATGGGGCATCCGCGCGATCCCGAAAGCCACAGCCATCACAACTCCGCGTGGCTCGCGCACAACGACGTGAACGGCGTCACGTTCTGGGCCGACCGCGGCACCAATGCGGGCCGCATTGTGCATCAGCGGATCGAGTTGCTCGAAGACGGCGACGACCTGGCCTTCATCCAGACGATCAATGCGTGGACCGATCCGCGCGGCAAAGCGCTGCTTCAAGAGCGCCGACGAACGGCGGTGAAACTGCTGCCGGAGCGCGAGTGGTTGCTGCTGGTGGACTCGCAGTTCGAGGCGAAGCAGCCCGAGGTGGTGTTTGGCAAAACGCCGTTCGGCCTCGCCGCGGTGCGGATGGCGAAGACGATCGGCGTTCACGATGGCGGCGGCATGATTCGCAACTCGGCCGGCGGGGTGAATGAGAAGGGCGTGTTTTGGCAACCGGCGCGCTGGGTTGATTACTCGGGTCTGATCGCGCCGAACGTGCTCGAGGGCGCGACGCTGCTGGATCATCCGAAGAACCCCGGCCACCCGGCGACGTTTCATGTGCGCGACGATGGCTGGATGGGGGCGGCGTTTACTTTCAGTGCGCCGCTGACGCTGCGGGCCGGCGAGTCGCTGCGGGTGCGCTATGGCGTTTATGTTCATGCGGGCCGGCCCTCGGCGGAGGCGCTGAATCAGCAGTGGGAGGCGTTTGCGCGCGAGCCGTGGCCGACGCTCGAAGTGCCGAGGAAGAAGAAGTGAAGACGTGTTGGCCGATGGTTTGGCCGGAGCGCGGGCGTCCCCAGCCCGCGGTGGTTGTGCGGCGGTGGCGGCCCGTGTGGCTCGCTCCCGGGAGAAGCCAAGAAGTGAGGCGCGCGCCCGCCGCCGGAAATGAATTGCCCGCGGGTGGTTTCGGAACAAGCCTCCGCGCCATGTTTTACCCATTGAGAAAAGTCGTCGGACTGTCCGCCATCGTCCTCGCCGTGTTCGCGTGCTGGTTTTCTTCCGGCATTTCCGGTGGTGCCGCCGAACCGGCAGCGGGCACGTTGATCGTTCATCCTGCCGATGGTGCGCGGATGGTGTATGTGCCCGCGGGCAAGTTCATCATGGGACTCGCCGAGGCCGAGGCGAATGTCGTGGCGCAGCACCTGGGCGCAAAGGATGCCGCGACGTTATGGGCGTGGGATTGTTATCCGCGTCGCACGGTGGAGCTGCCCGGCTACTTCATCGACGAGTGCGAGGCAACGGTGGCGCGCTGGAAACAGTTCGTCGCGGTCACGGGACACAAGACGAAGTTCAAAGAAACCACGCGGCACTTCGATCATCCCGAAGCGCAGTCGCTGCCCGCGGGCGAGATCACCTGGGACGAGGCGAAGGCCTATGCCCGCTGGGCTGGCAAGGCGCTGCCCACCGATGCGCAGTGGGAGAAGGCCGCGCGCGGCACCGACGGCCGGCTTTATCCATGGGGCAACGACGCGCCGACACCCGATCACGGGCACATCGGCGCGAAGGGCAAGCAGCCGCCGCTCTACACGCAGGTGGGCAGCTATCCGAAAGGCCGCTCGCCCTACGGCGTACTCGACCTGATCGGCAATCAATACGAGTGGACCGCCGACTGGCTGGTGCCTTACCCCGGCAACCCACAGGCGGAGAAAATGCGCGACTACGGAAGGGTCGTCAGTCTGCGCGGTGGCTCGTGGTATCACGGCTGGGTCGGGTTTTATGCGGCCAAGCGCTTCGGCTTTAAACCGGATGAAACGTATTATCACGTCGGCTTCCGCACGGTGTGGACCCCGCCCGCGGGGTACTTCGATTCGCCGGAGTTTGCGCGTGATCGTGCGGCGGCGGCGGGGACCGAAACCGTGCCGCCATCGCCGATCTACCGCGCGTCGGTTGCGCCGGTGATTGATGGGAAACTCGACGATCCGTGCTGGAAACAGGCGGTGCCCGTCGCGGTTGCGTTTCCGTTTGCCGCGCCCGGCCAGCGCACGCAGCCGCCGCCGGTGACGGCGCGTTTCGCGTGGGACGAGCGGTATCTCTACATTGCGTATGAGGTCAACGACACGAATTTGGTGGCCATCGCATCGGGGCGCGAGAGCGGGCCGCCGGGCAATCGCCGGCCGATGAGCGAGGAGTATCTGCCGGAGAAAAAGTTGGACCTCGTCGAGTTCTTCATCTCGTTCGGCAGCGTGCGGACGTTTTGGGAAATCCATCACAACGCGGCCAATCACTTGAACAATCTCGGGATCGAACTGCCCACCGCAGAGGCGCTGGCGAAAATCCCGAAGCCTTCCTACAAGGACGTGACCTTCCATCGGGAGCGCTATGTGGATGACGACGGCGCGTTCACCGTCGCCCGTGCCGTGCAGCTCAAGCCGCGCGCCGACGGCCGGCCTTCGACGGTGAATGACCCGAGCGACCGCGACACCGGTTACGCGGGTGAAATCCGCCTGCCGTGGGCGGGCCTCGGCGCACCGGCGGAGCGTCGTCGTGCGGATGGGAGCTATGACTTGAAGGGCCTGCGTCTGCCACTGCTCGCGGCAGTGCTCAACGGCAACACCGGCGACGCGGTGTATCACTCGAGCGCGCCGTATCTGCCGACGATCATGTTCCATTTCTCCGTGGCGCTGTGGCCGCGGTATGAACTGGTGGATGCACCGAAGTGAAGCGAATGACCGGTGATGGGCAGGGCGCGCGTGTCCGCAGCGCGCCGGTGGTGCGTCCACACGTTTCGCGGCGCGCTGGAGACAGACGCCGAAGCAGCGTGCCGGAGGCACGGAAGAAATTAGCCGGTGGTGAAGCGCTGCGGAACCACCGGATCAACCGCAAGAACAACGCTTCGCCCCGGAGGGGCGAGAGAACCGTCGTGCCCGCAAAAGGCGCCTCACCACAGATACGCTTCTTTGTATTCCGCCAATCCACATTTCAACATCCCGACATACTCTTTGTGAAACGTCTTGGTTTGATGGTGCCTTTACAGATTCAGGACGTAGTTCCGCACCGACTCGAGATTTGAAGCGTTGACCGTGAGTCCGCCATACGAGGGTGAGGAGGGCGAAGGAACGGCGGTGGTTTTCATAAGCGGACAGGGTTGAGGTTTTGTGATCACCGTTGGCACGGGTTACACCACCCGTCGTGACGCCCGGATGATACCGGCAGCTACGCCTCCAACTGAGCTACGGACCTGCACAGGCGATCCGATCACGGGCCGCCCGACCGCTCAGAAAAAAGTCCGCGCCTAAATCAGGTGGCAAAACATCGCGTCGCGCAGCTTCGGCTCGAACCAGGTGCTCTGGGGCGGCATGATGCGCCATCACCGCATCCGCTCTTTAATATAAGCCTCGACGTTTTTGACCGGCTCATTGGTGCGTAACACGATGCCGATTACGCTGAAATCACCTTTGGCTCGATACAACTGATCCCATTCCTTCTGACCGAATTTCCAATGCCCTCCCATGTGAGACACACCCGTCGTGAAATTGGTTTGAACCTCGGTAATCTCATCGAGAAGAAACACCGGATTGCCTGCCACGACCCCATTGGTCGGCGAATGGATCTTTACCGGAACAAACATCCGAAGCCCGTACCGGCCATGCAAAACCAACTCGCTATGCCAGACAGGCGTGTCGCCTTTGCCGTAACTGATGGTTCGATGGGAAATTCCGAACAATTCCTCCATCTGGGCGGCAACGGCAATTCGCGGAGTGCCCTGAGTGTCGAATTTTGGACGGCCAGATTTCTTACTCGAATAATCAAACCAAACCATTGACCAATAAGCGTAGAAAATAATTAAGAGCAGGCCGAACCCAGCCAACCCAAACCGAAGAAACTGAAACCTGATCCGCATGGTCAGATGAAGTGACTTTACAACGTCCGTCGCCCCCTCCTAAATCAGGTGGCAGAACATCGCATCACGCAGCTTCGGCTCGAACCAGGTGCTCTTGGGCGGCATAATGCCGCCGGCGTCGGCGATGACCATCAGGTCTTCGATGCTGGTGGGGAACATCGAGAAGGCGCAGGCGTATTCGCCGCTGTTCACCAGCTTCTCCAGCTCGGCCGTGCCGCGGATGCCGCCGACAAAGTTGATGCGCTTGCTGGTGCGCGGATCGTCGATACCGAAGAGCGGTGCGAGCACGAGCTTTTGCAGCAGGGTGACATCCAGCTTCTCTATCGGGTCACTCGTCGCAGAGAACTCAGGACGGAAATTCAGGGTGTGCCACTGGCCGTTGAGATAGAGAGCCAGCTCGTGTTTGCGCGTGGGTTTCGCCGCACCGCCCGGTCGGATGGTGAAGATACTTGCGAGCTTCTGTAGTAGAGTTGTGGCGCTCAGTCCATTGAGATCCTTGAGCACCCGGTTATAGGGCAGGATTTGCATCTGGTTGTGCGGGAAGATCACCGCCATGAACCACGCGCTGTTACCCGCACCTCGCCGCGCCTGAAACACCCGCGCCGCCGCTGCGCTGCGATGGTGTCCATCCGCAATGTAGAGATAGGGAATACCGGCAAACTCACTCTCTATCGCCCGGATAGTCGCCGCGTCACGAATACCCCACGACGTGTGCCGCACGCCGTCTTTGGCGGTAAGGTCGATTTCGGGTTGCTCAGTGAGTTTGCGCGCGAACAACTCATTGAGCTTCGGATTGGCGCGATAGGTCAGGAACACCGGGCCGGTCTGTGAGTTGAGTGTCTCGATGTGGCGCACGCGGTCGTCTTCCTTGTCCACGCGCGTCAGTTCGTGCTTCTTGATTATCCCTTGCTGATACTCCTCACAACTCACCACCGCCACCAATCCTACCTGACTATGGGAACCCATCACCTGCCGGTAGAGATAGAAGCCCGCCGACTTATCCTGCACGAGCGCTCCCGACGCAATGAGCTTCCCGAAATTCTCCCGCCCTTTGGCATAAACTTCCGGCGAATAGAGATCGGTCCCCGGCGGCAGATCTATCTCCGGCTTGCTCACATGCAGGAAACTCAGCGGATTGCCCGCCGCCATCTGCCGCGCCTCGTCCGAGGACATGACGTCGTAGGGCAGTTCACAGATTTGGGAGGCGAGATCGGCTTTGGGCCGGAGAGCAGGAAAAGGTTTAACTTGTGCCATAAAATAGGGCGCGAACGTAGGCAGCCGAATTTTGCAAAGCACGCGAAAAGTTCGGTGGGCCGTGGCACGGGAGCGCGGGCCTCCCGCCCGCAGCGGCATCGTCACCGCGGAAATGCCTGGGAGATTCCAACGCCCTCGCCAACGCGTCACCGCCGCGGCCCGGAGGGCCGCGCTCCGGGCAGGGCGCGTTTGTCCTCAGCGCGGCGGTTGCGCGTACGCACGTCCCGCGGCGCGCTGGGGACAGACGCGCCCTACCAGCCTCGGTGGATTGGCCCCGCCGGCAACTCGGCAGAGGTCACGCCGCCGGGGTCGGCACGACGGGCACGACTGGAACCGCGGGCGCGGTCGGCGCGGGCTGCGGCTGCGGAGCGGCGGGAGTTTTCTCATTCGGATCCACCCCGGCGAAGAGCACGTAAATCGCCGGCAGCACGAGCAGCGTAAGCAGCGTCGCGGAGATCAGGCCGGCGATGATGACCACGGCCAGCGGGCGCTGCGTCTCGGAGCCGATGCCGTGCGAGAGCGCCATCGGCAGCAGGCCGAGCATGGCCAGCAACGCGGTCATCAGCACCGTCCGCAAAATCCTCCTCCACGCGCGTGGCTACACCATCAGCGCCGAACACGTCCGCGCCGCGCTCACCTCCGGAGCGCCCGCCGGTTCGGCCGGCGTGGCGGATTCCGCCCCGCTGCGTTCCCTGATCACCGAGTTGCTGGCCGCCGCCCAACGCGGCGAACGCGAGGATGTCTATGCCGAAGTCATCGCCGTCGCCGAACGCGAACTGCTTTCCCAAGTGATCGAACTCGCCGCCGGCAACCAGGCCAAAGCCGCCCGATGGCTCGGCATCTCCCGCCTCACGCTGCGCGAAAAGCTCCGGCAGTACGCGCTCCATCCCGGACAAGACTCGCGCGGCGAGTGATGAGGCACGGCCTCGACGCCGCGAACGGGTTGTCCCCGCCGTGCTTCAAACCGGACTTTCCCCTCGGTTGAGGACGACAGATTCGGGAGCGCTGAAAACCCAAACAATTGCCTTCCGCCGGTTCGCTCGATCACCCCCGCTCTGAGCTGGACCGACAACCTTTTTGGCCCCTCCCACTCTCGATTCCCCGAACCTCCCGAGCGTTTTGGTGCTTGGCCGCCCTTTCCCTTGAGCTTTGAGCTTTAGCCTTGGTGCTTCCTCCCCAGCCCGAAGCCCTTGAACTTCTATTAGTTGTGCAATTGTGAATAACTTTACACCATATATGGTGGTTTTCCCCTTTACCAAACCCCGCCGGTTGAATTCAATTTCACCCAGTTATGTATCTCAAAAACCTCACCGTATTCGGCTTTAAGTCCTTCGCTGACAAGACGTCGCTAAATTTTCAGCCGGGCGTCACCGCCATCGTTGGCCCCAACGGCTGCGGCAAATCCAATGTGTCCGACGCCATCCGCTGGGTGCTCGGTGAACAGTCCGCCAAAGCGCTCCGCGGCGGCGAGATGGCGGACGTAATCTTTAACGGCACCGACACGCGCAAAGCCCTCGGTTTGGCCGAAGTTTCCCTCACTATTGGCGGCGTGGACGAGGAGCATCTCCGCGCGGCGGGCGTCGAGCTGGCTTACAACGAGGTCACGCTTACGCGCCGCATTTTCCGCGACGGCGGCTCCGAGTATTTCATCAACAAAACGCCGAGCCGGTTGAAGGACATCCAGCAGCTTTTCATGGGCACCGGCGTCGGGCGCACCAGCTACAGCATCATGGCGCAGGGCCACATCACGCAGCTCATCTCGAGCCGGCCGGATGATCGCCGCGCGGTGTTTGAAGAGGCGGCCGGCATCACCAAGTTCAAGAGCCAGCGCAAGGAATGTCTCCGGAAACTCGAACACACCGACCAGAATCTCCTCCGCGTCCAAGACCTGATCAAAGAGGTGAAGCGCCAGATCGGCTCGCTCCAGCGCCAGGCCGGCAAGGCGCGTCGCTACAAGCAGTTCATGGTCGAGTTGCAGCACTTGGAAACCCAGCTCGCCCGCCATCAGTTCGACATCCTGACGCTCGAAATCCAGTCCCGGCAGGAAAGCGCCGAGAAGCTCCGCGTCGAGATGGAAATCTCCTCCGAAAGCGTCGTCCGCGACGAAGGGGAAATCCTCCAACTCCGCGCCCGTCTCGCCGAACTCGACGCCCAAATCACCACGACCCAGCACCACGCCCTCGAACTCAAGGCTCAGGTCGGCCGCGACGAAAGCCGCATCGCCTTCAACGAGGAACGCCTCCGCCAGCTCGAGGAGCAAAACGCCCGCGCCCTCGCCGAGATCACCGCCGCCGAGGAACGCCACACGGTCAGCACCACCGAACTCGCCAGCGTCACCGAACGCCTCGCGGCCTCCCAATCGGCCCTCGACCAGCACCGGGGCGTGGTGAAGGAACGCCGCGACGCCCAGGAGCAGGTCGAGCGCGAACTCCAGCGCGTCCAGGAAGCCCTCCGCAAATCGCAGTCCGACGCCTTCGCGACCACGCAAAGCCTCACTCGCTCGCGCAACGAGATCAACGCCCTCGACCTCCAGAAACAGGGCAACCTCGTCCGCCTCGAAAAACTCGCCGCCGAGAAAACCCAGCTCGAAGAAGAACGCGCCCGCCTCGAGCAACGCCTCGTCGAATTCGAGACCAACGTCGAAGCCGAGAAGCTCGGCATCCAGACCCAGCGCGGCACCGTCGAGGAACGCCAGAAACGTCTCCGCGAAATCCAGGTCGAACTCAATCAGGCCGCCCACGACCTCGACGCGCTCGTCCGTCCGCAGGCCGAGAAACGCTCACGCCTCAGCGTCCTCGAACAGCTCGTCACCAGCCACGAAGGCTTCAGCGCCGGCGCGCTCGCCGCCCTCAAGCAGTCGCAGTCCGTCCTCGGTTCGCTCACCGACCGCATCCGCGTCCCCGACCAATACGTCCTCGCCGTCGAATCCGCCCTCGGCGTCAACCTCCAGCTCGTCCTCACGAATCAGCCCGAAGCCGCCGAGCAAATCCTCGCCGACCTCAGCGCCAATAAACGCGGCAAAGCCAGCGTCGCCGCCCTCGCCCTCCTCGCCCAGCGCGCCCCCGAAACCACGCCCGAACCACCCGCCGCCGAACTCGGCACCCGCGCCGCCAGCATTGTCGAATGTGACGACGCCGTGCGCCCGCTGATCGATGGCCTGCTCGGCCGCATCATCATTGTCGCCGATGTCGCCGCCGCCACCCGCGCCTGGCGCGACACCCACGGCGCCTGGGACTTCGTCACCGTCGGCGGCGACCTCCTCACCCGCCACGGTGTCTATGCCGGCGGCGCGACCAGCGGTTCCGGCAAGGCAGCCTCCTCCATTCTCGGCCGCAAAAATCAGATCGCCGAACTCAAGACCCAGCTCGAGCAATTGCAGGAACAGATCAACGAAGCCAGCCGCCGCAAAGGCTCGCTCCAGAGCGAACAGACCGAACTCCAGGCCACGCTCCAGCAAGCCCAGACCCAGCTCCGCGCCCAGGAAGTCGCCATCGCCACGCGCCAGGGCGAGTTCAACGCGCTCAAAAATTCCCAGCGCTCCCTCATTCAGAAAATCGAAAACGTCGGCTACGAACTCAAAAACCTGACCGCCCACGATCAGGAAGGTCTCGCCAAACGCGCCGCCCTCGCCGCCCGCATCGCCGAACTCGAATCCACCGAACAGGGCTTCCTCACCCAGGTCGCCTCGCAGACCGCCAGCCTCGACGCCCTCCGCCTCCAGCGCGACACCGCTGTCGCCGCGCTCTCCGAATCCAAGGTCGCCCTCGCCAGCGAGGAACAACTCTGCGCCTCCCTCACCCGCCAGAAAGCCCCGCTCGAACAGCGCCTCCGCGAACTCCTCCAGCACGTCCAGTCCCGCCGCCAGGAAGTCAGTTCCTTCGTCGAGCGCAAAACCCAGTACGAAACCGACATCACCGAACTCCGCCGCAACATCGAGCGCGTCAACCACGAGCGCGAACAGGTCAACGTCCAGGTCGGCGAACTCGCCCGCCAGAAAACCGAACAGGAAGCCGCCGTCGCCCAGCGCGAAGAGCAGCTCCGCGAACGCCGCGCCCGCCTCACCGAACAGCAGAAACAACGCGGCGCCCTCGATGTCGAACTCGCCCAGAAAAGCATGTCCGTGCAAAACCTCCGCGAGCGCATCCAGCAGAAATACCAGCTCCACCTCGACGACATCCGCAGCGAGTGCATCACCATCACCATCGCCGACGAAGGCCCGCCCAAAATCCAGACCCTCACCCCCGAGGAGATGGCCAGCGCCGGCGTCGCCACCGACTGGGACACCGTCGCCGCCCAGGTGACAGTGCTGCAAAAGAAGATCGACGAAATCGGCCCCGTGAACCTCGTCGCCATCGAAGAATACGAGGAAACCGAACAACGCTTCACCTTCCTCAGCACCCAGAACGACGACCTCGTCAAAGCCAAGGAACAACTCCTCGAAGTCATCAACCGCATCAACTCACAGACCAAGGAAATGTTCGTCGAAACCTTCAACAAGGTCCGCGACAACTTCCGCATCCTCTTCACCGAAATCTTCGGCGGCGGCAGCGCCGACCTCCAGCTCGTCGATGAAGGCGACGTCCTCGAAAGCGGCATCGAAATCTTCGCCCGTCCGCCCGGCAAAAAACTCCAGAGCATCACCCTCCTCTCCGGCGGCGAGCAGACCATGACCGCCGTCGCCCTGCTCTTCGCCATCTATCAGGTCCGCCCCAGCCCCTTCTGCGTGCTGGACGAACTGGACGCCCCGCTCGACGAATCCAACATCTCCCGCTTCGTGCGCGTGCTGCAACGCTTCCTCGTCCACTCGCAATTCGTCATCATCACCCACAACAAGCGCACCATCGGCATGGCCGACGTCCTCTACGGCGTGACCATGCAGGAACACGGCGTCAGCAAAATCGTCAGCGTCAAGTTCCACAAAACCGAAGAACCCGTCACCGACCACACCCCCACGCCCCTCGTCCCGCCCCCGACCGTCCCGCCCGTCGAACGCAAAGAAGACGCCCCGCACAAAAGAGAAGAGACCCTGGAAATCTCGACGGCGCAGTAGGCGGCATTCCGCCCGCGGACCGGGGAGCACACGCGCCCTCGCGTGTCGCAGGATGCGCCCACGCATCCGGCGTCGGTGCGGACACTGTGATCGCAAAGACTCCGCACGCTTTCGTGCCAGCCGGGTTTTCCGCGACGGCGGGTGAGCGCGAACCTCACCTCCGGAGCGCGGCTGTGTCGCCGAGACCAGCCGCAGCAGTTCCGCAACGCGTGACGCCGGGGAACAATCCGACCACGCAAAGAGCGCAAATTTACTGCGTCCGTCCCGAGAGAGATGCCCGGAGTTCCACTGCTACCGGCTCCTGCGGCTTGATGGCGAACAGACTCAAGAGAAGGTCCAGCATGGTGGAGAAGTAATCCTCCGGTTGGCGGAAGTCGGCATAGACTCGGCCGCGCAGCAGGGCGGGGAACGCATCCGATTCCTGACCAGCCAGTAGGATGGGCAGGACGGTTTGCTTTTGCGCTTGGTTGGAGAGCAATCGGATGCCGGCAAGGTCCCACTCCGCGGCCACAATACTGCCCTTCGGAGAAGCCAGGTTCTTGGCCTTCTGGCGGTAGAGCGGCGTCCCCACCACGATCAGTTGGCCGCATTCCTCGATACGTTCGACGAACCGCGCGATGCTCGACCCGATTTGGCGGTTTTCCCATTTGTCCAAAAGCACTCCGACTCCCGCCTTCTGCAAATCGGTCGCCAGCCGGCGCTCGACCCATATCTCATGCTCGGGCATGCCCCAAGCGTAGCTGATAAAACATTCTGGCACAGTGAGCTTCTGCTCGGTCACATAGGTCTTCAGGCGGAAGAGCACTTGCTCGAAACGGGAACGCTCGTCGGCGGCGCGGCGGTTCGCTTCCACTTCATCCGCTTGGCGTTTCGTCATTTGGATCGGCTGATCCGCTTTTGGCAGCGCGGTCTTCTCACCGCATTCACTGCAAAAGGCGAAATTCGACCCGGCAGACGAGCGCTGGCGCACAACGGCACGATTGAGCAAATGCCCATTCTTGCAGGCCACCGGCTCAAATCTCCGCACGGTCAGATTGCGGCGAGCCAGGAAGTTCTCGAACAGGCTCTGAAAGAGCCTCCGAACCGGGGCCGGCGTGGCGGTGGCGAAGTAGAGCACGAAATCCAGTTCGCCCGCGTGCTCCGCTTCCAAGCGGAAGCCGCAGACCTGTCCGCGGCCAACCTCGTAGCGGGCGTGGTTTCGCCACTGACTGGTGCGGGTGAAGGTCTGCGTTTAGCCCATCAGCACTACCAGCGAGGCATAAACATTTTCCACCGCGCCGCCGGCCGTGTAGCCCACGCCGTCTTCCATGGGCTGGTCGTCGTCGTCGAGAGGACGCTTCAGATTGATGAGTTCCGGAAAGACGAGATATGTGGTGCCGAGCAAATCTGTCTCGCGAAAGCAGACGTTGTGTTCGAGGAACAACACCGCCGCGGAATCAAGCAGGATGGCCCGCTCGGCGTCCGTCACCTTTTCCAATTCGGGAAAGGCATAGCCGCCCGCTAAAAGCTTCTGCTCCTCCAGCGATCCGAGGCCCTTCTCATGGCGACGCGCTTCCAGCACGAAGGATGCGGCAAGGTTGTTGAGCAGTTCCGGCACGAGCAGGAGGCGCGGCTCACCCTGCGAGGTCTTCAGGCGCGTGACGTAGCCGTGATTCGCAAGGTGGCCCAAGGCGGTATGCATCTCGGCGTCAGAGAACTGCCAGGGGAGTTTGGATTTTTCCAATCGTTCGCGGAGTTCGCCCGGCGTCAGAATCATCGTTGCTCGATCCACGGATTCCTTTAATCCGAGTACGTAGTCCTTGATGTATTTGAAAGTTTCGGTTGTGACGGTGGCGGGCTTGATGTCCCATGGAATCAGGCCTTTCATCTGCCCCACCAGAGCTTCGATTCCCTCGCCAGCCATGGCGCTAGTGGACTGGTAGGCTACGATCCCACGCTGGCTGCAAAAGGCATCTAACTCGGCCTGCGTTAGCCGGGGGGTGCCACGGTCACTGCGGGCGGCGATCAACACGGTCGGCGGTCCGCCGCCTGCCGGATGGCCCACCTTCAGTTGCTTCAGCCAGAACTCGACGCCAGCCAGCGGGTCGTCGTTGCGGGTGGGGTCGAAGAGAACCAAAACCAAGTCCGCATCGTCGAGGAAGAGCGCGTGGATTAGGCGATAATCCGGTTGCCCGGCCAGATCCCAAAGCACCGCCTCACACTCTGCGCCGTCCTTCCGTTTTTTGCAGAGCTGCTCTAGCAGCCAAAACTGCTGGCCGTGCGTAGAAGCGTGTTCCTTGAACTCGCCATGCGCCAGCCGCCAACCCAGCCCGGTCTTGCCCACGCCCGAGTCTCCTACCAGCACAACCTTCGCGCTGGTGTAGGAGACGTAGGGTTTGGCGGGTTGACCGAGCAGGAGATCGAGGTCCAGTTCGTAGAGATGGATTACGCGGTCACAGCCCTCTTCAGGTGTGCCGGGGTCGGAGCCAATCGCGGCGAGTAGCGGCCGGTGCGGGTGGAAAGCGATGCCCGCCGGCCAATACTTGGAAGCGAGTTCCGGGATTGTGGCCAAGCTATCGCCGCTGTCGGCGCGCCATAGTCGAATCGAGCCATCGCTTCCGTTTGAAGCGAGCGCCCGCCCATCGGGTGAAAAGCAGATGCATTTCACTTCACTAGTGGGGCCTTCGAGGGTGCGGAGCAAGCGGCCACTGGCGGCCTCCCATAGCTTGACTGTCCTATCTATGCTGCCGCTGGCTACTTTTCTCCCTGTCGGGTCAAAGGCCACGCTGTAGACGCGGCCTTGATGACCTTCGAGGGTGCGGATCAAGCGTCCGCTGCCAGCTTCCCACAGCTTGATCGTCTTATCATGCCCTCCGCTGGCAACGTGCCGCCCCGTCGGGTCAAACGCCACATTGAAAACGGATGCTTTGTTCCCTTCGAGCGTGCGAATCAAGCACCCGCTCGCGGCATCCCACAGTTTGACGGTGTTATCCTGACTTCCGCTGGCCACCAACAGCCCCGCCGGATCAAACGTCACGCTTCGGATGTCGCCTTGATGACCTTCGAAGGTACGGAGCGAAAACCCGCTGGCCACTTCCCACAGCTTGACCGTGTTATCATATCCTCCGCTGGCCAAGATAGTGCCCTTCGGGTCGAAGGCGACACTGACAGCCGTGCTTTCGCGGCATCCGAGCATGAACAGGCACTCGCCCGTCCCAATATCCCACAGCCGGATCATCTTGTCCTGCGACGGTGACGCCAGCAGCTTCCCGTCCGGCGACCACGCGATGCGCCCGATGCAGCCCGTGTGTCCCCGAAGCGTGCGCACGAGCTTCACGCCAGGTGGCAGATTCCTTCGCACCTCGTCGTCCGCGCGCTGCAATTGTTCTACATCGTTGTTCGTTGTCATGTACTTGGATGATTCTTCCCCGATTGCACTTGGGTGGGAAATTCCGGACGTCACCCTGCTGGGCCAGCCTGCGGTCGTCGAGGCGTTTTCCCCGACCACTTGCTGCAACCGTGTGCAGCGCGCGCTTCACCTTTCGCACGCTTTGCGGCGGCTATGAGGCGATTCGCGTCATGTCCGTAAGCGGCGGGGAGCAGCACCGTTACGGCGGGCACGGATCCCAGCCTTGCGGTTGGATGGGCGGGAGTGCGCCGCACCGAGGCTGAGGAGATTGCCCAGCCCGCCACCGAAGTATTTGTCGTCGATCGCCGGGAGTTCTTCGCGGGTTCGCAGGGGACGCTTCGTTTTCACGGGGGCAGAATCTTCGATGG
>BJHT01000128.1 GCA_014193395.1 Verrucomicrobiota bacterium
GCCGCCGCCAGCGTCGCCGCCGCCACGGCTGCCAAAGTTGCCGCCGACAAACCCCAGGCCGACCTCGCCGCCGCCAACGCAGCGCCCGCCGCCGACAAGACCCGCCTCGCCGCCAGCGAAACCGCCGCGACTCAACTCGCAGCCGCCCTCACTGCGGCCACGCAGGCCGTCGCCAAATCCAAGGCCGACGCTGATGCCGCCACCAAGGTCGCCGCCACGAGCGCCGCCGCGGCCAAAGCCCTCGCCCCTCAACTCGCCGCCGCCACCAAGACCGAAGCCGATGCCAAAGCCGCCGCGGACAAAGCCACCGCCGAACTCACCACCGCCAAAGCCACCGCCGCCAGCACCGCGATCGCGTTCGCCGCGCTCGAAGCCTCCGTCGTCAAACTCACCGCCGCAGCGACGGCTGCAACCGCCACCACCACCAAGGCCAAAACCGACGCCGACACCGCCGCCAAAGCCGTCGTGACCAACGCCACCCGCGATGTCGCCACCGCCAAAACCCTCGCCACCCAGGCCGAGGCCGCCGCCAAAGCCGAAGCCGACGCCAAGGCCGCCGTCACCAAAGCCCAGACCGAAGTTGCGTTCACCAAGACCTCCATCGACCGCCTCAAAGCCGGCCAGTTCTTCACGCAGGTCTATCACGCCCGCGAAAAATACCTGGCCGACAAGCTCGTGCAGGACCGCTTCCTCGACGAAGCCGAAGCCGCGACCGCCGCCGTCAAACAAGCCGAGCAACAACTCACCGCCTCCAAGGAAGAACTCGCCAGCCTCCCCGCCAAGATCAAGAAGCTCGAGGCCATGATCAAAGACGCCGCTCAACAAGCCGCCGCCGCCAAAGCGGCCGCCGACAAACTCACCGCCCCCGTCACCACTGAAAAAGCCCAACTGGACAAACTCACCGGCGAGTACGAAAAACTAAAATCCGCCGGCAAACCCGCCACTCCCCCGGCCGCCGCGCCTGCCGCGCCCGCCGTCACCGCCGCCAAAGCGGCCAAGCTTTGAGCGGCGAGCCGGTCTGCGACCTTCGCATCGCATGAAGACCGTCGATTTCATCACGACCCAGGCGGGCGATGATTTGATCGTGGCCTTTGCGATCTCGGCACCGGAGAGCTTTGCAGGCATCCGGACTTTGACTCTCCTCCGCACTCCCAAGTATGAGGTTTTTCTGGAAGAATGGGAGCGCGGCGTGCGAGTGACCTTCGAGCGGGATCGCGCGGCAGATCCGGCAATCTTGGAGGCAGTCGAGTACTCCGAAACCGATCAGACTGTTCGACTCCGGACGGCGTCAACCAGCTACAACTTGGATGTACGAAAGCTTTCAGCGAAGGATTTGAAACGGATGTGCGAAGTTCTTCGCCTGATGAATTGCGACCAAAGCTTCGATGCCTCAGGCATCTGATCTTAGTTCTTATTTCATCCCTCACTCCTAAAACACGAACTGACTCAAGCCGAGTTTGACCGGCGGGTCACCAGCACCCATCGCGATTGTGGCCCGCAGGTATTGTCTTGGAGTCGGGGTGGCGACGGCTCGTCGCCACAGGCTGTGTGGCGACAAGCTGTCGCCACCCCGTTGCCCGGACCAGCTACCAGTCACTTGTACCTGACTGTCAATGTGAACTGTAAGTGCCACAGAAGGTCGGAAACAAGGGGCCGAATCATGGTCGGCCGGCATCCAGTTACCCCACCTGCCCGATGCTATCTCCTCAAACTGCAGAACCTGCTCCTTGAGTGTCTGTCATTTGGGTCCATCGGTGTTCCCAGTGTTAGCCTCGCTCCGGTAGTTTCAGGACCCCGGATAAGTTAAAACCAATGGCCGGTACTAACTGGCACTAATAAGAAGCCCGGCGAACCTCGTCACCGGGGCTTGGCTGACCTGGTCTTTCGTTAGTGTAGGTCAGTGGTTTTTATTGTCCCAAACCCACTTCCCTAAACCGAATATTGCATGCTCGTTTTTTGCGCAGGCTTCCAAGCCTGCTGTATCGCCGGTTGCTGAACTCGCAGCGCGCTCGGCGAGGCCGACACCCTGCCGACTTGGAAGTCGGCGACACAGCAGGTTTGGAAACCTGCGCTACATGGGCGGGCGGCCTGCGGCTTCGATGAGGCCATGAAATATCCGGGCTAAAACATCTTAAAAACCTGATCGCCGACTACGGACACCTAACCACTAATTACTAATCACTTTTCCCCCGCTCCTTCTCCAAACGGCAGCTTCATCTGCTGCGCGGTGTCGGCCAGGAGGCCGCTGACGCCGAGGCCGAGCAGGCGCAGCGGGCGGTTCACGAGCTTCTGGCGGGCGAGAAGATGGCAGCCGAGCCGGTAGATTTCCTTCGCGTCGGCGAGCGGTTCCGGCACGGAAATCTGCCGCGTGAGCGTGGTGAAGTCGCCGTAGCGGACCTTGACCACCACGGTGTACGCGGCGAGCTGGCGGCGGGCGAGCTTGGCGGCGATGTCGTCCGCCTGCTCGTGCAGGCACGCGCGCAGGACGCGGCGGTCGTCGGTGTCGGTGAGGAAGGTGTTCTCGCTGCTGATGCTTTTGATGTCGTCGTCGAGATCGAGCGGACGGTCATCCTGGCCGAGCGCGAACCGTTTCAATTCCGGCCCCCACGAGCCGACGAGTGCGCGCAGGTCGCCGGTGTAATCCTGCAAATCGCCGACCGTGCGCAGGCCCGCGTCGGTGAGTGTTTCCGCGGTGACCTTGCCGACACCGTGCAGCGCGCGCACGGGCAGCGGGCGTAGGAAGGCGATCTTCTCGGATTCGCGGATGAGCGTGAGGCCGTCGGGTTTTTGAAAATCGCTGGCGAGCTTGGCGAGCAGTTTGTTGGGCGCGACGCCGATGGTGGCGTTGAGCTGGCGGCGCGCGCGGATGGCCTGTTTGAGCGCGCGGGCAAGGGGCAGCGCGAGTTCGAGACTCGCGTCGGCGGTCGCGCCCTGGTGACGGGCGGAGACATCGAGATAGGCCTCGTCGATGGACACTTGCTGCACGAGGTCGCCGCCGAGTTCCTGCACGATGGCCATGATTTCCTGAGACTCGGCTTTGTAGGCCTCCATGCGCGGGCGCAGGAACACGGCGCTGGGGCACAGGCGGCCGGCCGTGGCGCTGGGCATCGCGGAGTGGATGCCAAACTTGCGCGCCTCGTAGCTGCACGCGGCCACCACGCCGCGCTGCGTCGGCGGCGCGCCGACGATCACCGGCTTGCCGCGCAACGCCGGGATGTCGCGCTGCTCGACCGATGCGTAGAACGCATCCATGTCCAAATGAAAGATGACGCGGAACATTTTTTGCCGGCGGGAGTTGTGCCACGGAACGCGCGGCGGGGAAGCTCAAAGCTTACGGGAAGTTCAAAGCTCAAGGTTCAAAGTTCAAAGTTTGCGGTTCGGATGGTCAGGCGGGGGCGGGGAGCGCGGTGTGGGTTGGGCGGTGAGGGGAAGGCGAGGTCGTCGCTGAATCGGAAAGTCGTCCGCGGCGATTTGGAGCTTCGTGCTTGGACCTTCTCTTGAGCTTTGGGCTTTGAGCTTTGAGCTTCACGCGACGACACGGGGCCACGCAGACAGAGCGGCGCGACGAGCGCGTCTGCTTGCTACCAGATGCCGAGGGCCTCGAGTTGGCGCGTTGCGGCGTCGGCCCAGCCGCGGTTGGCGGCGGGGCTGGCGGGGCTGGGATGGAGGATGCGGCCGAAGCGCACGGCCGCGGGAGCGACGGCGGCGCGGGCGCGTTTCTCGGCGAAGTCGCCGATGCCGATGAGCCACTCGGGTTTGAGAATGGCGATGACCTCGCGGAGGTGTTCGTCGCACGTGGCGAAGAGGCGGTCGGTTTCGGCGGCGGGAAATTTGTCGGGGGTGAGGTTGCGGCCACCGGCATCCATGAACGCGAGCGGGCAGTAGTTGGCGACGAAGTTTTCGGCGAAGAATTTTTCGGGCGTGCCGTAGCGCTGCGCGAAGAGTCCCCACAGGCGGCGGCCGCTGACTTCGGAACGCGGGCAGGCGAGGCCCTCGACGGGGCGCTTGGGATGCGGGTGCGCGGGCTGGCCGACAAGCGCGGTGATTTTCAACCAGTCCCGCACGGCGGCGACTTCGCCGAAGGGGACGCCGGTTTGCGCCATGCCGAACGGACCGGGGTTCATGCCGAGGAAGACGACGCGTTTATCGGGGCGTCCGCCGGCGCGGAGGTAGGCTTCGTGCGCGGTCCACGCGTAATCGAGCGGATGGTAAACGTGCGCGACGGGCGGGTTGAAGCGGAGCTGCCCGACAAGGTCCGCGAGCGTGCGGGCGGCGGCGATGAGCGGGGCAGGGGAGGGGGTCGTTTTCACGCGGAAGAGAGTTTTAGTGCGAACTCGAAAGTCGCGGCCGGGCGCAGTCCGACGCCGTGGGGCGCGCACGCCGCTGGCGTGCTGTTTTCGGCGGCCTGCCGAAAACTCGTGCCACAAACTTTTTCCCGCAGGAGATGAGGCAGACTGGGGAACGGCGTTTTGGGCGGGCCGCCCAAAACGGCACGCGGGCCGCGTGCGCTCCCCATTTCACTGCGGCGGGCGGATTCAATCGCTGAACCGCTTGGTGAGGTCGCCGTAGGCATCGACGCGTCGGTCGCGCAGGAAGGGCCAGTGCGTGCGGGTGACATCGACCTTTGCGAGTTCGACGGAGACGAGGAGATTCTCGGGTTTGTCCACGCTGGCTTTGGCGAGAATCTGCCCGCTCGTGCCGGCGACGAAGCTCTGGCCCCAGAACTCGAGGCCGTCGCCGCCGATGGGCTGTTCGAGGCCGATGCGGTTGGCGACGGCGACGAAGCAGCCGTTGGCCACGGCGTGCGCGCGCTGGATGGTTTCCCACGCGCCGTGCTGGTTGGTGCCGTATTCCGCTTTTTCCTTGGGATGCCAGCCGATGGCGGTCGGATAAAAAAGAATTTCCGCGCCCTGCATGGCGGTGAGGCGCGCGGCCTCGGGATACCATTGGTCCCAGCAGATCAGCACGCCGATTTTTCCGTAGCGCGTCTGCCACGCGCGGAAGCCGAGGTCGCCGGGGGTGAAATAAAATTTCTCGTAGAACAGCGGGTCGTCCGGGATGTGCATCTTCCGGTAGCTGCCGAGCAATGAGCCGTCGGCGTCGATGATGACGGCGGTGTTGTGATAGAGGCCGCTGGCGCGTTTCTCGAAGAGCGAGGCGATGACGACGACCTTGTGTTTGCGCGCGAGCTTTTGAAACGCGGCGGTGCTCGGGCCGGGGATCGGCTCGGCGAGTTGGAAATTCGCGTGGTCTTCGCTCTGGCAGAAATACTGGGAGCGGAAGAGTTCCTGCGTGCAGATGATTTGTGCGCCGTCCTTCGCCGCGCGTTCGACGGCGGCGAGGGTGGTGCGGAGATTGGCGGCGGGATCGGCGGAGCAGGCGTGTTGCAGCAGGCCGAGGGTGACGGTTTTGGGTGCGGGCATGATGGGGAAAACGCGCTGCTTAATGGCTACTTGGGCCGTGAGAAGACTACGGTTTGGCCTTTGTCCTTACCAAGCTTGGTTGGCGAAATCAGGCCAAAGAGTTCGCGGACAAACCGGCCAAGCGTTTCGTTGGTTGGGCCGATTCCTCCGGCATAGAGATAAAACTCGAGATGGTGCAAGAGTGTGTCCGCGTCCTGATAGCGCTGGTCCAGATCGCGATGGGAAGTCGCCTGCAGGATCTTGTTGAGATTTGGGTTAATCCTGGGCTTGCCGTCAGGCTCGTCAAATTCCGCATTGAATTGGCAAAAATCCGGAATGGGCAAGGTGAGGATCCGCTCCCGTGATTCCTCGGCCGTCGCACCCTTGAAAATATTGCGCCCCAGCAGCAGGTGGGCGAGGCCAACCCCGGCGGAAAAGATATCGGAACGCTGGTCGGTCTTTTCAAAGCTCGCCTGCTCGGGGCTCATGTAATCGACGCGTCCGGCGACCACTTCACCCTCATTGTCGTGCAAGAAGCCCCGCGCCTTGGCGACGCCGAAGTCGGTCAGTTTCACGTCGCCCTCGAAAGCGATCATGATGTTTTTCAGATTCACGTCGCGATGAACGATGCCGAGGGATTTCCCTTCTTTGTCGCATTTGGCGTGCGCGTAGGCGAGGCCGCGCGCGACGCGGCTGATGATGAAAACCGCCAGGTCACGCGACAGCACGCGCTGTTTGTCGCGCAATTGCTGGAGGAACTGCTCGACGTTCACGCCGCGGATCAACTCCATGGCGATGAAGTAGCCGCCGCCGGTCTCGCCGAGTTGGTAGGTCTGGACGATGTTGGTGTGGATGAGGTCCGCGACGAGCTTGGCTTCGCCGATGAAGTTTTCGATGAACGAACTCTGATTGGCAAAGCTTTGGCGGATGACCTTGATCGCCACGCGCTTGACGAAATCGCGCGAGCCGTGCTGCTCGGCCTCGTAAACGACGCCCATGCCGCCCTCGTAAAGCTTGCGGACAATTTCGTAGCGGAACTCGCTTTTGATCGTAAACAGACTCGGCACGCGCGCGATGCTGGGCGCTGAGAAATTCAAGTCAAGCCGACGCGCCTGCGGAGAAACACGTAGAAATACTGTGAATATCGCGGTTTTTCTCCTTGCAGGCGCGGCGCAATTCGATTTTATAGCGCCAAGTTCTCTGAACTGGAACCCAACTAAAACAACAACACATCATGGCTAAAGCACTCTCAAAATCCCAAATCGCCACCGCCGTCGCTGAGAAAGCGGCGATCTCCAAGAAGGCCGCCGCCGAGATCCTCGATTATCTCGCGGAACTCGCCTACAAGAACGCCAAGAACAGCTTCACCCTCCCTGGTCTGGGCAAGCTCGTCCTCGTGAACCGCAAGGCGCGCGTCGGCCGCAATCCCGCCACGGGCGCGTCGATCAACATCCCGGCCAAGAAGGTCGTGAAGTTCCGCGTCGCCAAGGCCGCCAAGGACGCGATCCTCGGCGTCAAGAAGTAAGCTCGTCGCAGCTTTCGCAAGGCACCCCGGTTCGCCGGGGTGCCTTTTTTATTGGTCGGAATCAAGGTCGGTGTGGCGCGGGAGGGGGCGCGCGGCGACGGAGCGCGACCGGTCCCCGGTCGCAGCGCGCACGACAGCAAAGGGAGCGTTGGAAAATCCCCAGCACCCGCGCGAGTTCGGAGCTGCTGCGGGCGGGGACCGCCCGCGCACCAGGCGCTTGCGGAGCGCGACCGGTCCCCGGTCGCAGCGCGCACGACAGCAAAGGTGCGTTGAAAAATCTTCAGCACCCGCGCGGGTTTGGGGCCGCTGCGGGCGGGGACCGCCCGCGCGGCGCCGGCTAAATCTCGATCCGCTCCAGCCGCCGCAAGCCCATGCGCAGCGGCAGCCAGCCGAGACCGAGCGACAACAGCGCGAAGCCCGTCCACGTCGCGGCCAGCAGCCACGGTGACGGCGGGCCGGTGATTTTCCACGGCGATCCGAGCACCGCCAGCGCGAGCGCGCCGATGATGTACACAAAGCTCAGCACGAGGCAGAACGTCCCGCCGACGCCGCTCACGATCTTGCCGGGATTGTCCTCTTTGAAATTCGGATACAGCACGCCCATGCCCATCGCGAGGCCGTTCAGCGAGAAGGTCATCACCGTGATGTAGAAACAAAAATAACCGGTGCGCTCGAGCGGCATCTTGAGCATCTGGCACGACAGCGCCACCAGCCCGAGCGTCACCGCGAGCGACGCGCCGGTGGCGAGGGCGAACTTGGTCCAGACCACGCGGCGCAGGCCGAGTGGCGCCATGCCCACGATCCACACGCGTTTGCCTTCGAGCGAAAACTGCGGGAAGACGAACCGCGTGGTGAGCGTGGCGAGATTCAGCGAGCACGCGCCGAGATTCAGGAAGGAGATGAGCTGGACCCAAAACGGATTGGTGATCTGCTGCGTGAAGTGCCGGAGGTTCATGATGTACACGCCGAGCAGGCCGAACAGCATGAGCGTCTGCCCCCACTGCGCCGTGTCGCGCCAGAACATGCGGACGTCCTTCACGATCAGCGCGTGGACATCCGAGCGCAGGCCGGGGAGCAGCGCGACGCACTTGTCCACAAAGCCCGAAGAGAAGTGAAAAGTGCTCTTGCGTGCGCGCCATTGGCGGAACCATTCCCATTGCCCGAACACGCTGGCGCGGCTCTGCGCGGTCGAGGCGGCTTCGTAAAAAAACGGCCCCATCCAGGTGAACGCCAGGAAGCCGAAGAACAGCACATGGCTCAGCAGCACGAGCATGAAGAAACCCGCCGCGCTCATCGCGCCTTCGAGCCAACTCAGCACGGACGTGGACAGCCAGTAGCTCGGCAACAGCGGATGCTGCGCGAAACGCGTGCGCACGAGCAGCCGGTCGAGCACGGCCAACATGCGCGTCTCGAGGGTTTCGTCATCGACGATTTCCGGGCTGAGCCAGAAGCGGCTCGCGAGCACGAACAGCGCGAGCGCCGCGACGATGAGCAGTTGAAACGAGCGGCGGTCCATGTGCCGCGCCAGGCTCACGGCGAGCCACGAGCCGAACACCGCGGGCAGCACGATGAACAGCGGCACCAGCACCGGGAGCATCACGTAGAAATGCCAGGGCGCGCGGTTGTGCAGGCCGTACGCGCCCAGCAGCGGCGCGATGAGAAAAACAAACGCCCACGACGCCAGCAGCGTGGATTCGAGGAATTTCCAACGGAAGATGGTCTGCGTGGACACCGGCAGCGTGAGCAGGAACGAGGTCTCGCGGTTCCGAAACAAATTCGTGTAGCCGATGATGAGATTGCTCAGCAGCAGCAGCAGAAAGAAAAACGCGAAGAGGAGGAACAGCAGCCGCTCGATCAGCAGGCTGCCGAGGCCGGGAAACGACCCGAGAAAACGCAGCGCGCGATGAAAAGTGCCGAACGAGAAAACGATGTACCCCACGACGAACACCACCATCAGCAACAGCAGCGAGCGCGATTGCACGGCCAGCGCCTGCACGCGGCGGCGCGCCATGACCAGGCTCACCTGCACGAGCAGCCGCAGCGGTCCGGGGCCGTCGTAGTGGTTGGTTTCAGCGGCCATGCGGCGGGAGGGGAGCGGCGGTCTCCGGGGTTTTGAACTTCGCGCGCTCTTCGCTGAAGTTCGCCTCCTGCCGCGTCAGGGCGAGGAAGGAGTTTTCGAGCAACCCGTCCGAGCCGCTCTGCTGGCGCAGTTGATCGCGCGTGCCGACGGCGACGAGTTTGCCCTGGTGAATGATGCCGATGCGGTCGGCGATTTCTTCCGCAACGCTGAGTTGATGCGTCGAGAGAAACACCGTCATGCCCTGCTGCGAGCGCTCCTTGAGCGTGTCCTTCACGACCCGCGCGTGGTGCGGATCGAGGCCCACCATCGGCTCGTCGATCACGAACACCTCGGGGTCATGCAGCAGCGCCGACGCGATGGCGACGCGCTGGCGCGTGCCGTGGGACAGTCCGTCGATGGGCTTGCGCAGATAGGGTTCGAGATTGAAACGGGTCACGAGTTCCTTCGCGGCCTCGGCGAGCCGTTTTTCCTCCATGCGAAACATCTGGCCGGTGAAGCGCAGAAATTCCCACGGCGTGAGCTTTTCGTACAGGAAGGGAAAATCGGGCACGTAGGCGAGGCGGCGGCGCGCCTCCAGCGGCTGCGTCTGCACGTCGAACCCCGCGACGCGCGCGGTGCCGGCGGTGGGCTTCATCAGGCCCGTGAGCAGCTTGATGGTCGTGGTCTTGCCGGCGGCGTTCGGGCCGAGCACGGCGAAGAATTCGCCTTTGGGCACGACGAGGCTGATGTCGTTGACGGCGGTGAGGTCGCCGAATTGTTTCACGAGATGGAGCAGCTCGATCATTGGGTTTTGAAACCGAATTCAACGTTGGTGAAGCGGAGGTCGTCGGGCAGCTCGACGCGCAGGATTTCGCCGACGCGGCTGACGATCACGACGACTTGGTAGCGGTCGAGCAGCCGCGCCGAGAGGCGGTAAACGCGCAGCCGCGAGTTGCCCACCTTGAGCGTGTCGTTGCGCGCCTCCCACTTCAGGCCGAGCGTGAAATTCTTGCCGGGCGTGAAGCCCAGGCCGCCGCCCAGCGCCGCGGCGAGCAGCCGCACCTGCATCGAATCACCCAGGCTTTGCAGCATTTTTTCCGGCTCGCGCAGTTCGGCGAAGGTGAACTTGCGGTCAATGATTTCGCCGTCGTCGCGCACCTTGAAACGCAGCGCCTCCTCCGCGGAGGTGGCGCTGATCTCTACGACGGTGGGCTTGTGGATGGCGGTGATGTTGACCTCGCGCCAGAGATGTTCGGGGGAGAATTTCGCCAGCAGCCGGAAGCGCAGCCGCCGCGCCTTGTCATCCATGAAGAGCATCCCGTCGGCGATCTCGACTTCGTAGCCCGAGATTTTTTTGATCTGGCCCTCGGGCAGTTCCTCGAGTTTCTGCGCCTTGCCGGTGGCGGTCGTTTCGCCCGCGCTGGCGGACCAGCGGAAGCTGCCGAGCTTCTGCCCCTTGTGCTTGATCTCGAGATTTGAGTCGTCGGGCGCCGAGAGAATTTTTTCCCACACGACGCCCACGGGCAGTTCGGAGCCGCGGTCCTCGCCGGCGAATTCCGAGCGCCACAACAGCACGTTCATCGTCACGAAGAACACGCAGATGACGGCGAAGGTGACGCGGGTGCGCATGGGGGTGGGGGCGATAGTTTCAGCCGCGTCGGTGCGATGGGCAGCGGCGAAATGACCACAGAGACACGATGAACACAGAGAAAAACGAGGGCGGACGGTTGCCGGAAAAGTCAGCGATTAGTGGACCAACATCGGCCACCAAGTTCTTGTTCTTCTCTGTGTTCATCGTGTCTCTGTGGTTCATCAAAATCGGCTCGCATGAACCGTTACGGCTCAGCAACGAACGCACTGCGCCCGACTCGGCGACGAAGGGGTGGCGCGGATTTCACGGGCGGCTCGCGGGCGGAAGATTGAGCGTCTGCCCGATGCGCATTCGTTTGGGGTCCAACCCGGGATTGGCGTCGAGCAGTTTGGTCACCGGAATGCCGTGCTGCTTGGCGATGCTGCCCGGCGTCTCGCCGGACTTCACCGTGTGCGTGCGGCGGCCGGCGGTCTCCGTGGGTTTGGGTGTGCCGGTTTGCGACGTGGCGGTGGTTCCGGGCGTTGGCGACCCCGTCGGGGGCGTCGCGCCGGGCGGCCGGGGCGCGGGTTTGGGCGGAACCACGGGAGTGTTGGAGGGATTGACAAAATCGCGTCCTGCCCGGGCCTGCGCGGCGGCAAGCTGCTTCTTGAGATCGTCCCGTTCGAGCGTGAGTTTTTGCAGCGACTCCTTGAGGTTCTCGATTTCGCGCAACTGGCTGGGCGGCGCGATGAGCATCAGCGACGACTTGGCGATCTCCTGTTTGCAGCCGTCCATGCGGGCCTTCACGATCTCCGCCTTGTCCGAATTGGGCTGGAGCGTGAGGAAGCGTTGGTAGTGATAAATGGCGGCGGCGAAATCCTTCTCGTGCTGTTCATTCAGGATCGCCAGCTCAAAATGCGCCGCGCTGGAGCGGGGATTGTTCTCAATGGAATGCGTGAAAGCCTCGATCGCGCCCTTGAAATCCCGGCCCCGCACGCGGTTGCTGCCGACAATGAAATACGGATCCTTCTGCTCATCCTGCGGGCTGGGTCCGGGCGGCCAGCACCCGGTGCCCAACAAGGCAAAAAAAAGCGCGCCACAGAGAGCGCGCGGCACCCCGAAAAAATTCATGGCGCAAACGTATGCGAAACGAACGAACGGGTGCAACAGAGGGTTGCTTACAAGGCGCGGGTGACAGGCCAACACGCTGCGCGTTGGCGGTGGCGTTGACGACATGGCCGCACGCCTGTATCTACGGCCCATGAAAACCACCATTGATCTGCCGGAGGAAATTCTGAACCGCGCCAAGGTCGTGGCGGCCGAGCGCCAGACGACGCTCAAGGAGTTGGTGGTGGCGGGGCTTGCTTGGGCACTGCGGTCGGATGCGGAATCTCCTGATCGGAAGGCCGCGCGCGCCCGCCTGCACAAGGGACTCCGGTTGGGTGGACAGCCCCTGCTGCGCGAGCAAATCCATGAACGCCGTTAGGTTTCTCGACACCAATGTCTTGCTCTATGCCTACGACCTGGATGCGCCCGCCAAACGGGAGGTAGCCCTGCGATTGGTCGAGCAAGGGTTGAGCGGTTCCGGCGATACGGCGATCAGCGTGCAGGTTCTCCAAGAAATGCACGTCAATCTGGAGAAACAGGGTGTTAGCCGTTCCGAAGCGGGCCAGATCATACGCGACTGCGCCCGACTGCCCGTGGTGAACAATACCCTCGACCTGCTCCTGTCCGCCTTGGAGGAACAGGCCCGCTGGAAAATTTCCCTCTGGGACGCCCTCATCCTGGCTGCTGCGCGCGCCTCCGGGGCCTCCGAACTGTTCACCGAAGACCTGAACAACGGCCAGGACTATGGTGGGGTACGTGTCATCAATCCGTTCCTCTGAACCGATGATCCGGTGGAGCGGGCCGGTTCACTCCTCGGGTGCGGCGAAGGGATTCGCGCTGGCGCGGCGGGGGGCGGGCTTGGTGGCGGGCACAGGAGCGGCGGCAGGTGCGGCGGCGGGCGCGGGTTCAGGAAGTATTTCCACCTTTTCCACCGGGGGCGGGGTGGCGGGCGCGGGCTTGGTTGCCACAGGTGCGGGCGTGCGTGCCGGTGCGGGCTTGGCGGGCGCGGTGGCGGGGACGAAGGGATTGGCCGCGGCGGCGGCGGCGATGGCGGCGTGGGTGTCGAGGCGGAAGATGGCGGCGGCGGAGTAGATCCAGCCGGCGAGAAAGTGGAGGACGAAGATTATCACCAGCAGCACGAGCGGCAGGCGGACGAGGCCGTACGCGAGGATGCCGAGGCTCAACAGGAGCGCGCCGGGCATCAGGGCCATCGCGGCGATGCGCCAGCAGCCGCCGAGGGTGATCGGGCGGCCGGCGAGGACGGCCAGAAGGCGCAGCGGGATGGTGTAGAGCGTCGCCAGCAGCCACCACGCGCCGACCAGCGCGACGGCGAGGAGCAGCGCGGTCACGGCCACGATCGCGGGTTTCCACGCGCCCCACCACGGCACGAGGTCAACGCGGTTGAGTGGGAAATCCCACACCGGTTCGAAGACGATGGGCAGGCAGCCGACCAGCGTGCAGATGCGGATTTCGGTCTTCGCGAATTCCACCTGCACATCGGCGACCTGTCCGGGTTCGTGCTTGCCCACGGCATCGACGAGGATGGAAAGCGCGGGCGAATCGGCGAGCACGGCGAATGGCTCGCCGTGCCAGTCGAGCTGGCCGTGTTGCACGCGGCCGATTTCCGGGAGGGCTTGAATCGCCTTCTGCACGGCGGGCCACCAGGTCAGTTCCAGCGCCTGGAGCAGGCAGGCGATCGCGACGATGAGCACGAGGAATTGAACAATGAAAACGCGGGTGGCGGTCGCGCCAGCAAACGCCGCCACGCCGCGAAAGGTCAGCGGCTGCCACGCGCGCGGCGGTCGCCACGCGGGCGGGGCGGATGGAGTGACGGGCGCGGACATGAACAAGCGGGGCTAGTGGATGAGCCGATGCCGCGCCGCACCACCGCTCGGCTGAGGCGCGGTCCGGGCGGCGCGCGCCCGGTTCCCGATCGCGGCGAGTGAACGGATCGGGAACCGGTGGAGTGTTCGGACGGTTTTCGGCATGCGAATGCGCTGCGGGCGGGGACCGCCCGCGCTCCTGTCATCCGCCCCGGTTTTCATTGGGCCTGCTCGCGGGCGGCCGGGGCGCCTTGTCCTTCGGTCGGCGGCGGGACGACGATGACGGGCAGCGGGTAGCGCAGTTTCATCACGTCGTCCACGAGCACCTCGATGAAGTACACGCCGTCGTGCGTGAACTCAACTTGGCCGAAGACGCTGAGGTTGGTCGCGTTGTGCGCCGGGTCCTGCAGGCCGAACTTCACCTGCGCCTGGCGCATCACGGTGGTCTGGTCGGGCGCGAGCAGGCGGACGGTTTCGGTGAAGGCGCCGAAGCCCGCGGTCCAGCGGTTGAAGATCGAGAGTTTGAAGGCGACGATCGGCAACTGCGGCACGCGGATGAAATGCGCGACGCCGATGAGGATGAAGTTGCCGTTGGCTTCCTGGCGCACGTCTTCGCAGAGCAGTGAGCATTGGAGGTCGGGGAGGATGCGGGTGGGATTCATGGATGGATTTTCAGTTTGGGAAAAATGCGTTCAGCGGGAACGGGGAAATTGAACCACGGATGGACACGGATGAACACGGATGGGGAGAACTGGGCGCGGCGCAACCCGAGCGGAGCGCGACCGGTCCCCGGTCGCAGCGGCAACGCCGGAGATCGGGGTGGCGGAAGTTTCTGGTGCTCTCGTCGCGGTTTGGAGTGCGGTGACTCGTCACCGCTTTTGCGGAGGCGACTTGTCGCCGTCGAACTGCAGGGAGCATTCGGCCACGCGTGCGAGCCTGCGCTGGCGCGAGCCGTGAGCGCCCCACTTCCAAATGCACGGCTCCGGCGGTTCGACAGCGACAAGTCGCCTCTGGAAAGCGGTGACAAGTCCCCGCACTCCAAACTTTGCGCTCTACCGCTTGAGAGGCTTCCCATCCGTGTTTATCCGTGTCCATCCGTGGTTAAAAATTTCTGCGCTGGAGTTCGAGTTCACCGCGTCGCAATGCCGACCGCCAGCTCGGCGGCGCGCACGGTGTTTTGCAGGAGCATCGCGATGGTCATGGGGCCGACACCGCCGGGGTTCGGAGTGATCTTGCCGGCGATGGGCTGCACGGCGGTGAAGGCGACGTCGCCGACGAGCCGGTAGCCGCCCTTGGCCGCAGGATCGCTGACGCGGTTGACGCCGACGTCGATGACGACCGCCCCGGGTTTCACCATGTCGGCCTGGAGAAATTCCGCGACGCCCATCGCGGCGACGATGATATCCGCGCGGCGGCAGTGCGTCGCGATGTCGCGCGTGCGCGAATGGCAAAGCGTCACGGTCGCGTCGGCGTGGCGGCCTTTTTGCAGGAGAATTGCGGCCATCGGTTTGCCCACGATGTTGCCGCGCCCGAGCACGACGACTTCGGCACGGGCGATCACCACGCCCGAGCGGATGAGCAATTCATGCACGCCGGCCGGCGTGCAGGGCGCGAACCCGCCGGGATCGCCGAGCAACAGGCGGCCCATGTTCACGGGATGAAAACCATCCACGTCTTTGGCGGGTGAGACGGTCGCGAAAACGGTGGGTGCGTGGATGTGCGCGGGTAGCGGCGCCTGCACGAGAATGCCGTGGCAGGCGGGGTCGTGATTGAGCTGCTCGATGACGCGGAGGAGTTCCGCCTGTGACGTGGTTTCGGGAAGGACCTGCGTGGTGGAACGGATACCGAGGCGCGCGCTGGTGCGCTCCTTCATGCCGACGTACACCTTCGAGGCGGGGTCTTCGCCGACGCGGACAAAGGCGAGCGAGGGATCGCAGCCGCGGGCTTTCAGGGCCGCGACGCGCGCGGCGGTTTCGGTGTGGATCTGTTCGGCAATAGCGCGGCCATCGATGAGGTTGTCCATGACTCAGTCGATGGTCTTCAGGGTCTCGACGGTCAGGATGGGGGCCGTGGGATAGCGCGAGTCGGTGGCTTCTTCTCCGGTGACGAGCACGCGACGGCCGCTGAGCATTTTGATGCCGAGGCTGCTGTTCGTGGAGGAGAGGAAGCCGATGACTTTGCCGGTGCGGGGATCTTCAAGCGCGAAGCTGCTCGGCGACTGGCCGCTGACCCAACTGCTCACCAAACCCTCGCGCGTGACGACGCGGCGCGCGGGCGCGGCGGGCGGGCCACCGGGTGTGGCGGTGGGCGTGGCGGTGCCCGTCGCGGTGGCGTCGTCCGTGCCGGCGGGCTTGGGCGGCGTGACCGCGGCGGAGGGGACGGGCACGACATTGACCGGATCGGGCACGGGATTCGGATTGGCTTTTACTTCCTCGGTTTTCGCCTGGGTCAGTTTCAGCAGCGACGATTCCAGCGGCGCGGGGATGACTTCCTTGCCTTTGGGCGAACTCACCGGCGGCACGGCAGCGATGTCGGGCGTGGTGGTGATGCGGCGCGGTTCCGGCGGGGCGGGCAGCGACGGCGGGGGCGTAGAAGGGAGCCGGGGCGTTGCGATCACGAGCGGGGCAGCCACCGGCAGCGGCGTGGGCGGTTGGGCGCGGGCGATTTCCGGCGCGGGTTTGACCACGACGGTTTCGAGGGGCGGATCGGGGTTGATGGACGGCGGCGCGGGTGGCGCGGGCGGCGTGCCGAGGGACGGAGTTGGAGTCGGAATCGCCGACGGCGTTTTGGTTTCCGCTGGCGGGACCGCGACGACGGGCTTGACGGGTTCGGTTGTGGGGGCGGGCGGCGGCGTAGTGGTCGGCGGGAACTCGGGGATATTCACCTGCGGCGCTTTGATCACGATCGGTGTCGTGACGGAAGGGAGATCGACTTTGGGCGGCGTCGGC
>BJHT01000129.1 GCA_014193395.1 Verrucomicrobiota bacterium
TGCGGCAGGAATGCGGGTGCCTTTGATGCACGGTTTGCCGCGGAGTATCTGGGGATCGCTTTGGATTCGGTTTTGCCAGTTCATAGAGTGAAGGGAAGCTATCGTCGCGCGGACGATGAAACAATGACCTTCAGTTTGTCGTTCACGCTGTGGCGGGGGAAGAGGGCGGAGGGGAAGGCTGAGTCGTTCATGGTTCAGAGTTCAGCCTGTTTGTGAACCGCTTCATTCGAGAGCCTTGGCCAGCGCGAGGACTTTGGGTTGGGCGGCGCGGAAGAGTTCTTGGATTTCCAGCAGGTCGGGCACGCGGGCGCGGGCAAAGGCGGTCTGCAGTTGATCGACGGTCGGCGGCTCGCGGGTCAGCAGAAACTCGATGTCGGCCAGGTCGTTTTCGTCGCCGCGCGCCATCTTGGTGAGGATGAGGTCGAGGGGAGCCGGGCGGAACACCGTCAGGCGCTGAAGTTCCAGGGGAATTCGGACGCGCCGGGTCAACCAGTCCGGCGTGAGAATGACCTCCACCTCGCGAAAAAGGTGGGTGACGTAGAGACCTTCCGGTTCGAGTTCGGCGTTGGTGCGTTGTTGAGCCTCCCAGAAATCCAAATTCTCGTCTTCGGCGGCGAGCCATCCGAGCGGGAGGATGGCGTCCACGTCGTGCGTGGCGGCGAACGCGGCGGAACCGGCAGTGGAGGTGAAGCCGAGCGCGAGCGCGGCGCGGCCGAAGAGGGTGATTTCCGCCGGGGCGGTCAGGTGGCGGTCGAGCGTTTGGAGGATGCGCAGGGGGTTATTCACGGCGGCAAAGCCAGGCGGTTTTCGGCGGTCCGCCCGGTGCCGTCATGCCGGTGTGGCTGACGAGGCGGGTCCAGTGCGGCAGGGCATCGGTGCGCGGCACGGCACGGGGTGGCAGGTGTTGGCGGAGGTAGGCCCAGGGTTCCAGCGCGGGGGCGAGGCGTTCCGCAATCGCAGCGATGTGGAGCAGCACCGGCTCACAACGCTCGCGCACGGCGAGACGGCACAGGCGGACCGCGTCCACGCGCGGGGAACTGAGCAACTGGGCCGCCGCGCGGAGGTGGTCCAGGGCATAGGGAAGCTGGCCCAGGCAGAGGGCGATGCCGATTTCTTCGTCAGAGATGGCCGGATTGTCCGGCGGGAGCGTGGGGTCGAAGTCGCGCTGGTAGTGTGTCGCGCCGCGATGCACGGCGATCTTCAGGAGCCATTCGGCAAAGCATTCCGCAGCGCCGCTCTGGCGCGCCAGTTGCACGGCCAGGCCAGAGCGGTGTTCGGTGTCGCCCAGCTTGCGGGCCAGCGTCATGGCAGGGGCTTGTTCCCTTAGTTCCATGGGCGGGAGAGTAGCAGGGTCCGTGGTTCTTCAAACCAAAGGAAATGCGCGCGGGAGGCTTTGTTGGGGGCGTCGTCGAGTCGCCGGGGAATGAAGCGACGCTTCCGTTTCAGCGGGGCGCGAAACCGGAACGTGCCCGGCTCCATGAACCGGCATGGGTGGGGCACGCCGCCCTCAGCGCGCCGCTGAACCACTCGGACGCCACCAGACTTCGGCGGCGCGGTGAGGACACCGCACCCTACCAACGCCCGGTTCAGGGGTTCAGAGCGCGAAATTCCGTTTGGGAGAAATCTCTCCCCGTTCGAGGCGGAGAGGGAGAAGGAGCGCACCACCGCATTGTCCTTCGCGCTGTAGCTGAGGAAGACATCGTAGGGATAGGTGTCGGTGCTCATGGTTGGGGGTCAATTCTCCACGATTCGCGGCCAGGCACCTTTGACGCTGCCGAAGTGGCGGGTGAGTTTCGGAAACTCCGGCGAGGACGGATCGGGGCACACGGGTTTGCCGGAGGCGTCGAGATAGAGACAACCCATTTCGAGCGGAGGAAGTTTCGCGACCAGGGCGGCAGCTTCATCCACAAGGGTCAGGAACCGACGTTTGAAATGGCCCAGGTCCGGCGGCGGCGCGACGCCCACGGCGGACCATTCGCGCAGATCGAAGGGGAAGCGAACGAATCGTTTGGCAGCGTCGAGCAGGAACTCCGGCGTCAGGCCGGGATCTTTCGCCGCCGCCGCCCAGACGAGCGCGCCGAGGCACAGGTGGCGTTCGTGGAGGTAGATCACATCCAGCCAGTCGCGCAGTTTCTCGCGGCCGCAGAAGGCCAGAATCTTGTTGGTCGCCACGTCCCAAAAATGCAACCGCCAGCCGAGTTGCGGGTCGGATTCCACCGGAAAGAACCGGAAGGCGCTGTCCTGGACCCACTCCAGCTTGGTGGTCGCCGGGCCTTGGGTGACGATGGCGCGGCAGAAGCATTCCTGACGGCTCACGATTCGGACGTCGTAGCCCGCGGCCTGCAAGGTCGCGGTGTCCCGCGTCGCGGCATCGTGAACCGCCGGGGCCGTATCATGGAAGACATCGATGTCAGCCGAGGCGCGCGGTGAGTCGGGTGCCTGATGGAGGACGGTGGCACCGCCGACGTAGCTGTCGGGATTCCGGTTGCCGGCCAAGAGGCGCAGCACTTCGCTCTCGAATGGTCCTAGCGGCATAATTCCCCGACCACGCGGTAGCCCCGATGACCGCCATTGTGTCGCAGTTCGCGCACCACCCAGGGAATGTCAGCTTCGGTGATTTCGGCGTCCGGGCGATAGGACCAGAAGCATTGGGCGTAGAAATCCTTGAATGCCTGACGGGCCAATTCGAGCCGACGCTGGCGGGCCGCGGTGTCGCCGGGGCCAGGCGAGGTCTGGATTCGCGCTTCGTTCACGAAAGCATTTTAGGTCACTGCCAATGAGTTCAACAAGCGCTTTGCGATTTCCGCCGCGATCTTGGCCCGGATATTTCATGCTCATTTTGAAGCGCAGGCTTCCAAGCGTGCTGTATCGCGGGTTTCCAAACCCGCGGACGTTCGGCGAGACCGACGCCCTGCCGACTTGGAAGTCGGCGACACAGCAGGTTTGGAAACCTGCGCTACAAGGGCGGGCGGCCCACGGCTGGGATGGGGTCATGAAAATGTACGAGTTAGCAGTCCACTTGCCTCATCAATCTCCCATCCAATGGGCGAGGGGACACGGCGGGTCTGGGACTTGTGCGTCCGAGATGCCGGAGTGGGAACCACGAAAGAAACGAAACACACGAAAGGAAAAGGGTGAGGGGAGTCGGAAACTGATGTGGTCGGGGTGCGTTGCTTGGCAGTGGAAGATCTCGGTTCGGCCCTTTGTTTGCGGGGGTCTGGGAGCTTGCATGACTTCGCTCGTTTCGCGGGATTACTCCTCCGGCTGCTGGTGGTGGCGGTAGGGTTTGCTGCCTTCGCTGCGGTTTTTCCAACTGGGTTTATTGGCGACGGCGCTGGGTTTGCGCTGGCCGGGTGCGGCGGCGGATTTTTCGGCTTTCAGTTTTTTGTAATTGTCGAGGCGGAGGGCTTGGAGTTCGCCGGTGGCCAGGGCGGCGCGGACGGCGCAGGCGGGTTCGTTGCCATGGCTACAATTGCCAAAGCGACATTTCATGGCCAGCGCGGCGATGTCGGCGAAGGCGTCTTCGATGCCGTCCTCGACGCCCCAGAGTTGCAGCTCGCGCATGCCGGGGGTGTCGATGACGAGCGCGCCGGAGGGGGTGAGGACGAGTTCGCGGCGCGTGGTGGTGTGGCGGCCTTTGCTGTCTTTTTCGCGCACTTCGGCGGTGGGCAGGGTGTCGTCGTGGAGGAGGCGGTTGATGAGGCTGGATTTGCCCACGCCCGAGGAGCCGATGAAGGCGAGGGTGCGGCCGGGCTGGGCGTAGGTGGCGGCGAGGGCTTTGAGTCCCTTGCGCGTGGTGGCGCTGGTGATGTGGACGGGCACGCCGGGCACGAGCACTTCGATCTCCCTGCGGACGGTTTCGGGGTCGGAGCAGAGGTCGGATTTGTTAAGGATGATCACGGCTTCCGCGCCGCTTTCCATCGCGGCGACGAGGAAGCGCTGGATGCGCTTGGGGTTGAAGTTGCGGTCGAGTCCGCTGACGAGGAACACGGTGTCGATGTTGGCGGCGACGATTTGTTCGATGTCTTCGTCACCGGCGGCGCGGCGGGAGAATTTGGTGCGGCGGGGCAGGACGTAGTGGAGGTCGGCGCGACGCTCGCCGGGGCGGAAGCGCACGGCCACCCAGTCGCCGACGGCGGGAAATTGGTCGGGCTTGCGGGCGACGTGGAAGAAGCCGCCGCCGCACTCGGCGAGTACTTCGCCCGACGCGGTGTGGACGGCGTAAAAGTTGCGCCGCAGCTCGCAGACGACGCGCGCAGGCTCAAGGCCGTCCGCTGCGAACGGGGCGAATGAGAGGGCTAGCGCGTCGGTCCAGCCGAAGGCGGCGAGGGACGGCGCGGGGGGGGCAGGGTTCAAAGTTTAAAGTTCAAGGTTCAATGTTCGGGGTAGGGAACAGGGGAGTGAGGCAGGGGAATTTGGGGCAAGGGAATGGAGGCAAAGGAATGGGGACGGGGAACTTTTTGTTTTCATTCCTTTGCCTCCATTTCTTTGCCAAACCTGTTTCAAAAGTCACTTGAGCAGCGACGGGCTTGGTTTGGAGTTCCGCGTTTACGCGGTCCGCTGGTGGCACGGCGTCTGGACCGCGCAAACGCGGAACTCCGAACGGGGGTTTGCAAACTGGCTCTCACGCCTCGAGTTTGAACTTCGGAGACTGGCTCATGAAGCGGACGGGGTTTTGGTAGATCATCCGGTCGATGGCTTCGGGGGTATGACCGCGCTTGCGCATTTCGAGGGCGGTGCGGGGGACGGCGAGCGGGATGCTGATGCCCCAGTCGCAGGCGCTGTTCATCCAGATGCGTTCGTTGCCGTACATTTCAATGATGTCGATAGCGCGCGAGGGGCTGCATTTGGATTCGGGATAGAGGGTCATGCCGGCCCAGAAGCCGGCGTCGAGGACGAGCTGGACGGTGTGTTCCTCGACGTGGTCGATGATGCAACGGGCGGGGTCGATGCGGCGGTCGCTCTTGAGCACGTCGAGGATGAGGCGGGTGCCCTTGAGCTTGTCTTCGAGGTGCGGCGTGTGGACGAGGATGAGTTGGTTATTTCGCGCGGCGAGGTCCACGTGCATTTCGAGGACCTTCATTTCGTTGCGCGAGTTTTTGTTCAGTCCGATCTCGCCGATGCCGAGCACGGTCGGGCGGTCGAGGAATTGGGGGATGATTCCGATCACGTCCGCGGCGAGCTTCACGTCCTCGGATTCCTTGGGGTTGATGCACAGCCAGCAGAAGTGCGGCAGGCCGAACTTGGCGGCGCGCTTGGGTTCGTAGTCGGTGAGCTGGCAGAAGTAGTCGTAGAAGCCGTGGACACTGCTGCGGTCAAAGCCGGCCCAGAAGGCGGGTTCGCAGACTGCGGCACAACCGGCGGTGACCATGGCCTGGTAGTCGTCGGTGGTGCGGGAGACCATGTGGCCGTGGGGTTCGATGTAGCGCATGTTTTTGGGGAAGTAGTTAGTGATTAGTAATTAGTAACAAGCCCGCCACACGGCTGTTGAGGAGTGCGTTAGGTGCGTGGTGGTGCATGGGAAAGAGCGCGGCCTCTATTTTGCTTGGCTGTGGCGGTATTCGCTCAAAGTGCGTTCCCACATGGGATCGTTGATGCTGCGGACAGCGATCCGCTGGGCACTCCGGTTGGTGGACAGTATTCCTGAGAAGAAGCCATTCACAAACTCGGGGCTGGCGGTTTGGAGATATTCCAGTTCCCACTTCCAAGGTAGGTCCGTGATGGGATGGCGACCGCCACAACCGCGGCCCTGTATTGGAAGGCCATAGATATTGTAGCCAACCCTGCCGCGCCACATCCACAGGTGCTCATGCATGGGGCGATGCTCGCGATACCACTCTGTGAATGCGTTCTCGTTGGTACGATCCATTCTCCAACCCAGCGTGGTGGCGGTTTTGGTTTCGGTCCGGCAATACAGGCAGGTGCTGCTTGCTTCACTGTGGACGATCACGAAGAACATGATGGGGAGCATGAAGACGAATCCGACGGTCCCGCCAATCCAGAGCGCGACCCGGCGGGCAGGGGGAAGCGAAAAGGCGAACCGCTTGAGTTGCTCCCTTTCCGCACTCATTTGATCGCCTCGGATGCCGCCCGCCCCGGCAGCGAGTCATTCAGTTGTTCATTCGTGGTCTTCACAGCTTGATCACCTTCAATCCCACCGCCGCCGCGAGCTTTCGCTGCCGGTCGTCGAAGGTCAGGAAGTGGCGGAGTTTGAGTTCGAGCGCGCAGGCGACGTGGAGCACATCGGCGGCGCGGGTGCCCAAGGTGGGCGTGTGGGAGCGGCTCAGTTCGGCGGCCCGGTTCAGGGCGGCGCGCCAGAGGATGTCCACTTGTTCCAAGTGCCCGTCGATGAAGTCGGCTTCCAAGTTCGACAAGGCTTTGTCCGTCTCTGCTTGCGTGCGTTCACCGCGAAATGCGGCAAGGCAAAGTCCGTTCACCATCTCGGCGTGGCCATGGTGGGTGACCGGCAGGCAGCCCTTGGTGCGCGCACGCCAAAGGTGTATTTCGCGCGATCCCGGTTGGTGCAGATAGAGGTGGGTCAACGCACTGGGATCCACGTAAACGGGCTCAGCGTTCACCACGATTCTCCTCGTGCAATCGCCGGGACTGCTCGGCGGTCAGGGGGACGGGTTGCTCCTTAAGCAAGCGCGCGTAGTAATCCGGCAATGGCGGACGCTTCTTCGGCCGTTTGGCGGACGGGATGATATCGTAGCTGGGAACGCCGTTGTCGGTGATGGTGACGCGACCAAACTCCTCGATTTTGCGTTTCACGGTGCGGAAGTCGGTGCGGAGCTGGCGAATGCTGGCGGTGGCGATGCTCATGGTGTGAAACAGTGATGTTTCACGGGTGGGATGTCAAACCTTCGGCACGGGCAGGACGTTTGCGTTGATGCGAGGCGCGACATGCCGTCCGCTCGGCTCCGCGTCGGTCTGGTCAACGGTCGCCACGTTCGTATTCCCAGAATTCCCGGGTTGCTTTGGCGGACATGGCCTTGGGTTGGCGCTTGAGAATGCGTGCCATGTAGTCGGGCAGCGGGACGGGTTTCTTGGGCTTTGGCGGGGGCGGCTTCGTCGCGGCGGCTGGGCCGCCGGTTGGGCTGGTGGCTTTGTCGGATTGCCTGCCCTTGCGCTTGATCACGCGGGAGGCGGGCGGGCGTTGGCCTTGTCGGACGGTTCCTGTGCTCATGCTGTGAAACGGTGGTGTTTCACGGATGGGAAGTCAAACCTGCGCGCCCGGCCACGCGCCGGTGGCGCCTTTGCCGGGGGCCTTGGCGATGGGGTCGGTGGTGGGGTCGCTGAAGGAGAGGAGGATATTCTTGGCGCGCTCGGGTTGGTGGTCGGCGAGGTGTTTCATGGCTTCGCGGAAGGCGGCGAGGCGGAAGTCGGCGTCGCCGGGGGCGCGGTCGAGGCGGTCGAGGAACGCCGCGATCTCGATGAGGCGGAAGCGCGCGTCCATGAAGTAGAGGTCGAGGAGTTGTTGGCGTGTCATGTTCGTGTTCGTGCGGGTTTGATAATAGCCGTCGGGGGGATTGGAAGCAAAAAGCCGTACCTATTCAGTTGAGCCGATCTAGATGAACCTCAGAGACACGACGCGCACGGAGCGGCCGGTCCGCAACCAACGCGGAGCGCGCACTTCTTCCGTTTCCCGCTCTGCGTCTTTTCAGATCTCTGCGGTGTTTCCAGGAAACGCTTCGATAGGTGGTGCCGCGGAGTGGAACACCGCAGAGATCGGAAAAGACGCAGAGTGGGACGGAGGAGGGGAGCGCTGGAGAATTACAACACGGTGGTCCCGAGGTGCGCGTCCCGGGCGTGGCGGCACAGGGGTGATCTGGTGGGCGGCGCGAGACGACGACGCCGCGAGCAGGGCCGAATGTGGCAAGGGAATGGGAAGAGCTTCGGCCGTGCAGGCTTTTCCGCTAGACAGAGCGAAACCAGTGCTTTGGTATGCGGCCACACAACACCACTTTCCGGCGCGAACCGCCCAAGGAAGCACCACCAAATCCAAGGAGTTCATGAACCGCCAAGCCCGCCAGCAGCCGGCCGCCTTCACGCTCATCGAGCTGCTGGTCGTCATCGCCATCATCGGCATCCTGGCCTCGATGCTCCTGCCCGCCTTGGGCAAGGCCAAGGCCAAAGCCAATCGCATCAAATGTGTCAACTGCCAGAAGCAGATCGGCACGGCGTTCCGGGTGTTTGCCTCGGATAACGGAGACTTGTATCCGCTCAAGGCGACGGGAAACACCTATATCATTCAGACCATCGGTCCCAGCGGGGCGGCGCAAGGGAACGGGGCTCCCAACGTGCTGGCCTGGGAGGTGTTTCAAGGCATGTGGAACGAATTGCAGTCGCCGAAGGTGCTGCTCGATCCTTCCGACCGTTCGCGCGCCACCTTCAGCTCAGTCACCGATTTCAACAGCTACGCGGGGGCTCCCGGCGTCCAGTCCTTGAGTTCGTTGAACCATGCCGCCAACCGCGACAACGCCGTCAGCTACGGCACCGGTACCGAATGCGACGAGTCGCGCCCGATGGGGATGCTTCTCGTGGACCGTAACATCTCAAACGGCGGAACTGCAGCGGCTTCGCAAACAGGTGCCGGGGCCATGTTGCTGCGCATGCGCGCGGTGTTGGATGCCACCTCCCCGGCAACCGCCAGCGCTGGAGCCGTCTGGACGCTGGGGGTGCCCATCCATGATCTCCAAGGCAACGTGGCCTATGGCGACGGCAGCGTGCAGCAAGCGACGGCCACGATTCTGGGCAGGTCCGTCGCCGATGCCGCCAGTTTGTACCCGAGCATCGCCAATCAAAACCAGATCGTGTTTCCGCAGTAACCAGTTGCCGACCGGCCCCCGCTGCTCCCACCGCGCTGCGTGCCTCCTCCGCTGGCGCGTGCGCGCAACTTTCGGCTTGCTGGAACGCGCGAGCAGCAATCCCGACAGATTGCCGTCGCACACGAAGAAACCTGCGGCCAGTGCCGTCCGACACGCCCGTTGCACCCAAAACCCACCATGAACTTCTCTTCCTTTCCCGTGTTTCCCCACTGCCTCCAGACTGCTCTCCGTCGTTTCACGTTCCCGCTTCTGGCCGCCTGTTCCCTTGCGGCGATGTGGTCGTCCAGCGCACTCAGCGCGGCCGAGTTTGAGCAGATGGCGGGGCGCGCGCCGGTCTATCGCGGCACGGTGCCGGTGGCGGCGCAGGCGGACGGGAGCATTTTGTTGGAGGCGGAGGAATTCCAAGTGGGCAAGCCGGAGGAGGTCGGCTGGCGGCCGGGGAACTGGGGCGAGAATTATTACGCGGCGACCTTTGCGATCACGTTCCTGAGTCGGAAGGCGTTCCTCGGCGCGCCGGAGCAGTGCAAGCGCACGGAGGCGACGATCGAGATGGAGGTGCCGAAGGCCGGGCGGTATCTCGTGTTGGCGCGTTATGAGGCGTGCTACCGGTTCGAGACTCGCTTCCGCATTCGCGTCGAGCAGGCGGGGCAGGTGCGGCTGGACCGGCCGTATGGCGGGCGCGAGCAGCCGAAGGTGTGGGCGTTTCACAGCGGCGTGAAGCCCGAGGTCGGCTGGAACTGGGGCGCGGTCGAGAACACCGTGTGGGAGGGCGATGATGCGTTCGCGGAACTGCAACCGGGCCGCGCGCGGGTGACGCTCATCGCCGAGGCGCAGCCCGAGCCGGCCGCGCGTCGCAATGTCGATGCGATCCTGCTCACGACGGACGAGGCCGACGTGAAGGCGCGGATCAAAAAGGAAGGTTATCTGCCGCTCGACGGGCTGCTCACGCAGACGGGCGATGTTTTTCTCAAGCTCAAGAATCGCAATGCGCGCGCGGCCGTAAGGGTGACGCTGGGCAACGGCACGGAGCATTCGCCGTATTGGGTGCATCAGCGCGCGTGGAAGCCGCGCACCATCGCGGCGGACCCGGGGCAGACCACCGGCTGGGAGGAAGTCGGCAGCCTGCTGGACACGATGAACGACGGGCAATGGCGCGTCGCCGCGTCGTCCTCGGAGAAGACGGAGGCGCTGGATTACGTGCTGGAATTCGGCGTGAAGAGCGCGGCGGGGGAGATTCAATCCATTGCGAGTTTCCCCAGCACGGCGGCGTCGCTTGAGCTGGCCTACGACGGCAACACGCGCTATTCGCGGCGCATCCGCACGAGCGATCAGGTGCTCTACGATTTGCTCGGGTTCCTGAAACAAAACCCCGTCGCGGGCCAGCCGCCGCAGCGGACGATCATTTACGGCTACACGTTTGAGGAGCGGCCCGACGACGCGAAGTTCAGCCAGGCGCGGGATGATTTCAGCCAGCAGTTCAGCCTCGTGGTGCGGTCGAAAAAGGGGAAAGGCATCGGGCGCTCGAACGCCGAATACATCGACGTGCGCGGCATGGGGACGGACAAGCTCACGGCGCATTTCGACGCGCTCAAGGCCGCGGGCACGGACCTCGCGGCCATCCGCACGGTGAGTCTCGGGGACGAAATCGGGCTGGCCGCGCCGCCGGTGAACGCGGCGGGGCCCGCGGCCTTTCGCGAATGGGCGAAGGCGCGCGGGCTGCGGCCCGAGGAGATCGTGCCCGGTGCGGGCGGCGACTGGACGAAGGTGGAGCTGACCCGCGCGCGCGACGCGGCGACGAAGAATCCGCGGCAGCACTATTTCTCGCAGCTCTACGGGTTTCAGTACGGCATCGAGAATCTGAAGCAGCGCACGGACTTGATTCGGAAGGCCCTGCCGAACGCGGACACGGGTGCGAACTTCTCGCCGCATCACGGGGCCGCATCGTACCTCGGCACGGCGCATCAGTGGATTTCGCTCTTCCGGGAGAACGGGATGACGATGCCGTGGGCGGAGGATTACACCTGGCAGGTGCCGATTGTGTCGCAGCAGGCGACGTTCATCTTGCTTGATCTGGCGCGCGCGGCGAATCGCTATCATCCGAAGCGGGAGAGCCATTTTTACGTGATGCCGCACTGGCCGGGGAACACGCCGAACAGTTGGCGGCGGCTCTTCTACGGCGCGCTCGGGCACGGGATGACGATTGTGAATCTCTTCGAGTTTCGGCCCGTGCAGGCGGCCTACACGGAGAATCACGTCTCGCTGCCGGAGATGTTTCTCGAGGTGAAAAAGGGTTTGCACGAACTCGCGCGCTTCGAGGACATCGTGCAGGACGGGCGGCCGCGCACGGGCAACGCGGCGCTGTGGTACAGCGAGGCCGGCGACGTGTGGCACAACCACTCAGGGCCGTTCGGACCGAACAAGCGCTCGCTCTATCTCGCCGCGCGGCATCAGCAGTTGCAGCTCGACATCGTGGACGAAGCGGACGCGCTGAAGGGCACGCTGGCCGGCTACAAGGTTCTCTACCTCGCGGACGCGAACGTGACCCGCGCGGCGGCGCAGGCGCTGGCGAAATGGGTGGAGGCGGGCGGCCAGCTCTTCGCGTCGGCGGGCGCGGGGATGCGCGATGAGTTCAACGAGCCGAACGTGGTGTTGCAGAATTTGTTCGGCGTGCAGCAGAGCAGCCTGGTGGTTGATACGAACCAGCCGATCGCGTTGGAAAAGCAGGACCTGCCATTTGCGTCCGCGCTCGAGAACGTGACGTGGATTTCGCCGACGGGGAATCAATACATCCCGGTGTTTGGAGCGATCAGCCGCATCACGGCGTCGGGCGCGCAGGTGGTCGGGAAGTTCGGCGATCAATCACCGGCGATCACGATGAAAACCGCCGGGGCCGGGCGCGCGATCTACTGCGCGTTTCTGCCGGGGTTGAGCTACGCGAAGCCCGCGATTCCCAAGCGCCCAGTCGATCGCGGCAGCACGGATGACGCGATGGCGCATTTCATTCCCACCGAGTTTCACGCGGCCACAGCGGCGTTGATCGGGCTGCCGGCGCGCGACGTGGCGCGGTCGGTGACGTGCTCGAATCCGCTGGTCGATGCGAGCGTGCTCGAGGCGAAATCGGGGACGGCGGTGGTGCTCTCGAATTGGAGCGGCAAGGCGCTCGCGGGTTTGCAGGTGACGCTCGCGGTGCCCGTGCCGACGGCGAAAGTCGAGCTGGCCTCGGGCGGCAAGGCGACGCTGCGGCGCGAGGGCGAGAAGACCGTGGTGACGCTCGATCTCGGGGTGGGCGACGCGATCATCCTGCGGTGACGGGCGTTGACCGGCGTTGACGGGGCCGCGCGGTTTCGCCAACGATGCGCGCCGATGCGCGCAGAAATATCCAGTGATTGTTGGGTGGTTTTGGGTTCAGACAAGTGCGTCCCGAACGTCGGAGGCGGCGACGGGCGCAGCCCGGCAGCGCGGGGAGCGCACGCCGCTGGCGTGCCGTTTTCGGCGGCCCGCCGAAAACTTCGTCCTTCAAACTTTTCCGCGCGGAAGAAATGCCAGACCGGGGAACGGGGTTTTGGGCGGGCCGCCCAAAACGGCACGCGGGCCGCGTGCGCTCCCCAGCCCGTCGCTCGCGCGGGTGGAATGCCGATGGGACGGCTGCTGTTGTTGCTGCTGGTCGCGGTGAGCTTCGTCGTGACGGGTTGCGAAACGGTGCAGCCGGCGCGGCGGTCACCGGCGCGCCGGACGGCTCCGGCACCGTCGAGTGCGGTCGCGGCGCGGCCGCCGGGGCCGCGCCAGCCGGTGATGCAAATCACCGCGCCACCCAGCCCGTGGAAAACGGAGGCCGAGCGCTGGTACGGCACGCCGTACCGCTACGGAGGCAATGATGCCAATGGTTTCGACTGCTCGGGATTCACGACGGTGCTGTATCGGCGCGTGGCCGGCGTGAACCTGCCGCGCACGTCGCAGGAGCAGTTTCACCTGGGGCGCGGCATCTCGCAGGACGACCTGCGGCCGGGCGATCTCGTGTTCTTCCGCTCGCCGAACAGCAGCACGATCACGCATGTGGGAGTGTATATCGGCAGTTCGTATTTCACCCACGCCAGCACGTCACGCGGGGTGACGTTCAATTCGATCAAGGAGAGTTATTACCGGAATAATTTCCACGGCGCGCGGCGGGTGGTGGGCGGGTAGAAGGAGAAGGGCCACCGGCCCGGCGAACGCGACGAAGTCGCGCCCCGGCGGAGCGCGATCGGTCCCCGGTCGCAGCACGTGAGGAGCAAAGGGCGCGTCGGAATGTTCCAACGACCTTCGCCGTGTGGACGCGCCGCGGGCGGAGACCGCCCGCGCGGCGGGGCGGCGGCGGAGTGCGGCCGTCCTCGGCCGCAGCGGCGTCCGCATGTACGGAGCTATGGATTCAAGTCGGCGGCGTGGCCCATTCCACCTTGCTGCGCCCGGGGACGGGCGCTCTCCGGGGTTGCGCGCGGGTTCTGCTTCGCTGCTGCTTACAACGCCTCGCGGTGGGCAGCGAAGTTTTCGAGTGCGGCTTTCACGGCGGTGGCGAGGGCGGCGGTGCGGGTGGCGAGGGGAAAATCCGACGGCGCTTCGAGCGTGTAGGAGAGGCGCGTCTTGTGTTGCAGCAGGTAGAAGGCTTCCGGCCATTGCGGGCGCGAAAGGGGATCGACGTCGGGACGCACAATGCCGCCGCGGGCGGGGCGGGTTTCGATGACGGGCGAGAGGTCGATCGGGCAGACGGGAGCGACAGCGGCGATGATTTTTTCGGCGAGGGAGGGGCGTTGGTCGGGATTGAGTTCGTAGAGGTAGAAGCCGTGGGATTCCCAGTCTTCGTGCAGGCAGAGGGCGAGGTCGAAGGCAGGCTGCGCTGCGAGCCAGCGCGTGTGGGCGAGCACTTCCGGCGCGACGGGCGCGTGGTATTCGCGGTTGAGGTCGATGCCGCTGGCGTTTTCGCGGCGGTTGAGCGTGAAGCCAGCAGGGTTGAGGCATGGGCACAGCCAGAGGTCCGCGTCGGCGGGCCAGTCGTTTTGTTCCAGTAATTGCAGCACCGCCAGCGGTCCGGCGGGTTCGTCGCCGTGGATGCCGGCGGAAATGTAAATGCGGCGCGCGGGCGCGGCGCTGCGGCGATGGAGCGCCGCAAGGCTGTGGGTGCCGAGGTGGTGGAAGTGCTCCAAGCGCCAGCCGCAGCGGCTGGCGGTGGCGGCGATGCGCCGGAGCACGTCGCCGATGTCGAGGGTTTCGCCGAAGTAGCCGCCCTGGTTTTTGCCCGAACGTTGCATGGAGAAATCGCGGAGACCGGAAGAAAAGCTCCAAGCTCAAGGGAAGGTCAAAGACTCCAAGCTTCAAGAGGCGTGGCCGCTCGGTCGTTGGCGTCGGGTTCATCGCAGCAGGTGTGGCCGCATCATGGGCGATGACTCATCACACTGATGACGGTGCCGTTCGGGTCGGTGACAAAGAAGCGGCGGACGCCCCACGGCTCGTCGGTCAGCGGATAGGGAATCGGCAGGCCGCGCGCAACGGCCTGGGCGTGGACGGCATCCACGTCGGCGACCTCGATGGACAGAGAGGGATGCGGGGTGGTGGAGCCGGCCGGCGCGAGCAGCGTGACTTGCGCGGTGGGATTGCTCGGCGAAGCGAAGGTCGCGATCCACCCCATGTCCATCGCGATCTCGAAGCCCAGGAACTCGTGGTAGAACCGGCGGCTCTCGTCGAAGCGGTCCGACTGAATGTTGGGAACGACCCGGCGGATGCTCATGGATGGTGTCCTCGAATGCCCATCGGAGTTCACACGCCGTGCGCAACGCGCTCACACGCTGGGTTCGCGCGCAGGGCTTGTTCCGCTGGCGCTTGGTGCTTGGTGCTTGGAATTTTCTTTGAGCTTTAAGCTTTGAGCTTTGAGCTTCTCCCCCGCCGCCGACTCAGTGTTTCCGCTTTACGTTCATCGAGAGGATGCTCGTGCCGCGATAGATGTTGCCGGTGCCGCCGGTGATGACGCGGCGGATGGGTTCGCCGGTCGTGGGGTCTTTGGTGAGCGCGGGCTCGGTCATCTTTTGCTGTAGCTCGAGGCGGCGGGGCTTCTGCTTCGGATTGGTGGGGATGGTTTCGTAGGTGTAGGTGGCCATGGTGTCAGAGGTTTGGTTGTGCAGGCATCAGGCGTTGCGGGCCGGACGGTCCGGCTCAGTTCGCTGCCTGGATGCGATAAAGGTTTTTCGCGGAACGGATGAACAGCGCGCCATCGCCCACGGCGTAGGAGGCGAGGGTGCGTTCGCCGAGCGGGTTTTTTGAGAGGAGCTTGAATTCCTTGCCCGCCGCCAGCACCACGCCGAGGCCGGCTTCGTCCTGGATGTAGATTTTTCCATCCGCGTAAATCGGCGACGCGGAGCAGCCAGCACCGACGCGTTCCTGCCAGTGGACCTTGCCGGTCTTGGCATCGGCGCAACTGGCGACGCCGGCATCGGAAACGAAATAGACCTCGTCGCCCGCGAGCAGCAGCGACGGCGTGTTCGGCGCGCCTTTGCTGAGCTTCCACGCGACGTGCGTGTCGGTGACATCGCCGCTGCCATCGGGGCGGATGGCGTACACCCACGGCTGATCGTAGCCGGAGCCGAGGAACAGCAGCCCGTGGCCGAAGACCGGGCGCGGGATGACGCTGTAGCCTTCGCCGTAACGCACGCGCCAGAGTTCCTTGCCGTCCTTGGGATCAAACGCGCAGACCGCGCCGCTGCCGGGGCTGATGACCTGTTGCTTGCCGTTCACCTCGATGACGAGCGGAGTGCTGAAGGAGAACTGTTTCTTGGCGGTGGTCTCGCGTTTGGTTTTCCAGAGCAGCTTGCCGGTGTCGCGGTCGAGCGCGGCGATGAACGGGTCTTTGCCGCCGTCCGCACTGAAGATCAACGCCTGCCCTGCGAGCGCGGGCGAGCCGCCGTTGCCGTGGACGGGCGAGTAACGGAGATCGTTGTTTTTCCAGAGCACTTTGCCGGCGAGGTCGAGGCACGCAGTGCCTTGATGGCCAAAATGCACGTAGAGGCGGTCAGCGGCGAGGATGGGAGTCGGGCTGGCCTGGCTGTTCTTGCCGTGGCCTTTCGAGACTTCGTCCTGAAATACCTCGGTGTTCCAGATGATTTTGCCGGTGCTGGAATCGAGGCAGAGAGTGCGCAGCGATTGTTTGGCGGCGTCGGCCGGCTTCACGGCGGACGTGAGATAGAGGCGGCCGTTGTGCAGCACGGGCGAGGACCAGCCGGCGCCGGGAATCTCCTGCCGCCACGCGATGTTCTTGTTGGTGCTCCATTCGGTGGGCAGTTGCTTCAGGGTCGAGATGCCCTGGCCGGTCGGGCCGCGGAATTCGGGCCAGCTATCGGAGGCCCGTGAAATCAGGGCGGTGGCGACAAGGACAAGGGCGAAGTGGAACAGTCGGATTTTCATGCGGCGGAGAATGCGATGCGAGCGGGGCAGCGTCAAGGCGGGCACCGGGGAGGGGTGTACGAGATAAAAGTGGGTTTTGTGGTTTTCCTTTGGTTTTGACCGCAGATTTGTAGTATTATGGCTACAATATGAAAACCAAAATCCCCGCTTACCCAAAACTCGAACAGCAACGCCAGGGC
>BJHT01000130.1 GCA_014193395.1 Verrucomicrobiota bacterium
TGAGGATTCTCGCGCGCCGCGAGGATTTTACGGTCGCACATACGGCCAGTTCAGCCCGCTCCCAATTCCTCCCTTCCCATGCCTTTGCCCAAATTCTTTTGCCCAACTCGGCCGAACTCACGAAGCGCTGCCTCCTGCGCTACTGCACTGCTACCCACCGGGCGTCTGCCGCACGAGCGTGGACATTCCGAGCCGCTTCTTCCCTCTCTCCGTTCCTTCCGATCTCTGCGGTGCCCCTCTCCTCGCCCCCACGATCGGAGCGTTTCCTGAAAACACCGCAGAGATCGGAAGAACCGCAGCGAGGGAAAGGCCGATGCCCGCGCACCGCCATTCACTGCGGAGGCGGTCAGGATTTTGCTTCGACCCTTGCAGCCCCGTGCGTGCCGCGTTGGTTGCGGCCGCGCCGCCCTGTGTCCCTCGTGGCTCTGTGGCCAGAAAGCCTCGGCTCGACTGAATAGTTACGGCGTAGAAAGCAGTGCTCGTTGCAGCACGCAAGCCGGGTTGTCGCCGATCCGAAAAACCTGATTGGTCTGCGGCAACAACTCGCTAGACTTCAATTCATGCACGCTGCCTTCCCTCGTCGCCTCGCGTTCGCCCTCGCGCTCAAACTCACCCTTGCCGCCGCGTTCGTCGCCGCGGTTCACGCCGAAGTCGGCGACCCGCAAATCCAGACCGACCATCCTTGGTATCCGGGCGAACTCGCCTGCTCGAACTTCGAGCGGCTCTTCGCGACGCAGGCCCGCCAATACCAGCGCGTCACCGGCATCGCGCCCACCAACGACCTGCACAAAGCCCTCGCCTCCTGGTTCTGGCGCAACACCCATTACGCCCATGGCGAGGAAGGCGCGGAAAATTGGTGGGACGCCGGCTTCACCAAAGGCGGTGACACCCGCGGACGCGAATACTGGACCGGCCTGTTCGCCCACGGCTTTGGCCTCTGCGGCACCACTCATTCCCAATGGTCCGCCGAAATGGAATACCTTCTCGGTCACGCCCGCGGCCGCGGCGTCGGCATGCAGGGGCACAACGCTTTCGAGGTCTTCCTCACCGGCGGCGACTTCGGCGCGGGCCGCTGGGCGCTGCTCGACCACGACCTTTCCACGGTCATCTTCGACCCCACCGGTCGTCGCCTGCTCTCGGCGCGCGAAGTGAAGACCGACTGGCAAAAACTCATCCGCCGCGACTACGAACCGAAGAAACAACACGGCTGGCTGGTGTGCGGTTTGCATCCCGGCGACGGCGGTTCTTACCGGCAGTTCAACGTCGCCGAATACCTCCCCGGTTACGCCGGCCCACCCCCGATGATCCGCCTCCGCCGCGGCGAAAAACTTCGCCGCCATTTTCAGCCCGGCCTCGACGATGGCCGCACCTTTGTCTTCTGGGGCCGCAATTACCGCACCCGCGAGACTCCCGGTCCCGAGCGCTCCATCACCTGGGTCAATCAGCCCGAGAAAATGTTCGGCTCCCGCGACGGCGCTGGCTACCAACCCGGACTCGTCCGCTACGCGAACGCCGCCTATTCCTACGCTCCGGATTTCACCAACGGCGACTACCGCGATGGCGTCGTCAGCGAAGACGCGCAACAGGTGACCTTCGAATTTCACACGCCGTTCATTATCGGCACCACGCCCGCCAATCAGGACGACTGGGGCATCTACGCGCCCGGCGGACGCAACGGCCTCGTCCTCCACGGTCAGAGCACCGCTGCCGTCGCCGTCTCCGTGGATTGCGGTCGTTCCTGGTTCAACGCCGGTGCCCTCCGGGACCAACTTGACCTCACCGACCAGGTAAAAGGTCATCGCCAATATCATCTCCGCATCGCCACCAACGCCGCCGCCCTCGCGCAGTCCGGCCTGCGCATCACCACCGTCTGTCAGGCCAACGCGGCGATTCTCCCCCGCCTCAAGGACAACGGCACCACTGTCTCCTTCGCCGCCAGCGCACACGCCGTCGTCTCCGCCGGTCCGACCCGCGCCCAGGCCCAGACCCATCTCGTCGCGGGCGGCTTCGGCAAACCCGCCGTCACGCTCGCCCTGCGAACGCCCCGTGGCGAACCCGTCGCCGCCATCCACGCCGCCGCGCACGTCGCCTCGAGCAACCCGCCGCGCGCCGAAGTTCGCTACCAGATCGAGTTCTCGACCGACGCCGGCAAAACGTGGCAACCCATCGTCAAGGACTGGAACATCCCCCGTCGCGGCGACGAGCCATCCGACTTCTGGTCCCAAAGCCTCTGCTACGGCTCGATCGAAATTCCCGCCGCCGCCAGCAGCGCCCCGAATATCCTGGTCCGCTTCCGCAACGACGGCGGCAAACCTTACCTCCGCGCCGAGGCCCATCTCGTCTATCGCACCACCGCCAGCGACACCACCCGCGTCACCTTCGACTGGACCGACGCCACCGGCCCGCACCGTGCCGCCCACGAATTCATGGCTTCTTCCGCCGAACCCGCAGCGTGGAAAATCCCCACCGCCGCCAATGTTCAAACCCGATGGGTTGAATTCGAAACCATCCCGATCCGCCGCCAACCGTAGAAAACCATGGCGCGTGGCGCTCTCCGCCGATTCCCCAAGGCCATGCTTTCCAATGCGCCCGAACTCGCCCACTTTCGGCATCGCAACGACCGCACACTTGATCACCTAGCATTATGTCCGACCTCGCCCACACGCGCCGCCACCCCGCTCTTCCCTTCCTGGCCACCCTGCTGCTTGCCATCTCGACGCTCTCTGCGGCGGAGGATGCCTTTCCGATTAGGCCCGTCACCAAGGAGCAGTCCGAGGAATACAAGCTCGATGCCGCTTTCTTCAAAAAAGCCACGCTGGTACAGGACATCCTCATCGCCACTTCGGAAAAAGTTTCGGACTTCACTCATCGCGAGGCGGCCTATCAGTTCGACATGGTGATGAAAAGCATCCGTCCGGACATCGCCCAGCGCATCCGCGAGCGCAAGGTGCTGTGCGTGCTCGTGGGGCACAGGGAACTGACTTCCGACGTGCCCATGTTTGCCTCGGACAAGACCGGCAAGGAACTCGACTTCTACAACTGGCGGCAGCGCGGCTTTCTAACCACCAAACACGGCCGCCCGGTCGTGCTCTTCGCCGAGGAGGATGTGATGGAATACGAGGGCGGCATGCAGCTCGAGAGCATCCTCATTCACGAATTCGGCCATGTGATTCAGGGCGCGGGATTCACCCCGGAGTTGAATGCCCGGGTGAAGGCGGCGTTCGAGCACGCCAAAGAAAAGGGAATCTACAACGATGGCTACGCCGCCCAGAAATTCCGCCGCGTGAAAAGCGCGACGCCGGTCAGTCTGCTGGATGCCCTGGCTAAATCCTTCCCCGCCGAAACGCCGGAGTTTCTCGCCAAGTGTCTCGACGGCGGTGACATCCTCGTCAATGGCCGGCCGGTCCGGGCCGACGCCAAGGTAACTCGGGAAGACAAGGTGCTCATCGTCTTTGGCGGTCCCAAACGTTGTTACTCCTTGGCGAGCCAGGCGGAGTATTGGGCCGAGGGCGTGCAGGATTGGTATGACACCAATCGCACCATGGATCACGATCACAATCACATTCACACCCGGAGCCAGTTGAAGTCCTATGACCCGGAGCTGGCCAAGCTTTGCGCCGAGGTCCTGGGGGATTCAGAGTGGCGCTTCGTTTCGCCCCGCACCCGCGCCGGTCAGGGCCATCTCGCGGGCTATGATCCGGCCACCGCGCCCAAGGTGACCAAGTTGGAGCACATCGATCTCGCGGCGCAGGACTACTACGACAAGTATTGGAAAGACTTCTGGAAACGACTGCATGACAAACATGCGAAACCAGCCATTCCCAAGCCCCCGCAGTGATCCCGGCGATGCGCTACCGCCGCAGCGGAACCCATCTTTCCCGCCGATCAGACTCCCGCGCCCGCGAGCTGCCACCGCGACGCCAACCTGCTCACGCCGATGACACCCGGCGCCCCGCGATGCCTCACCCTCCACACGCGGCACTGACACGAAAAAAACTCGCGTTGCAGTTTCGGAACCCGATGCTGTGCCCTGCAATGTGTCCAAATCTAAAGCCCTGTCCCGGCAACGGCCCAACAGCCCGGCCTGGCGCAGCCGGTGTCGGCAAACAGTTTCTCGCCCCCGCGACCCTGCCCGCGCGGCTCCTGCTGGGCGGCCTGCTGCTGCTCAGCGCCATTTCGGCAACCTTCGCGGAGACCATCGTGGCCGGACTAACTGTCAGCCAACTTACTGCGGAACTGAAGGGATTGGTCTTAATCGAGGAGCTCAACTGCGTGGCCTGTCACACTGGCGATGCGTCTCTGACAGCTCGCTCGAAGAAAGCCCCGCGCCTCGCAGAGGTCGGCTCGCGGGTGAATCCCGGCTATCTCGAGTCTTTCCTCCGCGATCCGCACGGCACCAAGCCTGGCACCACGATGCCCGATGTCATGGCGCACATGGGCGGAGACGAGCGGAAGCAGGTGGCCATCGCCCTTACCCACTTTCTTTCATCACTCCGGAAGAATGACTTTGCCTTGCAGCCGCCCGACACGGTGGCGGCGCAACATGGGAAACGCCTTTTTCACTCCCGCGGCTGCGCGGCCTGTCATTCGCCGCGCGATGACAAAGGCACTGAGTTACTCCCAAAGACATCCGGGCCGCTTGGGGCATTGGATAAGAAATATAGTTTCAAGAGTCTGGTGAGTTTCCTGCGCCAGCCGCATACCAGCCGGCCTTCGGGACGCATGCCCGACCTGCGCCTCTCGGGACAAGACCTGGAACGCATCGCGCACTATCTGCTGCAAGACACACGCGTGCCCGGCAACCTGGCCTACACGCTCTATCGCGGCCAGGTGTGGGAAGGGCTGGCGAGTGACAAGGTCACCGCCGAACGAGCTGGACACGTCACGGACTTCGACTTGGATAGCTTGGGAAAACCTCAGCAGCACACGGCCATTAAATACGATGGCTGGATCAACCTGCCTCAGAAGGGGCGTTACACGTTCTACCTGAAAATGAACGGCGGTTCCCTCCTGGTGGACGGCAAGCCCGTCATCCAGCAGGAACCCAGTGACCGGCGGGGTGTCAAGCAACTCGATGGCTCGGCCGAACTGGCGGCGGGCTGGAATAGGATTCAACTCACTTATTTCCACACGGGCCGGGAGGCAAAACTCTTCTTGGAAATGGCCGGGCCTCAATTCACCCGCGGACCCATTCCTTCGTCGATGCTCTCCATCTCCAACGAACCCATCCCCGCTTTCCAGCCGCTCAAGGTGGACACCGAACTCGCCGCGCGCGGGCGGGAACACTTCAGCAAACTCGGCTGCGCGAATTGCCACGACGACCTCCGGCTGCCTGCCAAATCCGGCACCGCCTTCTCCCTGCTCAAGGCTGGCCGGGGATGCCTGAGCGAGGCTGCCGGCGCATGGCCGAGGTTTGATCTCACCCCGGACCAGCGCGCTTGGATCGCCAAGGCATTGCCCCACGCCGAAAATCCCCAACTCGATGACCAGCAGCAGATCAACAAGACTCTCGCCACGTTCAATTGCATCGCCTGTCACGAGCGCACCGGCCTCGGCGGGATAGCTCCCGAGCGCAATGCCTTGTTCACCGGAACCCAACCCGGGCTGGGGGACCAGGGGCGAGTGCCTCCGCCCCTGACTCACGTCGGGGCCAAGCTGCAACCCGAATGGCTGGCTGACGTGCTGCTGCGCGGCAAACGCCAGCGCGGCTATCTGGACGCGGCCATGCCCCAGTTCGGCGAGGCCCAGGTCGGGCATCTCGTGGAACTGTTTGGCAAGGTCGATACCTTGGAGAAAGTAGCCATCCCCAAGGTCGCCAACCTTCAGGAATTCAAAGCCGCCGGTCATGAGATGATCGGTGTCTCCGGACTAAGTTGCATCGTTTGCCATGAGTTCAACGGCCAGAAATCCGGGGAAATGAGCGCCCTCGACCTCGTGTATGTGACCGAGCGATTGAAGAAGGATTGGTTCCATCTCTACCTACGACAGCCGGCCCGCTTCCATCCCACGGTAATCATGCCCAGCTACTGGCCGGATGGTAAGTCCGTCCGACCCAACCTGCTCGGCGGCGATGCCGCGCAGCAGATCGAAGCCCTGTGGGTCTATCTGGCCGATGGCGTCCGGGTGAAGAAGCCCGTGGGATTGTCCCGCGAATCCAACGAGCTACGCGTGGGTGATGTGACGGAGCTGTGCCGAGGTCGCAGTTCCATTGGCTACCGCGGGATCGGCGTCGGCTACCCCGAGCGCATCAGCCTTGCCTTCGATGCCGAAGAAATGGCGCTGCGCCAGCTCTGGAAAGGTGAGTTTGCCAATGTGGATATGGGTTCCTTCCGCCCGCGGGGCACTGACCAAATCTCCTTCCCGCCAGGCATTCCTTTCCATCGTTTGAAATCTCTGGAAGACAACTGGCCTTACAAGGGGAAGACCAGCTATGCGTTCCCGCAGGATCAAGGCTATCAGTTCCGCGGCTATCACTTGGACGCCCAGCGGCGGCCTACTTTCCTCTATGAGTATGGCGACGTCGCCGTGCAAGACTACTTCGAGGATGTGCGGGACAAGGATGGCCGGGCTTACTTCAAGCGCACCCTCCGGTTCGAGACCCCGACGGAACCAGCACCCTTCTATTTTCGCGCCGCCGCTGGAAAGAACATCACCGCGCAATCCGAACGCAGTTTTCGGATCGCAGAACTGCAACTGCGCATCACTAGCGACCACAAGGCAATCGTCCGCGAAGGCAACGCGGGCGAGGTGCTGATTCCGCTCACACTCCCCAAGGGCCGCTCCACTCTCACCCTGGAATACCAATGGTAAGCCGAACACTATCGCTGGCGCGGTTGGGAGTAACATTCCCCATGTTGCTCGGGTTGCCCGCCATCGCCCGCCGGCGCCTTGCCCTGCAGTTGTTCCTTGTCACATCACTCACTGTCACCATGACCATCGCCACCGCCGCCCCGCCCCCGTCCGAAAAGAACCCAGTCACTGATGAATATCACGGCGTGAAGGTCGTGGACGACTACCGCTGGCTGGAGGAAACGGGTTCCCCGGCGGTGAAAGCATGGACCACGGCGCAGAACCAATATTCCCGTGCCTGGCTGGATGCGCGGCCGGACCGCGCAGGCATCGAGGCGAGGCTCACCGCCCTCTATGCCAAGGACACTCCCTCACACAGCGGGATCGTGTCCCGGCCGGGACGTTTGTTCGCGCTGAAGTTCCAGCCGCCGAAGCAACAGCGCCTTCTGGTCACGCTCGCATCCGCCGACGATCTGACCTCTGAGAAAGTCGTCCTCGATCCGAATGAGCTAGAGCCGAAGGGTCAGGTGGCGATGGATTGGTATGTGCCATCGCCCGATGGGAAACTAATTGCCGTGTGTCTCTCGGAGCACGGTAGCGAGGAGGGCACGCTGCATTTCTATCGCACCGAGACCGGCGAGCTGCTGCCCGACCGAATTCCGCGCGTGCAATACCCCACCGGCGGCGGCAGCGCGGCGTGGACCCCGGACAACAAGGCCGTTTTCTACACGCGCTATCCGCACAAGGGCGAGAAGCCCGAGGCGGACTTGAACTTCTACCAGCAGATCTATTTCCACCAACTCGGAACCTCGGTGGCCGACGACACCTACTCGGCCGGACGCGATTTTCCACGGATCGCCGAGATTCATCTGGAGACTTCGGATGATGCCCGATGGCTGCTGGCGACGGTGGCGAATGGCGACGGCGGGGAGTATGCGCACTATGTCCGGGAAACGAAGAAAGGCGCGGCCTGGCGGCAAATCACGCGTCACGAAGACCTCGTAAAGACCATCACGTTCAGTCACGACGGCGCGGCGCTGTATCTGCGTTCGGTGAAGGACGCGCCGCGTGGGAAAATTCTGCGGTTTCCCATCACCGGCTCCCTGCGCGAGGCGGTCGTGATCGTACCGGAAAGTGAAGTGGTCATCGAAGGCCTCACGCCCACCGCGAAGTCACTCTTTGTCGCCGATCTCATCGGCGGACCGTCGCGCATCCGGCAGTTCGGACTCGATGGGAAGGACGAGCGCATCCTCCAACTGCCCGAGGCCTCCGGCGTGGGTGGGATGATCGCCGTGGATGGTCATCTCCTTTTCCGGCTGGCCAGCTTTGTCGCACCCGCCGCCTGGATGCGGTACGACCCGGTCGCCGGGACCATGAAGAAGACGGCGCTCTTCAACACCTCTCCGGTCGATCTGAGTGACATCGAGGCCGTGCGCGAGTTCGCCATCAGCAAGGATGGCACCAAGGTGCCGGTCAACATTCTCCGCCGCAAAGGCACCAAGCTGGATGGCTCCAATCCTACTCTGCTCTATGCCTACGGTGGCTACGGCCATAGCATGAGACCGGGGTTTAATTTTGAGCATCGGCTATGGTTCGATCGTGGAGGCATCTATGTCGTCGCCAACCTGCGCGGCGGCGGCGAATACGGTGAAGCCTGGCACCTCGCAGGCAACCTTACCCACAAACAAAACGTATTCGATGACTTCGCCGCCTGCGCGCAGCACCTCATCACGCGCGGCTATACCCGCCCCGACAAACTGGCCGTCGAAGGCGGCAGCAACGGCGGCCTGCTCATGGGGGCGTTCCTCACGCAAAACCCCGCGCTGGCCCGCGCCGTGGTCGCGCACGTGGGCATCTACGATATGCTCCGGGTGGAACTGGACCCGAACGGAGCCTTCAACGTCACGGAGTTCGGCACGGTCAAGGACCCCGCGCAGTTCCGCGCCCTCCGGGCCTACTCACCCTTTCACAATGTCACTGACGGCACGAAATACCCCGCCGTCTTCTTCCTCGCCGGCGAGACTGATGGGCGGGTTAATCCCGCGAACTCCCGTAAGATGACCGCGCGACTCCAAGCAGCGACCGCGTCCGGGCGCCCGGTTCTGGTCCGGTTGAGTTCCGCATCCGGCCACGGCATGGGCACCGCGCTCACCGAACGAATCGCGCAGAAGGCTGATGTGTTGGCGTTTCTCTTCGACCAACTCAACATGACCGGGAAGTGATTCCGAATGTAGAATGCACCACCGACCATGAAGGGCTTCGCGAATGGATTTGTCGTCCTGCTGCTGGTCACGACCGGCGCTCTCCGCGCGGCCGACGACAAGGCCGAACGGCTTTTTGTGCGTCGCATCGCGCCACTCTTGGCGGAGAAGTGTCTCGCGTGCCACGGCAAGGATGAGGCGAAGATCAAGGGCGGCCTCGACTTGCGCACGCTCGCGGCCACGCTGAAGGGCGGCGATAGTGGGAAACCCGCCATCGTCGCCGGCAAGCCGGACGCGAGTCCGCTGTATCTCGCGGTAACTCGGAAGCACGATGACTGGGAGCCGATGCCGCCGAAGGAGGCGGACAAGCTTTACGCGGAACAGGTCACCTGGATCAAAGACTGGATCGCGGGCGGCGCACCGTGGCCGGATGCAGCGCGGGCCCAAGCTATCGCGAAGGCGAACGAAGCAGCGTGGTCGGCGGAGGATGGTGTCACGGTGAAGACGTCGGGCGGTCAGTCGCCGGAGTGGACGAATCGTAAATACAAATCCGAAGGCTTGTGGGCGTATCAGCCGGTGAAGAAACCCACCTCGCCCACGGGCGCAGTCAATCCGATCGACGCGTTCATCACCGCCAAAATGCCGGCCGGTCTTCGGCCCGCACCCGCGGCAGATCGGGTCACGCTGATTCGCCGCGCGACGTTCGATCTCCTCGGCCTGCCGCCGACGCCGGAGGACGTGGATGATTTCCTGAAAGACTCGCGGCCGGATGCAGAGGCGTTTGCCGCGGTCGTCGAGCGCCTGCTCGCGTCGCCGCATTACGGCGAGCGCATGGCGCAGCATTGGCTCGACGTGACTCGTTACGCCGACACCTCAGGCTTTGCCAATGACTACGAGCGCGGCAATGCCTGGCGCTATCGCGACTACGTCGTGCGGTCTTTCAATGCCGACAAGCGCTACGATCAATTTGTGCGTGAGCAGATCGCCGGCGACGAACTCGATCCGCAGAACCCGGAGATGCTCATCGCCACGGGCTTTCTCCGCATGGGGCCGTGGGAACTGACCAGCATGGAAGTCGCGAAGGTCGCCCGCCAGCGCTTCCTCGACGACGTGGCCAACGGCGTGGGCGAGACTTTCCTCGCGCATTCGCTGCAATGTGCGCGCTGTCACGACCACAAGTTCGATCCCATCCCCACACGCGACTTCTATTCGCTGCAGGCGGTCTTCGCCACGACGCAACTCAGCGAGCGGGCCGCGCCGTTTCTCCCGCAGGAAAATGTCACTGGATTCGAGGAGAGGAAATATCTTGAGCCGCGACGCGCGGAGTATCTGGCGACGTTGCAGCGGCTCGACGAAAAGCTGGTGAAGAATGCGGAGGGCTGGTTTGCGGAGAAAGGGATTGATCCGGCGAAGTGGAACGCCGCCATCGCTCAGGCGCGGACGCAGGAGCGCGGCAACAAACGGCGCGAGTTCAACGGCGTGTTCGATTTCGCGCGCAATGCGATGACGAAGCAGGGTGTGCCCGAGGCTCAGTTCCCGCCGAAACTTCACGGCTTCAGTCCCGAGGATTACGGCAACGAACGCGTGGCGCGCAAAGGTCTGGAGCGATTGAAATGGGAACTGGAGCGCTACGAACCCTTTGCCCTCGCCGTTTACAACGGACGCACTCCACAGATGACCGCCGTGTATGCGCCACTGCGGATGCCTGAGAATCGCATGACCGCCGGTGACTTGGAGGAAACGTGCGTGCTCACGGGCGGCGATCCGTTTGGCTCCGGCGAAAAAGTGAAACCCGGCGTGTTGAGCGTGCTCGGCGCGGCGCAGAAGACGGCGATTCCCGACACCATCGAAGGCCGCCGCAAGGCCTTCACCGAGTGGGTGGCGAGCGCGGAGAATCCGCTGACCACGCGCGCCATCGTGAATCGTATCTGGCTCTGGCATTTCGACCAGCCCATCGCGGGTAATCCAAACAACTTCGGCAGCACCGGCAAGAAGCCCACGAATCCCGAGTTGCTCGACTGGCTGGCTGCGACGTTTGTGGAGAAAGGCTGGAGCTTCAAAGCGATGCACCGGCTTATCATGAACTCAGAGGCGTATCGGCGGAGTTCAGGAATCAGTAATCGGTCGTCGGTGACCAGTAAGCAGGCCGCGACGAATGCCCTGCCCCTGAATACTGAATCACTGATTACTGACTACTTGCTCTTCAAACCCCGCCGTCTCACCGCCGAGGAATTGCGCGATGCCATGCTCACTGCCACAGGCGAACTCAATCCCACGCTCGGCGGCATCCCCAACCGGCCCGAGATCAACCTCGAAGCCGCACTGCAGCCGCGGCAAGTCATGGGCACCTTCGCTGCCGCTTGGGTGCCGAATCCGCTTCCGCAGCAGCGTCATCGCCGCTCGCTTTACGCGCTGAAAGTTCGCGGTCTGCCAGACCCGTTGCAGGAAGTCTTCAACGCGCCGGCGCCGGATTTTTCCTGCGAGCGCCGCGAGGCCAGCACCGTCACGCCGCAGGTCTTCAGTCTGTTCAACGGACAGACCACGCATTCGCGAGCGCTGGCGCTGGCGAATCGCGCGGTGAAGGAGGCGAAGTCCGACGAGGCGGCGATCGCGCGCTGTTTCCAGCTCGCTTTTTCCCGCCTGCCAAGCGCGGGCGAACTGCAAAGCTGCCTGACCCACTGGCGCGACATCGAAGCAATGCTGGGTGGCGCGAAGCCATCTTCAACAAAACCTCCGCTCGAAGTCCGCCGCGACGCCGTCGAGGAAAACACCGGTGAGAAATTTTCCTTCAACGAGAAGCTGCACGCCTACGCCGACTTCGTCCCCGATCTCCAGCCTGCCGATGTTCCCGTGCGCACCCGAGCCCTCGCCGATGTTTGCCTCGCACTCCTCAACTCCAACGAGTTTGCGTATGTCTATTGAAGCCAACAGCCCAATGGATCCGCAGCGTGTTATCTGCCCGAATTGTTTACCCACACCATGAAAGCCACATTCGCACTCGCGCTTCTGTTCCCATTCTTTCTGCTGGCCGAGGACGCGGTGCCCGAAAGGGCGCGGCTGAAACAACTCGACGCCTATTGGACGGAGGTTTCCAGGGCCGTGGCCGCGGGGGATTTTGCGGCCTACGAAGCGACGTGCCACCCGGATGGAGTGCTCGTGTCCGGGGCGAAGAAGACCAGTGCTCCGCTCGCGGATGCGCTCAAACGCTGGAAGAAAGAATTCGACGCGACGAAGAGCGGCGCGATGAAGGCCAGCGTGGAGTTCAAATTTTCCCAGCGCCTGGGCGACGCGACCACAGCGCACGAGACGGGAATCTTCCTCTACACCGCGACTGGCGCCGACGGGAAGGAGACGCGCGACTACATCCACTTCGAGGCCCTGCTGCTGAAACGCGATGGACGCTGGAGGATTGTGATGGAGTATCAAAAAACGAAGGCAACCCGCGCGGAGTTCGAAGCGCTTTGACGAAATGAAACGCTACTTTCCATGCGCTGGCTCCCGCGCGCTGCACGCTCCGACGCGGCGCGAGTTCATCTACTCGCTCGGCGCGTCGCTCGGTAGCGTGGCGTTCAGTTCCTTGCTCGCCGCGGAGCAACAGAAGAATCCGCTCGCGCCGAAACAGGGCCATCTGCCTGCGAAGGCGAAGAACGTCATCTTCCTCATGATGGAAGGCGGCCCTTCGCACATCGACACCTTCGACCCGAAGCCCATGCTCGCGAAGATGCACCTCAAGGAATTTGTGCGTGAGGGCAAGCAGAAGTCCGCGATGGAGAGTGGCAAACGCTACTACGTGCAAAGCCCGTTCAAGTTCGCCAAGCACGGCCAGAGCGGCGCGGACATGGCGGAAAACTGGACGCATCTCGCGAAGGTTGCGGATGACCTCTGCTTCTTTCGCGGCTGCACCGTGGACAGCGTGAATCATCCGACCGCGATGTATCAGATGAACTGCGGCAACCGATTCGGCGGCGACCCCGGCATCGGCGCGTGGCTGAACTACGGCTTGGGCACGGTCAATCAAGACCTGCCCGGCTTCATCGTGCTGCCCGAGGTCAGCTACCCGCAAGGTGGCGCGGCGAACTGGAGCAACGGCTACCTGCCCGCCAGTTTTCAAGGCACGCCGCTGCGCGCGAAAGGCTCGCCCATTCTCGACCTCGCACCGCCCGCCGGAGTCAGCCCCGAACGCCAGCGCAAGAACCTCGACCTCATCGCCAAGCTCAACACCGCGCACGCCGCGCAACACCCCGGTCACGACGAACTCGGAGCGCGCATGGACAACTACGAACTCGCCTTTCGCATGCAGATGCAGGTGCCCGAGACGCTTGACCTCTCGAAGGAAGACGCGAAGACCAAGGAACTCTACGGCATCGGCCACGACGCCACGGATTCCTTTGGCCGTAAATGTCTGCTCGCCCGGAAGCTCGTAGAAAAGGGTGTGCGCTTCGTGCAGCTCTACAACGGCTCTTGGGACAGCCACGACTACATCGAACGCGCTCACGGGAATCTCGTGCGCGGCGTGGACCAACCCATCGCCGCACTCATCACCGATCTCAAACAGCGCGGCCTGCTCGATAGCACACTCATCGTCTGGTGCGGCGAGTTTGGCCGCACCCCCGACAACGGCGTGCGGGGCGGCACCGCCTACGGCCGCGACCACAATCCCAACGCCATGACCATCTGGCTCGCCGGCGGCGGCTGCAACGCCGGTCGTACCATCGGTGCCACTGACGAGTTGGGCATGGCTGCCGTCGAAGGCAAAGCTCACGTCCGCGACTTCCACGTCACGCTGCTGCGCCTGCTCGGTCTCGACGACAACAAACTCACCTACTACCACGCCGGCCGCTTCAAACAGCTCAGCCAATTTGGTGGGCAAGTGCTCAAAGAACTTATCGCATGAAACTACCCGTCCTTTTAATTCTCTTGCAGACGCTGGCAGCCATGCCGCTGCTCCGGGCCGACGAAGATCTCGGTGCCATGTGGGGAACCGCCGCGGCCGAGGCGAAATATTATCCTATCGTCAACATTCCTATTCCCACGGGTGTTCCGATGCGGCCTGGGGGGCTGGAAGTCCTGCCCGACGGACGACTGGCCGTCGGTACCCGGCGAGGTGACATCTATTTCATCAAGGGCGCATTCGAGACCCCGCCCAAACCCGAGTTCCATCTGTTCGCCAGCGGGCAGGATGAGATCTTCTCGTTGTCATGGAAGGATGGCGCGATGACCTCGACGAGTTGGGGAGAAGTCACCCGCATCTCAGATACCGACGGCGATGGCGTCGCCGATCGTTTCGACACGCTCACCAGCAACTGGGGTTATGCCGAGGGTCACGAATTCGCCTTTGCTTCCAAACACGATCCGCAGGGAAACATCTGGGTGGCGCTGGGACTGAGCGGTTCGTATGAGTCACACAATCTCTTTCGCGGCTGGGCGGTGAAAGTGACCCCGCAGGGTAAGATGATTCCCGTGTGCAGCGGCTTGCGCAGCCCCGGCGGCGTCGGCGCGAATGCGCAAGGTGCAATGTTTGCCATCGAGAGTCAGGGGCCGTGGAATGGCTGTTGTTCGTTGAAGCATCTCAAGGAGGGCGGCTTCGTCGGTCACCCTGCGAGTTACAACTGGTATCCCTTCGCCCCCGGCGTGAAAGCACCGGAACTCAAGCCCAACACCGGTTCGCGCATGAGCGTGGAGAAAAAACGGGTCAAGGAACTGGTGCCGCCGGCGGTCAAGTTTCCCTACATCAAAATGGGTCGCTCTATCTCCGGCTTCCGACTCAACACTACGGGCGGCAAGTTCGGACCCTTCGATAACCAACTCTTCCTCGGCGACTACAGTCTCAGCCTCGTCATGCGCGCGACGACCGAACTGGTTAACGGTGTGTGGCAGGGCGCGTGTTATCCCTTCCGCGAAGGGCTGGCCACCGGGATCATGAACGTGGAGTTCTCGCCCAAGGGCCAGCTTGTCGCCGGAGGATTCACCACCAGCCGCCAGTGGCCCGTGCGCGGCACGGAGCCGTTTGCCCTTCAACGCATCGACTGGAATGGCGTCGTGCCGTTCGAGATCAGGGAAATCAACATCAGGAAAGACGGCTTCCTGATCACCTTCACCAAGCCCGTGGACAAGCAAGTCGCCGCAAAAGCCGACGCTTACAACATCACCACCTACACTCACATCTACCACGGAGCCTACGGCAGTCCTGAGGTCGATCAGACCACCGCGCAGGTGACCCACGCAGTACCCGCCGCGGACGGTCTCTCCGTGATGGTGCGGCTGGCGGGTATCATGGAAGATCACATCCATGACTTCGACCTTTCCAGAATTACCGCTCCAGACGGCCAGCGCCTCGTCCATAGCAAGGCCTACTACACGGTGAACGAAATACCTAAGAACTAACTCTCTGCTTCTATGCCAATCCCGCCCAATTTCCTGTTGGTATCCTATCTCATCGCGCTCACTCTGTTTGCTGGGGAATGCCCTGTTCGTGCTGCCGAAAATGAGCAATGGCTGACCTACCCCGGCGCGGACGGCCCCGGCAAAGGCAAACGCGTCGTGCTCATCGCCGCCGATCAGGAGTATCGCAGCGAACAGTCGATGCCCATGATGGCAAGGGTACTCAGCACCCACCATGGCTTCGACTGCACCGTGCTTTTCGCCGTCAACGACAAGGGCGAAGTCGATCCAACGATGCCGGTCTATCCGGAGAAAGGTAAGGAGTTCAAACAACACCACATTCCCGGCCTGGAGCACCTTGCCATGGCCGATCTCGTCATTTTCTTTCCCCGCCTGCTCACGCTCCCGATGGCCGAGCGGGAACTCATTGTGAAGTATGTCGATTCCGGCAAACCGATTATCTCGCTGCGGACTGGGAACCACGGCTTCCACGCCGCGCTGCCCTATAAGATCAACGGCAAACAAGTTCGTTGGGGCGAGGATGTGCTTGGTGGCTCCTTCATGGGTCACCATGGCCGGTGGCAGGCGGACTCCACCCGTGGCACCATCGTTCCGGAACAAAAGGATCATCCGATTCTGAGGGGTGTCAGTGACATCTGGGGAAACTCAGATGTTTACCGAACCTACAAGGAAGGGACGAGTCTGCCGGTGGGTTGCACCGCCTTGGTCTGGGGTCAACCCTTGATGGGCCGGAAACCCGACGATCCTCCGAATCCGAAACTGGAGCCGCTGCCAGTCGCATGGTTCAAGCTCTGGCAGACGAGCGAGGGCAAGATGGCACGAGTCTTTCAATCCACCATGGGCAGTGCCACGGACCTCGAGAATCCCGGCCTGCGCCGACTCATCATCAACGCCGCCTACTGGGGAATGGGCATGGAGTCCGACATCTCTCCCAACCGCAGCGTTGACATCGTCGGCACCTACAAGCCGCTCAAAAGCGGGTTTAACTACAAGGATATCGGTGTCATTCC